>JAFUJH010000057.1 GCA_017473775.1 Ruminococcus sp.
AATACCTTGCAAAAGCAAGAACGCCGCAAAGGGAGAAATGGTAGCGCCCGTATCACGAAGAAGTATTGCACGAATATAGGTAACAAAAGCGGCAGGGCCTACTGCCTTTACAAAGGACACGCCGTGATAGCTGGGGTTAGGATCGGCAATAGCGGGATACTTTCCGCTTGCCGCCCAATCGAATTTACCGGAATCAACAATGATACCGCCAAGCGTTGTACCGTGACCGCCGAGGAACTTGGTAGCGGAATGTACCACGATATCTGCGCCGTGCTCGATAGGACGGATGAGGTAAGGCGTACCGAAGGTATTATCTACCACGAGAGGTAAGCCGTGCTTGTGAGCAAGCTCTGCAAGTGCGTCAAGATCCGGAATATCGCTGTTGGGGTTACCGAGGGTCTCGATGTAGATGGCTCTGGTGTTATCCTGAATAGCCGCCTCGACTTCGGCAAGGTTGTGAATATTTACAAAGCTTGCGGTGATACCGAAATTAGGCAATGTATGGGCAAGCAGATTGTAGCTGCCGCCGTAGATGGTCTTTTGTGCAACAAAGTGTCCGCCGTTTTGGCCAAGTGCCTCAAGTGTATATGTAATGGCCGCCGCACCCGAAGCAAGAGCCAGAGCTGCAACACCGCCCTCAAGGGCTGCCACGCGCTGTTCCAGAACATCCTGTGTAGAGTTGGTAAGTCTGCCGTAAATGTTACCGGCATCGGCAAGGCCGAAGCGAGCCGCTGCGTGAGCGGAGCTCTTGAACACATAAGAAGTGGTTGCGTAAATCGGCACTGCACGGGCATCGGTTGCGGGATCGGGATTTTCCTGGCCTACATGGAGCTGAAGAGTTTCAAATTTATAATTAGACATAATCGTTATTTCCTTTCGTTATTGAATGTTTGATGTATATGATTGATTGGATAGTTAATTTTCACTTCATACATCGACACATTCGACCGAATCGAAAATTTGCTCTGACAAGCTTTTCAAAATAGTTTTCCATAGGTTCTTACCTACCTTACAAAATAATAAATCGGAAGACTCCGATAAAGTCTCCCGATTGTAAACAAATGTTATTCCGCAAAAAGAACGCGGCTTATGCATTTACCTCTGAGATGGAGAACATATCGGATTTTTTGACGCAAGAAATCATGCACATACAGCAAGCCTGCATGCACATCCCCTTCATCATAATAGAGGTGGAACCCGACTTCTTCATGATTATGTTCTCCTTCCTTCTTGAATTACCTACCTTTTAGGTTGGTATAAGTATAGCACGCATTACCTCCCTTGTCAATAGGTAGATGAAAATTTTTCTAAAGTTTTTAATGCCTCAAGCAAACGGTAGCAATGAGGCTTCACTATTGTTGCTATCTCTTTGAATACAAAAATTACGACTAAATGAATTAGCCTTTTTGAACTTCGTTCACGCAAAGTGTTTTATTGAGTATCTTTCTTACTCGTATGCAATGTACTAACATGGATTGATTGCGGTGTTTACAAGACGAATATACTCTGCTTTTGTCAGTTCCTTTTCTTCAGAACAAAAAGCCTTCTTCTGCACTTTGAACTGCTTAATGCAACAATCCACCCATCCCATAAACCGCAAAAAAGCATTCATCGCCGCAATCATAGAATTAGCACTTGTGATTTCGTAATTCTCTGCTAATAATGCCTTGAACTCCATAACAACCGCTTTGCTAATTTCTTTTGCACCTACAAACCCGCAAAACGCCATTACATCACGCAAATACTTCTCAATCGTGTTCTCGCTTTTTTCGTCCGAACGAAGATAGGTTTCAAAATCTCCGATCATTGAATTTGCAATAATTCTGCTCATAGAAAGTCCTCCTTACATACTGCATAATATTTTACACTACAGTTTTTAACAGAGTACACAAGCAGTATAGTAAGGAGGTTTTGTTTGGCAAGAAAATTACAAAATATATAATTTCGCTTTTTTCTTGCCAAATGGAACCTTGCTTTTTATATTAACTTCGCATTCTTGAAAACAGAAAGGTGGAGTTTATGACAAGCGAAAGAAAATGGCAACAATGTAAGCAATTCAGCGCGAGGCTTGCATTGGAGATGGTAAAAACAGAGCAAAAGAAAGGGCGTGATAAAACTATGTTACAAGAGAAAACTGAATATTGGCAGGAGGTGAACAACGAATGACAGCAGTAATTTACGCAAGATATTCCTCGGACAATCAGCGTGAGGAAAGCATTGACGGTCAGCTCCGTGAGTGTATGGCATTTGCAGAAAGGCAAGGTATTTCTGTAATTGATACCTACATCGACAGAGCATTATCTGCTAAAACGGATAACCGACCGCAATTCCAGAAAATGATTAAAGACAGCTCCAAGAAAAAGTTTGATGTAATCATCGTATGGAAGTTGGACCGCTTTGCTCGAAACCGTTTCGATTCGGCTCATTACAAAAACGTACTGAAAAAGAACAAGGTCAAGGTGATCTCTGCAACCGAAAATATATCTGCCGGTTCGGAAGGTATATTGCTTGAATCCGTACTGGAGGGTATGGCAGAATACTACTCTGTTGAACTGTCAGAAAAGGTTACGAGAGGTCTTACGGAAAATGCCTTAAAATGTAAATTTAATGGTGGTACAGTTCCGATTGGCTATCTCATTAACAAGGAGCAGATGTTTGAGATTGATCCGTTAAAAGCTCCCTGGGTGCTTGAAGCCTTTAAGCTGTACGACAAAGGTAAGACCATTAAGGAGATCGTAACCCTGTTGAACACAAAGGGATTGACCACTTCTCTGGGAAGTGAGATCTCCATCAACATTGTAACGACTATGCTGAAGAATAGACGTTACATCGGTGAATATAAGTTTAAAGAGATTATTCACGAGAATGGTATCCCACAGATCGTTCCAACGGATTTGTTCAATAAGGTACAGGAGCAGTTACAGAAGAACAAAAAAGCCGCCGCAAGGCACAAGGCCGAGGACGACTATCTACTGACAACCAAGTTATACTGTGGCAAATGCGGTGTTTATATGACAGGAGAAAGCGGTACGGGTAGGAACGGTACTGTACATCGCTACTATAAATGCAACAACGCTAAGTACAAGCACTCTTGTGATAAAAAGACCGTAAAGAAAGAACGGATCGAAGATATTGTTGTCCGCTACACCAAGGAGATGCTGTTGCAGGACGATGTGATTGAGGATATCGCAAACATCGTACTCCGTGTAGCAAATACCGAAAATACATCTGTTATCCTTCTAAAACAGCAGTTGAGCGAAACAGAAAGAGCGATAGCCAATCTGATGAACGCTATTGAACAGGGAATCATTACGACTACTACAAAACAGAGGATGATTGAACTTGAGAGCACAAAAGAAGAACTTGAATTAAAGATTATTAAAGAAGAACTGAAACGCCCTCCTCTTACCAAAGAGGGACTGGTTTTCTGGCTACAGAGATTCTGCAGCTTAGATACAACGAAAAAAGAACACAAGCAAAGACTCATTGACAGCTTCGTGAATGCAGTGTATGTATATGACGATAAGCTGGTTTTGACCTTTAACTACAACGAAGCAAATACTACCGTTACTCTTGATGAGGTAAATGGTTCGATTATAGAATGCTCTGGCGCACCATTGAAAACGAGAGTATCCTTAACGGACACTCTCGTTTTCATTTATCAGAACTGTGCAGGGTGACAGGACTTGAGGCGACTGTACCGAGGCGTAGGTGCAACACCGAAGCCGAAGGTAAAAATGCTCCTGTGGAGCATTTTTAAGGAGAGAGTCGATGAACCCTTCAACCACACACGCCGCAATATGCGAGGCAAAACCTTTCATCTATATTAAACCACTGTCACCCGCACCAAACAGCAAAAATCCGAACCTTCTCATAAATTGAGATGGTTCGGATTTATTGTTTTTGAGAAATACTCTAAGATTAATACGAAGAAGCCAAAAGGCCAACCAATGCTATGAAAATGCACATTACAAAGTTAACAGAAGGATTGGATGTGCGTTTCTTCTCTGTTCTTTTCCTTCCCACCCTGAGTTGACTTATGTTTTAATTACTAATTGACTTCTTCTTAAATATATGCAATTCGGGTCAATTTCCGCTTTGGTGACTTTTGACTCGAAGCCTGCTCAAGGCTCTTGCCATTCTGCTTTGAGCCGCACAATAATCCTGAATACTTTTCTTTTGCAAAATAGCTTCTTTTGCTTGTTCTGCTGAACGCCTTGCTCGGTTCTCGTCAATTTCTTCAGGACGCTCTGCAGTATCCACAAGAATAAGCACCTTGCCGTTTTCCACCTTTACAAGTCCTTCCGAAACAGCGGCTAACATAATTT
Organism: Ruminococcus sp.; assembly: GCA_017473775.1. Lineage (GTDB taxonomy): Bacteria > Bacillota > Clostridia > Oscillospirales > Acutalibacteraceae > Ruminococcoides. The sequence goes on from JAFUJH010000057.1 coordinate 4,329, forward strand.
CTCCGCTTGGCACTGTAAATTTCAACTCTCCCGGCAGAATAGCGGCTATCATATTATTGTGTCCTGCCTGAATACCGTACTGACCGTCAACAGTAGGAATTACAAGAGAAATACACTCACCCTCAAAAAACGGTTTTTCAGCGGCAAGAACAGCCAGTGAAAATGCATTCATCATATTTCACCTTTTCTGAGCTTCTCTGCTTTGGCGATTACATCATCCAATGTGCCTACATTGTAAAACGCTACTTCCGGATATTCGTCCATTTCACCAATTACAATTGCTTTGAAGCCTCTCAGCGTTTCCTTCAGCGGAACATAAACACCGGGAATACCCGTAAACTTTTCAGCAACATGGGTTGGCTGAGCGAGGAAACGCTGAATTTTTCTGGCTCTGCCAACGATCAGTTTATCCTCATCACTGAGTTCTTCCATACCGAGAATAGCGATAATATCCTGCAACTCATTATATTTCTGCAGAGTTTCCTGCACACTTCTTGCGATATTGTAATGCTCTTCTCCCACGACATTTGCTTCCAATATTCTTGAAGTTGACTCCAACGGATCAACAGCAGGATAGATACCTTGTTCTGCAATCTTTCTGCTTAAAACTGTTGTTGCATCAAGGTGAGAAAATGTTGTCGCAGGAGCAGGGTCGGTAAGGTCATCCGCAGGCACATAAACCGCCTGAACAGATGTAACTGAACCATTCTTTGTAGAGGTGATACGCTCCTGCAAAGCACCCATTTCTTCAGCAAGTGTGGGCTGATAGCCAACGGCTGACGGCATACGGCCAAGCAAGGTCGAAACCTCACTGCCTGCCTGCACAAAGCGATAGATGTTATCAATGAACAAAAGAACATCCTTGTTTTCTTTGTCACGAAAATATTCCGCCATGGTAAGACCAGAAAGAGCCACACGCATACGAACACCGGGGGCTTCGTTCATCTGACCAAAAACCAAGGCAGTTTTATCCATAACACCGCTTTCGTTCATTTCTTTCCAAAGGTCATTACCTTCTCTGGAACGCTCGCCAACACCTGTAAAAATAGAGTAGCCGCCGTGTTCCATAGCAACATTATGAATCAGTTCCTGAATCAAAACGGTTTTACCTACACCGGCACCGCCGAACAGACCAATCTTGCCTCCTTTGGGGTATGGTTCCAGAAGGTCAATAACCTTGATGCCTGTTTCCAGAATCTCTACTGCGGGACTTTGCTCATCAAAGTTGGGTGCATTTCGGTGAATATTCCATTTTTCTATACGGTCATCCACAGGAGCACCGCCGTCAATAGGCTCGCCTAAAACATTGAACATCCTGCCCAGTGTTGCTTCACCCACAGGAACACAGATGTTGTTTCCGGTAGCGATTACCTCCATACCACGATATAAGCCCTCACTTTCTGAGAGCATAATGCAGCGAACTGTGCGGTTACCAATATGCTGTGCAACTTCCATTACTCTTTTATTGTTACCGAGAGATACTGTAAGCGCTTCTTTAATTTTCGGCAGTCTGCCTTCAGGGAAAACTACATCAATTACTGAACCTGATACTTGTACGATTTTTCCGTTCACGATGTTGCTGCACCTCCTTTATTCAAGTTTTGATTTGCTTTTCTTTTCATACTTTTGGCACCTGCGGCAACTTCCGTTATTTCCTGCGTAATAGTGCCCTGTCTGATATGGTTATATTGCAGAGACAATTCATCAAGCAGTTTCTGAGCATTGCGGTTTGCCGAATCCATGGCATTCATACGGGCATTTTGCTCACTGCAAAAACTGTCAATCAAAGCGCTGTAAATAAAGCCTGTAACATAACTTGGTACAACATTATCGAGAACTGTTTCCATAGATGGCTGAAATTCAAAAGGAACTTTGATTTTTTCCTCATGATTGTCAGGCACGATAAAATCTGCACGATGAAAGGGCAACAATCTTGTTGCAAGAGCCTCGGAATCAATAGCACCTTGCATATCTGTATAGACCACAAATATTTTCGCCAGCTCTCCACGATTAAATAAATCCAGAAGAATACTGCTGATAACTCTTGCCCTGCTGATGGTTGGATTTTGTGCCGTATACAAAAAGCTCTGTTCAATGGGAATTTTGTGGGAGGTAAAGTAATGGCGTCCGTATTCTCCAACCACAAACAACTTGGGATTTTCGTGCTCGTCCATCAGTTCAAGTGCTTTTTTGATCACATTCTGATTGTAAGCACCGGCAAGTCCCTTATCTGCTGTGATAACTAAATATCCGTAGGAGCCCGGCAAATCGTGCTCACCTGTGGGAGGATAGAAATACTTGCTTTCCACCTCTTCCGAGGTTCTGAAAATACGCTTGATTTCATCCTGCAATGCTGTGAAGTACGGACGCGTGCGGTCAAGTTCGCCTTTGGCTTTACGCAGTTTAGTAGATGCAATAAGATACATTGCATTTGTAATTTTTTGCGTATCCTTAACGCTTTTTATGCGGTTTTTTATTTCCTTTGTGGTAGCCATAGTATCACCGCTCCTTAATATACTTCTTGGCTACACTGATAATACTCTCTTTACATTCATCTGTAAGCACGCCTGTCATTTCGATTTCATTAAGCATTTCAAAGTGTTTTTCGCTGAAATGTCGAATAAGACCTGCCACAACGCTTTTTATTTCTGATGCAGGAACATCCTGTAAGAGATGATTGAGCACAACAACAAGCACAACAACCTGTTCAGAGCCTTTATACGGCTGATACTGTTCCTGACGCAATATTTGCATTAGACCCTGACCATATGAGAGCTGCTTCTTTGTTGTTTCATCCAGATCGCTTGCAAACTGGGTGAAAACCTCCATTTCGCGATACTGTGCCAGATCCAGACGAATTGCACCTGCCGCTTTCTTCATTGCCTTTGTCTGTGCATCACCGCCCACTCGGGAAACGGAAAGTCCTACATTAACGGCAGGACGCTGACCTGCAAAGAACAAATCACTTTCAAGAAATATCTGTCCATCAGTAATAGAGATTATATTGGTAGGGATATATGCTGAAACATCACCCGCCTGTGTTTCTACAATAGGCAGAGCAGTCATACTGCCGCCACCTTTAGATTCACTTAAATGAGCAGAGCGTTCCAGTAATCGGGAGTGCAGATAAAACACATCACCGGGATATGCTTCTCGACCGGGAGAACGCTCAAGAAGAAGGCTCAGGGAACGATATGCAATAGCGTGCTTTGAAAGGTCATCGTAAACTATAAGCACATCCTTGCCGTTTTCCATAAAATATTCGCCCAATGCACAACCTGCATAAGGAGCAATATACTGCATCGGTGCCGAATCACTAGCCGGTGCATTTACCACTATAGTGTAGTCCATTGCACCGCGGAGTCTGAGGTTCTGAACAAGTTGCGCTACCGAACTTGCCTTCTGTCCGATGGCAACATAAATACAGATAACATCCTTACCCTTTTGGTTGAGAATAGCATCAATGGCAATGGCAGTTTTACCTGTCTGACGGTCGCCGATAATAAGTTCTCGCTGACCTCTGCCAATAGGAAACATCGAATCTATGGCAAGAATACCTGTTTCAAGGGGAGTATCAACAGGTTGGCGGTCAATAATACCGGGGGCAGGATGCTCGATAGGACGGTATTCTTCTGAAGAAATATCGCCTTTACCATCAACAGGAACGCCCAAAGAATTCACAACCCTGCCGATATAGTCATCACCTACAGGAATACCTGCAGTTTTACCTGTACGCCGTACAACGCTTCCTTCGCTGATTTCCTCATCGCTACCGAACAAAACGCAACCGACTTCATCAGGTCGCAAATCCTGCACCATACCACGAACACCTGAGGAGAAAATCAGAATTTCACCGTAAGTGGCATTTGGGAGCCCCTCAACAGTTGCTATTCCGTCACCGACAGTAAGGACAGTTCCTTCTTCGTGGGCAAGTGCTCTTGGTATCCAATTATGGACAGTCTCTTTAAGCAAAGGAATAATATTTTCACTCTCAGTTTTAAGCGATGATAATACTTCTTTGAACTGTGAGAGGCGTCCCTCAGCACTCCAATCATACATCTCAGAGCCTACCTGCAAGCGGAAACCGCCCTGAAGGGAGTCATCCTTTTTCCATACAAAAGAGATTTCTTCTTTGTATTTTTGCGAAAGAAATTCTTTGAATCTCGCTTCCTGCGTTTCGTTTGGCGGAGTATTGGAATATAAAACGGCAGTTTTACTCATCACTTTCGCCCCTTTGTGCTACTGCAAAGAACTGATCAAAAGCATCGGCGCCACTTCCCAAAACAATTTTTTCGGTGGCGGTGGTTACCATATCAGCAATTTCGCCTTGGGCTTCCTTCAGTATCTTTTCACGCTCTCTCTGAGCAGTAATTCTTGCATCTGCAATAATCTTTGCAGCCTCGTTCTCTGCCTGCTTTTTTTGGGCATCAATGGACATAGCCAATTCTTTGCGTGCAATCTCCTTGCTTTTAGCAATCTCTGCCTCAGATTGAGAAAGTCTTTCTGTATATTCTGCTTTTACCTTTTCGGATTCGGCAAGATTTGCCTTCGCCTCATCGTCGAGATTTTTATAGTATTCTGTACGCTCGTCCATAAACTGTTTTACAGGCTTGTAAAGCAGAAAATACAACACTGCAAACAAAATAACGAAGTTGAATAAGTGCAGAAGAATTTGTTGCCAATCTATATTCAGCGGCATTGTATTTCACCCATCTTTCTTAGAGTACAAAAATAATCAGAATTGCAATAACCAACGCATAGATAATAGCCGTTTCAACAAAGACAAGGCCCAACATCAGTGTGGTACGGATTTTGCCCTCAGCCTCGGGCTGACGAGAGATACCCTCTACGGACTTTGCAATTGCCATACCCATACCGATAGCACCTGCCGCAGCCGCAATTCCGACAACGATTGCAGCCGCCCATGCCTTATCACCGAGCGTGTTATCTTCTGCTTCATCTGTTATTGCCTCAGTGCTGACAGCGGTATCTGCTACCTCTTCTGTTTCTCCAGCCGCAAAGACAGGCACAGCTACCATAAGCATCATCATAACTAAAACTAATGCTATAATAATTCCTTTAAAACCCTTTTTCATGATAAAAACCTCCATAGTTTATTTCTTTTTATGTGCAGGCTCGGAAACCTCACCGTAGAATAATGCTGTAAGCATTGTAAGTACATATGCCTGAATCAGCGCGTGCAGTAATGTAAATAACACTCCGACTATAATGGGGAGTCCGTAACTGAGCGCGATATAATGATATACAAGTTCAGTTACCAACGCACCGCTCAAAAGAGCTCCAAATAATCTGAAACTCATGGATATAGGCAGTGAAAACTCTTTCAATGTTTTTCCTACACCGCGTAATTTATTTTCAGCAATACCGCCTGACAGAATGACAAGATATGACAGACAGCCCATCATAACAGCACCGTTGATATCTGCAAGCGGTGCGGGCAACGATATGGGTGTCCCTTGTGTCGTAATGGCTTGAATACCGAACAATTCAAGTATTGTTCCGACAAAAATATAGGCACCTGCGGTGAATATGTATGCTCCAAGAAACTTGTTGCGATGGGGACTGTTTGACTTTGCAAGGTTATCAAAGAACCCAACCGCTGTTTCCAACAATAACTGCAGTTTTCCCGGAATCAGTTTGAATCGCGGTATCACAAATATCCTCACGATAAGGGCTAATACAAGGAATATGCCGGTTACGGTGAAGGCAGAAATAAGCCCCGGATTTACATCCATCAGACCGAAAAGGCTGACCTTGTTTGTTTCGTGAAGGACGGCATCTCTCATCAACTCGCCTATGGAGTCGTGGTGTCCCGGTGATTTCACGATAATCGTGCCGATCATCAAACAAACAGCGATGCAGGCAAAAACAATTATGCCGATTTTTCTTTTCTTTTTGTCCATAATGTCCTCCCTGAAATCCCTGTGCTCAAAGCAACTGCGGCACAAATCAAAACACTCGTGCCATTTACTATCCTTTTATTCATATTTTTAAAACCTCCAATCCGTCACAAAAGCGACTTTTAATATGAACAAAATTACATTTTGCAATAAACCTCACATCAAAAAAAATTGAGCAACTTTATGTTCGTGTGCTGTTCTGAAAACAAAGCAACAAATGTCGCTTTGTCATTATATTACAGACTTATTTTACAGTCAATTATTTCAAAGAAATTTATATAAAACGGCAGCATGAAGGGGGTATTTGTTGCTTTACGAGAGGCAAACACTTCCGAGCGGAAGTTATTAAGTAATAAAAAAATGCAAAGGCGCTCAGGTTATTTTCCAGAACGCCTTTGCTCTTTTTTGAATTGTATCACTATCTCCCAAATATTTCAAGTGTAGTTTTCAAAATATAAAAAAATCTTTATTTATACACATTATAGCGTCATTATTTGCACTTTGCAGACGCCGAAGTTGGCCGTCCCGGCAAAACTCTGCATATAATCATATTTAGTAAGCAAACACAATTAAAATTCTGCACTGTACGCTTTATCTTTTTCCTGTTATATTCATAAAAATTTGCACCTCCAAAAGTGTCAAGCTTTTTGGAAGTGCATACCACTTAAATACTATTATTAAAATCAATTTAAAGAAACTTCAGCATTTTTTATAAATACATCACACAAAACAATCACACAAGGCTGTCCCACTTAGTGAGGCAGCCTCTTTTTATTATTAATTTATTTGCTCATTTTAGCAGTTCGCAAAGGCGGCGAGCCGCCTCCTTTGTATCTTCAGGACTGCCAAATGTTGAAAATCGGAAATATCCTTCGCCACACTTACCGAAGCCTTCTCCCGGTGTACCTACCACCTGAATTTCGTTTAGCAGATAATCAAAGAATTCCCAACTATCCATACCGTTCGGGCACTTCAGCCAGATATACGGTGCATTATTACCACCTGTGTACCAAATACCCAGTTTATCCAGTGCCTCCATAAGTACCTTTGCGTTGTTCTTATAAACCTTAATGTTTTCGTGTATCTGCCTCTGTCCTTCAGCAGTAAACACCGCGGCACCGCCCTTTTGGATAATGTAAGATACACCATTTGTCTTGGTAGTGCGGTTTCTTACCCACATGGAGTTCAGGTTCATACCCTTTCTTTCCAGCTCCTTGGGGATAACCGTATATCCCATTCGTGTACCTGTAAAGCCTGCGGTCTTTGAAAGAGAGCAAATCTCTATGGCACAGGTGCGGGCACCCTTGAGTTCAAAAATGCTGTGGGGTAATGTTTCGTCCTCAATGAACGCCTCGTATGCCGCATCAAAAAGAATTACCGAGCCGTTCTTGTTTGCAAAGTCTACCCATTCCTGTAACTGATGGCGGCTGAACACTGCACCTGTGGGATTATTTGGTGAACATATATAAAGTATATCCGCCTTGATACTGTCATCCGGAGAAGGCAGGAATCCGTTTTCCTCACCTGAAGATAGGTGGACAATCTTTCTGCCTGACATAATATTGGCGTCAACATAGGCAGGATATGCAGGTTCGATAACCAAGGCTGTGCTGTTTGTGTCAAAAAGGTCAAGTATATCACCAAGTTCGTCACTGGCACCGCTTGATACAAACACCTCATCAGCAGAAACGGTTACACCCTTGTGAGCATAATAGTCGGCTATAGCCTCTCTGAGAAAACTCGCACCGCACTCAGGCATATAGCCGTGAAAGTTTTCTTTGACAGCCTGGTCATCAACTGCCTCGTGCAAAGCCTTGATTACCGCACTGCAAAGAGGCAGTGATACATCGCCTATACCCATACGGTAAAGACGCTTGTCGGGATTTGCCTCCAAATACGCCTTTGTCTTTTGTGCTATGTTATAAAAAAGGTAAGAATCCTTCAGGTCTGCATAGTGCATATTAGGTGTTGTCATATTAATGTTTCTCCTTCGTAAACAAATTCTGCAGGGCCAGTCATAGTAACTGTGTTATCAGAGGAAATATGAATTTTCAGAGTTCCGCCGTCAAGATGTACAGATACCGCTTCTGAACACTTGCAAAACATCTTTTGCACTGCCGCCATAGTGCTGGCACAAGCTCCTGTTCCGCACGCCATTGTGACACCGCTTCCCCGTTCCCACACACGCATACGCAGTTCGTTCTTGTTGATAACCTGCACAAACTCCACATTCACTCCGTCAGGGAAAGCCGGATGATGCTCAATTTTCGGTCCCAGTGCGGTTAGCGGAGCGGTTTCTATATCCTCAACAAAAATAACTGCATGGGGATTGCCTACAGACACAGGAGTACAGGTTACCTCTTCCCCATCAACATTCAGGGTCAAATCCTCTTTGGCGACTGCTTTGCCCATATCAACCGAAACACTTTTAACTTCTCCGTTGCTTACTTGAAGGTCAAGTGTACGGATGCCTGAAAGGGTTTCGATTTTCAGATGTTCTTTATCTGTATAGCCCTTGGCATAAACATACTTACCTACGCAACGGATGCCGTTACCGCACATCATAGCCTCGCTTCCGTCTGCGTTAAAAATACGCATCTTAAAATCAGCAATATCGGAATGTGAAATGTATATCATTCCGTCTGAGCCTGCGCCGAAATGCCGCTCTGAAAGTCTGATTGACAGCTCGGCAATATTCTCGGGAACCTCACCGTAAACATAAAGATAGTCGTTTCCAAGACCGTGCATCTTTGTAAAGTGCATAAACTTAGCCTCCTATGCATCGATTGTTGAAATGCCGATTGTTACCTCTTCAAGTACATCAAGTAAAACCTTGACAGTATCCAAAGATGTAAGCATTGTGATGTTATTCTGGCTGGCACATCGTCGGATCTGAACTCCGTCTTCATAATGAACACCGGAAAGAACTGCTCTTGTATTGATAACATAGCTTACATAGCCTGCCCTGATAGAGTCCAGTATTTCCTCGCTACCCTCGCTCAGCTTTCGGCGGATTCTTGTGCGGATACCGTTTTTCTTCAGGAAGTTTGCAGTGCCGACAGTTGCCTCGATATTAAAGCCCATATCGTAAAATCGTCGAACTAAAGGCAGAGCCTCCTCCTTATCCTCGTCAGCAAGAGTAACTACAACCGTGCCGTAATTCTGCACCTTGATGCCGGAAGCTATCATTGCTTTATACATAGCACGGTGCAACTTTTTGTCATAGCCGATTGCTTCACCTGTGGACTTCATTTCAGGCGAAAGGTATGCATCCATTCCGTTGAGTTTTGAGAACGAAAAAGCAGGAGCCTTAACATAGAAGCGTTCCTTTTCCTTGGGATATATCTCAGTTATTCCCTGTTCTCTGAGACTCTTACCTAAAATCGCAAGGGTTGCCATATCAGCAAGACTGTAGCCTGTTGCTTTTGAAAGGAATGGTACGGTTCGGGATGAACGAGGATTCACCTCAATAATATAAACATTATCATTCTCATCAACTATAAACTGAATATTAAAAAGTCCTACAATTCCTATACCTAAGCCAAGCCGCTGTGTATAGTCGATAATTATATCTTTAACCTTCTGTGAAATACTGTATGACGGGTACATACTGATGGAGTCACCCGAATGAACACCTGTTCTCTCTACAAGTTCCATAATTCCCGGGATAAACACCTGCTCACCATCGCATATAGCATCCACCTCGACCTCTTTGCCGCGGATATATTTGTCAACAAGCACAGGCTTATCCTCGTCAATCTCTACGGCAGTTTTAAGATAATGTCTCAGTTGCTCCTCTTTTGCAACTATCTGCATTGCTCTGCCACCCAGAACAAAACTTGGACGCACAAGAACAGGATAACCGATTTCTTCTGCCGCTTTGATTCCGGCCTCGATATTTGTTACTGCCCGACCCTTTGGTTGGGGAATATTCAACGAGGACAGAAGTTTTTCAAAAGCGTCTCGGTTCTCTGCACGCTCGATAGCATCACAGTCTGTACCGATTATTTTTACGCCCCTATCTCTTAAAGGCTCTGCCAGATTTATTGCGGTCTGTCCGCCTAAGGTTGCAATGACTCCTTCGGGTTTTTCAAGTTCGATAACATTCATGACATCCTCTACGCAAAGAGGCTCAAAATAAAGTTTATCGGAACATGTATAGTCAGTAGATACAGTTTCGGGATTATTATTTATTATAATAGCCTCGTAGCCTGCTTCCTTAATGGTTTTAACCGCATGAACAGTTGAGTAATCAAACTCTACGCCCTGACCGATTCTGATAGGACCTGAACCGAGAACTATGACTTTTTTCTTATCTGATACCAAAGACTCATTTTCCTGCTCGTAAGTAGAATAGAAATAAGGGATATAACTGTCAAACTCTGATGCACAGGTATCTATCATTTTGTAGACGGGAACTATTCTGTTCTGCTTTCTCATATAAAACACATCAAGTTCCGACATATTCCAAAGTTTTGCAATTTCCTTATCGGAAAAGCCCATTCGCTTTGCTGTGTAAAGTACCTCTATGTTTTGAGGATTCTCCTTTACCCTTTGCTCCATTTCAACTATATTTTTTAACTTTCTGATAAAGAACTTATCTACAGCCGTGGCTTGGCAAATCACTGAAATATCCACACCAAGTCTCAAAAGTTGAGCAATGGCATAAATACGATCATCTGTGCCGATTTTAATATAGTCAATAAGCTCGGCAGAGCTGCTGTCATCAAACTTGCGGTGCTGCAAATGGTACGCACCTATTTCAAGGGAACGGATAGCTTTAAGCAAACTTTCCTCCAAGGTCCTGCCAATGCTCATAACCTCGCCTGTTGCTTTCATCTGAGTACTGAGACTGTTGTTAGCATCAGCAAACTTATCAAAAGGAAATCGGGGCATTTTGGTTACAACATAGTCCAGAGCAGGTTCAAAAGATGCAGGTGTGTTGGCAATCTGAATCTCGTCCAATGTCATACCCACACCGATTTTTGCCGATACACGCGCTATAGGATAACCGCTTGCCTTTGAAGCAAGAGCCGATGAACGGGAAACTCTGGGATTTACTTCAATGAGGTAGTACTGAAATGAATTGGGATCCAATGCAAACTGAACATTGCAACCTCCTTCAATTTCAAGTGCACGGATAATCTTTAGTGCACTGTCACGGAGCATATGGTATTCCTTATTTGTGAGAGTCTGAGAAGGACAAACAACAATTGAGTCGCCTGTGTGAATACCAACCGGGTCTAAATTTTCCATATTACAAATAGTAATAGCGGTATCATTGCTGTCACGCATTACCTCATATTCAATTTCCTTGTAGCCCTTAATACTCTTTTCAATAAGCACCTGATGCACAGGAGAAAGCGAAAGAGCATTCTTCATAAGAGGTAATAGTTCCGATTCATTTTCGGCAAAGCCACCGCCGGTTCCTCCCAATGTGAAAGCGGGTCGAAGCACCACAGGATAGCCTATCTCCTCGGCAACCTTTAATCCCTCCTCCATAGAGTTTGCTATGTCGGAAGGAAGTACAGGCTCGCCTAAACTTTCGCAAAGTTCCTTGAACATTTCTCTGTCCTCAGCGCGTTCAATACTACTGCTTTTCGTACCTAAAAGTTCCACACTGCACTCGGCAAGAATACCTTTCTTCTCCAGTTGCATTGCAAGGTTAAGCCCTGTTTGACCGCCTATACCGGGCAAAATTGCATCGGGTCGTTCAAATCGAATTATCTTTGCTATATATTCCAGAGTCAGCGGCTCCATATACACCTTATCTGCAATAGAGGTATCGGTCATAATTGTTGCAGGGTTTGAGTTACATAGAATAACCTCGTAACCTTCTTCCTTTAAAGCAAGGCACGCCTGTGTTCCTGCATAGTCAAATTCTGCCGCCTGACCGATAACTATAGGGCCTGAGCCAATGACAAGGACTTTTCTTATATCTGTTCTTTTAGGCATTGCTCTTTTCCTCCTCCATAATCTTTATAAAGCGGTCAAACAAATAAGCACTGTCCCGGGGACCCGGTGCACTTTCAGGATGATACTGTACACTGAACACTTTATCTTTATCACACTTTATTCCTTCAATTGTGTTGTCAAGCAAATTGATGTGCGTGGTAACAAGAGGTGTTCCTTTAAGGCTTTCCGAATCAACAGCATAAGAGTGATTCTGCGAGGTGATTTCAATTTTATCAGTATCCAGATTCCGAACGGGATGGTTTCCTCCCCGATGACCAAATTTAAGTTTATATGTCTTTGCACCGTAAGCCAGTGAAATTATCTGATGACCGAGGCAAATGCCGAATATAGGATACTTCCCCAACAAAGATTTTACTGTCTCAATAGTCTCGGGGACATCGTTTGGGTCTCCGGGGCCGTTGGAGATAAACACGCCGTCGGGACTTAACGCCGCTATTGCTTCTGCAGTAGTGTTAAAAGGTACAACCGTTACTTTACAGTTACGGTTATTCAACGAACGGACAATGTTCATTTTCATACCGCAATCTATAGCAACAACATGTCTCTGCTCATTCTCAGTATGAGATGTCCATATTTTCTTACAACTAACTTTAGAAACTGCATCTGTGGGGATATCTGTTTCCTTTAACAATTTCAGCCCATCTTCAAGGCTGGTTTTCATACTTGTAATAAGCACCTTTCGGCTGCCGAAATCCCTGATTGAACGGTTGAGTTTTCGGGTATCAACACCGTACACACCGGGAATACCGAACTTTTTCATTACATCGGAAAGAGTAGCAGTGCTTCTAAAATTTGACGGCTCATAGTTATATTCACGAACTATCAAAGCACCTATGGTAGGTGTTTTTGTTTCAAAATCATCGTCTGCCATACCGTAATTACCGATAAGAGGATAGGTCATAACAACTGCCTGATAGGTATAGGAGGGGTCGGAAAGTATTTCCTGATAACCCACCATAGAGGTATTAAAAACTATTTCGCAAATCTTATCTTCTGTGTCACCGAAGGCAAAGCCGTAATACTCCTGACCATCTTCCAAAATAAGTTTTCTGTTATATTCCATAACTGTATCGATACCTCATTTCTTAACTCCCTTTGAATGCTCAAAGGCTACTCCCACAAAACCTTTAAAAAGGGGATGCGGTCTATTGGGGCGGCTCTTAAACTCAGGGTGATACTGAACACCTATATAAAAAGATCTGTCGCTGAGTTCTACAGTCTCAACAAGTCTGCCGTCGGGAGATGTACCGCTGAGAGTCAGGCCCTTGCTCTGCATAATCTCTCTGTAATCATTATTAAACTCATAGCGATGGCGGTGACGCTCATTGATAGCGGTGCTTTCATAGCAACGCTCCATAGTTGTATTCGGCTTGATAACACAAGGATAAGTTCCCAAGCGAAGTGTACCTCCCTTGTCAATGTTGTCGCTCTGACCGGGCATAAAGTCAATCACCTTATGCTTGCACTGCTCGTCAAACTCACCCGAATTAGCATTCAAAATACAGCAAACATTTCTGGCATATTCAATAACTGCAACTTGCATACCAAGGCAAATTCCAAAATAAGGAAGCCCTTTTTCTCTTGCATATTTAGCGGCAGTTATCATTCCCTCTATACCACGATAGCCGAACCCACCGGGAACAAGGATACCATCAAGTTCTGCAAGTTTTTCATCTGCATTTTCAACGGTTATCTCTTCAGAATCAATCCAGTGTATATTTATATGGGTGTTATAGCAGTAGCCTGCGTGTCTCAGTGCCTCTGCAACTGAAAGATACGCATCGTGAAGCCCTACATACTTGCCTACCAAACCGATTTCAACACTGTGCTCTCTTGACTTTATCCGCTCTACCATCTGAGTCCATTCTGTCATATCAGGCTTCGGTGCTGAAATACCCAGTTCACGACAAACAACGGAGGAAAAGTTAGATTTTTCTAACATAAGAGGAGCTTCGTAAAGGATAGGTAAGGTGATATTTTCAATTACACAATCAGGCTTAACATTACAGAACAAAGATATCTTCTTAAAGATAGAATCCTCAAGGGGTTCATCACACCTAAGAACTACGATGTTGGGATTAACACCCATACCCTGCAGCTCCTTAACTGAATGCTGTGTAGGCTTGGACTTATGCTCATCTGAACCTCTGAGAAAGGGTACCAGAGTAACATGAATGAATAAACTGTTTTCTCTGCCTACCTCCAGTGATATCTGACGCACAGCCTCAATAAAAGGTTGAGACTCAATATCTCCAATTGTTCCGCCTATTTCAGTAATAACAACATCCGCATTTGTCTTTTTGCCTACGCTGTAAACAAACTCTTTGATTTCGTTTGTTATGTGAGGAATAACCTGAACGGTTGAGCCTAAATATTCGCCTCTACGCTCTTTATTGAGCACATTCCAGTAAACCTTACCTGTAGTAAGATTAGAATATTTGTTAAGGTCTTCATCTATAAAGCGTTCGTAATGACCAAGGTCAAGGTCAGTTTCAGCACCATCCTCGGTAACATATACCTCACCGTGCTGATAAGGACTCATTGTACCGGGGTCAACATTGATATAAGGGTCAAGTTTCTGAGCGGCAACCTTAAGTCCTCTTGCCTTGAGTAGTCTGCCAAGTGATGCGGCGGTAATGCCTTTGCCCAAGCCCGACACAACGCCTCCGGTTACAAAAATATACTTTGTCATTTTCCTCACTCCCATTCAACTGTTGCAGGTGGTTTTGATGTAATATCGTAAACCACTCTGGTAACTCCTGTTACTTCGTTTGTTATTCTGTTGCTTGCTTTTTCAAGCACATCGTACGGCAGCCTTGTCCATGCAGCTGTCATAAAATCATCTGTGGTTACTGCACGCAATGCTATAGTATAGCCGTATGTCCGCTTGTCACCCATAACGCCCACGCTTCGCAAATCTGTAATGACCGCAAAATATTGGTCGGTAATACTTTCAAGTTTTGCTTCGGATATTTCTTCTCGGAATATTGCGTCTGCCTCTCGCAGAATATCCAGCTTTTCCTTTGTGATTTCCCCTATTACTCTTACGGCAAGTCCGGGCCCCGGAAAAGGCTGACGCCAAACGAGTTCTTTGGGAATACCAAGTTGCATACCTATCTCCCGTACTTCGTCCTTGAAAAGTTCACTTAAAGGCTCTACTATCTCATCAAAGCCGATAGAATCGGGAAGTCCGCCTACATTATGATGGCTTTTAATAACAGCAGACTCTCCCTTGCCACTTTCAATTATGTCCGGATATATTGTGCCCTGAACAAGCACATCTATTTTTCCTAACTCCTTAGCCTTGTCCTCAAACACCCGTATGAATTCCTCGCCGATAATTTTTCGCTTTTTTTCAGGCTCGGTTACATCAGCAAGTTTGCTTAAAAATCTTGCTTCAGCATTTACACAAATAAGATTTATTCCAAACTTCTCTCCAAAGGTCTTCATCACAAATTCGCTCTCACCTTTTCTGAGCAAGCCGTGATCTACGAATACGCAGATAAGATTATCTCCGATAGATTTGTGCAGAAGAACTGCCGCAACAGAGGAATCCACACCTCCCGAAAGAGCCAACAGCACCTTTTTACCTTTGAGGTGTTTTCTGTATTTTTCTATGGATGCTTCGACAAAATCAGACATTTTCCAATCGCCTTTGCAAAGGCAGATATTGAAAAGGAAATTTCTGAGCATCTGTTTACCGTAAATCGTATGGGTAACCTCAGGGTGAAACTGAACTCCATAAATTTTGCGAGTCTCGTCACAAATTGCTGCACAGGGGCAATTGTCGCTATGAGCAATAACAGAAAATCCCTTTGGCAGAGTTTTTATGTAGTCTGTATGACTCATCCAGCAAATGCTTTTTGTGGGTACATTGTTAAAAATCAAACTATTCTTTGTAAACACAACGGTTTTTCCGTACTCACTGGAATCATTGGCACTGCAGATTTCTCCGCCTGACATATATGCTAAAAGTTGAACGCCGTAGCAAATACCGAGAATAGGTATTCCCAGTTCCAAAACCTTCGGGTCGTAGTGAGGGGAATTTTCATCATACACACTATTAGGTCCACCTGTAAAAATAATGCCTTTATAACCTGCCGCCTGAATTTCCTCAGGTGTGACTCTGTTATATGGTTTTATCTCAGCATACACATTAAGTTCTCTGACCCTGCGTGCAATAAGTTGATTATACTGACCACCAAAATCTAAAACGAGTATTTTTTCCATTGTGTTCACCTACCCTAATTACAGATTTATTTCTGCACTTGTTCTCGCAACACCCGAAAGCAAAGGCTCAAGTTTCCTGATAAATGCCTCTACCTGTTCAGGGCATCTGCCGATGTATAAGGAAGGCTCAAGAAGGTTGGCCATATCATCTTCAGAAAGACCAAATTCTTTTTCCAACGACAAGCGATAAAGAAGGTCGCATTCTTCACCGTTTTTCATTTTGGCAGTTGCCTCCATGGAACAGCTTCGGATTATTTCATGAATCTGCTGTCTGTCACCGCCGCGTTTTACAGCCTCCATCATCAGGTTTTCCGTTGCTATAAACGGAAGATATTCTCTGACTGTTTTTTCCACAATTTTTTCATTTACGCACAGGCCGTCTGTGATATTCCGAGCAAGACGCAGAATAGCATCTGCGCAAAGAAACCCCTCCGGGAGTGAAATCCTACGGTTTGCCGAGTCATCCAATGTACGCTCTAACCACTGAACAGATGCTGTCAAGGGTGCATTCATTGCATCCACCATAAGGTATCTGGCTAACGAACAAATACGCTCGCTCCTCATAGGATTACGCTTATAAGCCATTGCCGACGAGCCAATCTGATTTTTCTCAAAGGGTTCCTCTATCTGTCTGTCGTGCTGTAAAAGTCTTATATCGTTTGCCATTCTGTAACAACTTTGTGCTATAGAAGAAAGACAGTTTAGAATTCTGCTGTCAACCTTTCTGGGATAGGTTTGTCCACACACATCAAAACACCGATCAAATCCAAAATCAGCAGCAATCATCTTATTCATCTCGTCAATTTTATCGGTATCATTGCCGAAAAGTTCAACAAAACTTGCCTCTGTTCCTGTTGTGCCACGACAACCAAGAAATTCAATATTATCAATCGCGAAGTCAATTTCATTAAGGTCACTGAGTAAATCCTGCATCCAGAGAGTTGCGCGTTTGCCTACAGTAACAAGTTGCGCAGGCTGATAATGATTATATCCCAGTGTTGGTAAGCTCTTGTATTTTTCAGCGAAATCCGAAAGATTAGCCAAAACTCCTAAAAGTTCTTCACGCAAAAGCAGTAGAGCATCACGGTAAATAATCAAATCCGCATTGTCTGTAACATAACAACTTGTAGCACCTAAATGGATAATACCTGCGGCAGAGGGTGCAACCTTGCCGTAAGCATACACATGAGCCATAACATCGTGGCGAACTTCTTGTTCTCTTTTGCTTACACAGTCGTAATCAATATCAGTGATGTGAGACTCAAGTTCTTCAACTTGTGCTTGTGTAATCGTCAATCCCAGATTCATTTCAGCCCTTGCTAATGAAGCCCAGAGTCTACGCCAGGTCTGATATCGTGTATCCGAGGAAAAAAGTTTCAGCATTTTTTCAGATGCATATCTGGAGGATAAGGGGGATTCATAATGATTGGTCATAGGTTTCTCCTTATTTTCTTATGATAATACTGTCTCTTTCCGGACCTACGGAAACATAGGTTATAGGACAACCGACAGTTTTTTCTATATACTCAACATATTTCTGTGCCGCTTCGGGGAGTTCCTCCCACTTTCGAGCATTGGAAATATCACATTTCCATCCGTCAAAATATCTGATGACAGGCTTTGCGTTGCTTAATGCAGATGGAAACGGAAATTCATCTGTCTCTTTGCCATCCAGAATATAACTTGTGCAAACAGGGATTTTCTCCATATAACTCAGGACATCTAACTTTGTTAATGCTATTTCGGTTGCCGCCTGCACTTCTACTCCGTAACGCGTGGCGACAATATCAATTGGGCCTACTCTGCGCGGTCTGCCTGTTTTTGCACCGAATTCAAATCCTGCTTTTCTGAGTTCCTCGGCTTCTTCTCCGAACATTTCACAAACGAAGGGACCTTCTCCTACGCAGGTGGAATATGCCTTTACTACACCGATAACATCAGTTATCTTTGCGGAAGGAATTCCCGAACCGATAGGGGCATAAGCCGCCGTAGTATTCGAGGATGTTGTGTAAGGATAAATGCCGTAATCAAGGTCTCTGAGTGAACCGAGTTGTGCTTCAAAAAGAATGTTTTTGCCTCTTGATTGGGCATCCTTCAAAAATGCTCCTGTATTACAGATATAAGGCTTTATCTTTTCACAGTAGGTTTCTATCCACTGATCAAGCATTTCCATGGTATAACCGCTTGCTCCGTAAACTTTTGTAAGAGTGAGATTTTTCCAATCCAAAAGGTCCGAAAGATGTGCCCTTAACTGTTGGGGATAAAAAAGCTCACCTGCAAGAATGGTTTTCTTCTGGTATTTATCTGAGTAAAAAGGTGCTATTCCCTGCTTTGTGGAACCGTATTTTTTATCCTTAAGTCTCATTTCCTCAAGTTCGTCCAAATCACGGTGCCACGGCAATAAAAGCGATGCGTGGTCACTGATTTTAAGATTATCAGGGGTAAGGTTTATACCCTTATTCATTATCTCCTGCATTTCTGTCCAAAGATTTTCGGGGTCAAGAGCAACTCCGTTGCCCAACACATTGACGGTATTAGGTCTGAAGATACCCGAGGGAAGAAGATGCAACGCAAACTTGCCGTACCGATTTATGACGGTATGTCCTGCATTGCCGCCTCCTTGAAAGCGAACAACAACATCAAAGTCCTCGGTAAGCAGATCGACCATTCTGCCTTTACCCTCATCACCCCAATTAATTCCTACGATTGCACAGTTCGACATCAGAGTTCCTCCTCAAATTTTCTCTAAAAGTCTTTTCATAACCTCGGCATAGGCATCCTCAACACCGCCAAGGTCTCTGCGGAAGCGGTCTTTGTCAAGTTTTTCGCCTGTTTTGCTGTCCCAGAGTCTGCAGGTATCGGGGCTTATCTCGTCCGCAAGAATTATTGCTCCGTTTGCCTGCTTGCCAAACTCCACCTTGAAGTCCACAAGGGTGACCCCGCATTCTGCCCAGAGCGCTTTGAGCTGTTTATTAATTTCAAAGGCATACCTTTTTACTGTTTCTATCTCAGCAGGAGTCACAAGCTTTAATGCAATAGCGTGATGTTCGTTAAGAAGCGGATCACCCAGGGGGTCGTTTTTATAAGAAAACTCAATGGTGGGAGAGTCAAATGCAACACCCTCCTCCACTCCGTAGTTCTTCGAGAAAGAACCTGCGGCGTAATTGCGTATAATAACCTCAAGCGGTACAATATCCACTCTTTTCACTAATGTTTCTCTGTCACTCAACTCCCTTACAAAATGTGTAGGGATTCCGACATTCTCCAGCATCTGCATAAGAAGGTTACTCATTTTATTATTGATAACACCTTTACCCGCAATGACTCCCTTTTTGAGTCCGTTAAAAGCAGTCGCGTCATCCTTATATTCAACAATCAGAAGCTCAGGGTCATCGGTAAGAAAAACCTTCTTAGCTTTACCTTCATAA
The DNA here is from genome assembly GCA_017473775.1 of Ruminococcus sp. Classification (GTDB taxonomy): domain Bacteria; phylum Bacillota; class Clostridia; order Oscillospirales; family Acutalibacteraceae; genus Ruminococcoides. The sequence goes on from JAFUJH010000057.1 coordinate 23,884, forward strand.
AGTTCAGCTCTTTTTTCCATATTTTTCACCTCTCTTTTATTTTCCGCTGTCACCGTAGTTTGAAAGTACACGGGCTGACGGGTCATTTACATCACAGCCCTTCCAAGACTTGTTAGGCATCCAGAAATCCAATATCATTTTCCCTTGGTCGGGATAATACTTTTCAAAAATTTCACGGTAAAGTAAAGACTCTTTTGTAAAAGGAGTCGCATGAGTATACTTTTTGCATTTCTCCTCATACTCTGCATCCGAATAATAACCTTCTGCGTATTCCTTTAGGTAATCCACCATTGAATGACCTACCGCATCGGAAAATGCCGCTTTCTCTCGCCACAAAATTTCAGAAGGCAGGTAATCACCCTTCTCAAAGGCATGACGAAGCAGGTATTTTCCCTTGCCGTATTTGTTAAGTTTAAGTTCCGGGTCTACGGACATAACATACTTAACAAAGTCCAAGTCACCGAAGGGGACTCTTGCCTCCAGAGAATTTACAGAAATACATCTGTCTGCCCTGAGCACATCGTACATATGTAACTCTCGTATACGCTTTTCAGCCTCCGCCTGAAAAGCTTTTGAAGAAGGAGCAAAGTCGGTGTATTTATATCCAAACAGCTCATCAGAGATTTCACCTGTTAACAGCACACGAATATCTGTTTGCTCGTGAATGGCTTTACAAATAAGATACATACCCATACTGGCTCTTATTGTTGTAATATCAAATGTACCTAAAAGTTCAACCACTGTTTCCAAAGAGGACAGAACATCATCTTTGGTTATGATAATTTCCCTGTGGTCACTGCCGATATAGTCTGCAACCTGTTTCGCATATTTAAGGTCTATTGCATCCTCACTCATACCGATGGCAAATGTTTTTATAGGCAGTTTTGAATTTTTAGCCGCAATGGCACACACAAGAGAAGAATCAAGTCCACCCGAAAGCAGAAAACCTACCTTTGCATCTGCCACAAGTCGTTTTTCAACGCCTGCAACAAGTTTGTCATGTATATTACTACACACTTCTTCAAGCCCGTCAGAGCATACTTTATCAGTCTTTGCAATGTCGCAATAGCAAATAAATTCGCCGCCCTTATAAAAATGTCCGGGAGGAAAAGGGATTATCTTATCCGTAAGTCCTACAAGGTTTTTAGGCTCGCTTGCAAACAACACGGCACCGCTTTTATCGTATCCATAATACAAAGGACGGATTCCGATAGGGTCTCTGGCGGCAATATACTCCCCTGTTTCACCGTCATATATTATGCAGGCAAACTCTGCATCAACTTTCTGAAACATATCGGTTCCGCACTCACGGTACATGGGCAGTAAAATTTCACAGTCGGACTGACTTTTAAAGTTATATTTTGCTGATAGTTGATTTTTAATTTTTTCAAAGCCGTAAATCTCACCGTTACAAACCGCAAAACTGCCGTCAAGTTCAAACGGCTGCATACCGCTTGGTGCAAGCCCCATGATGGAAAGTCTGTGAAATCCAAGCAAACCCTTACCTGTATCAATAACTCTGCTATCATCAGGTCCGCGGGAAACAGTACGCCTAAAGCCCTTCATAAAGGTCTTAATGTCAGCACCGCTGCCGCAATATCCCATAATAGAACACATAAAAATGCTCCTCCCTTAAACTCAAAAACCACAGTAATCAGTGCAGGATTCTGCACTGATTACTGTGTTATTCATTTAGTCCCAAGTCGTAGTGTTACGCTTGTATTCGTTTTCTGTTTCTGCCTCGCGTGAAAGGTAGGCCCTCTCATAAAGCGGGTCTGTCTGACTATCCCCTACAAACACTTGTGGGGTGACATCTGCAAAAGATATACGATAAGCCAAATCTCTATCTGCTCTTTGCATTATATTCTCTCCTTTCATGGGGTATTTTTTATTTATTCAACATCCTGTAGAGCGTCGAAACCTTCTTCGCCGGTACGAACCTTTACAACATTTTCAACATCGTAAACGAAAATCTTACCATCTCCGATATGACCTGTATAAAGCACTTTCTTAGCTGTTTCGATAACAGTTCTGACAGGAACCGCGCTTACTACAATGTCCACTTGAATTTTGGGGATAAGGTTTGCATCGACCTGAGCACCGCGGTAATACTCAGGCATACCCTTTTGAGTGCCGCATCCCAGAACATGAGATACTGTCATACCCGTGATACCAATGCTCATCATTGCAGCCTTCAGGCTTTCAAATCTGGACTCCTTACAAATTATCTCTACCTTTGTAATCTTAGGTGTCTCGGAATCTGCTGATGAAGTATCCTTGACGGGAATTGCCTCTGTAACAGGTACATCACCCATAGGCTCAGCCTCCACACTTGCAGTAGCATAATCGATGCTTTCAACCGTGGGTGCAAAGTCGGGATATGCACGGTTGCCATGCTCTCCCACATCAAGACCGGCAATCTCCTCTTCGTGTGTAACACGGATACCAATAGTCTTCTTAAGTGCAAACCAAAGAAGTGCGGTAGATGCAAAAACGAATGCGCCTACGGCTACAATACCTAACAACTGTGTACCAAGTAACTTAAAGCCGCCACCATAGAAAAGACCGTTCTTTGTAGAAAGTGTTGTCACACCTTCCTTTGCAAACAAACCTATACATATTGTTCCGAATACACCACAGCATAGATGAACGGAAGTAGCACCTACGGGATCATCAACCTTAATACGGTCAAAAAACAAAACTGCCAATACTACAATTATGCCTGCAATAGCACCAATTATCAGAGAATCAACGATAGAAATATAAGCACAGCCTCCTGTAATAGCTACCAGACCTGCAAGACAGCCGTTGATTGTCATACCCAAATCGGGCTTACCAATAAATATCCATGAGAAAACTGTTGATGTCAGTACAGCCGCAATCGCGGAAGTGTTTGTGGTAAGAAGTATGTGCATTACATCGTCGGGGTTCCGGAAACTCATTGTGGAACCGGGGTTAAAACCGAACCAACCAAGCCAAAGAACAAATAAACCTATAACTGCAAGAGACATATTGTGTCCGGGAATAGCCCTTGGCTTTCCGTCCTTTCCATACTTGCCGATACGAGGTCCGAGGATGATTGCACCTGCAAGAGCCGCCCAACCGCCGAGAGAATGAACCACAGTATCGCCGGCAAAATCCATAAAGCCAAGGTCAGCCAGCCAACCGCCGCCCCAAACCCAGTGACCGACGATAGGATAAATAACCAGTGTAAGGACAAATGAGAAAATAATAAATGAAACATACTTGATTCTTTCAGCAACTGCACCGGAAACTATGGTTGCCGCAGTTCCGCAGAACACAAGCTGGAAAAAGAACTTGCCCCAGAATGGTACATTTGATGTCAGTGTATTCTCATAAGCAGAGAGGTCTGCATTACCTAAAATAAACAGGTTCTCTGTACCTATGAAGGGATTGTCGCCGCCAAACATAAGGCCCCAGCCTAAAAGCATAAAACCCAGAGAGGAAACAGCGAAAACTATAAAGTTCTTGGAAAGAATATTAACTGTATTTTTTGACCTTGCAAAACCTGCTTCAAGGGATGCAAAGCCAAGGTTCATAAAGAATACCAATATAGCTGCGAGAAAAACCCACAGTGTATCAACTATCATTGAGAGCTCCAAAGTAAATCTCTCCTTTCTTCAAAAAATCACAGAATAATTACTTAACACCGAAGAGCAAATCAGCATAAGAGGGATATGGCCAATACTTCTTGGCTGTGAGAGTTTCCGCCTCATCACATACCGCTCTAAGGTCATTCATCTTGGTAAGAATGATATCGCGAATTGCATTTGCTTCTTCTCCGATGTCATCAACTGTACTAAGTTCTGCAATAGCTGTCTTTAGTTCATCAGCCTTAACTGCAATCATATCAATTAATACGGAAAGTTTCTTTACAAGTCCGCTTTCATAACCGCAGGTAATGGTTGAATCCAACGCCTTCTTTGCGGCTGCTGTCTTTGCGATATCCAGCACAAAGGCTTCTACAGCAGGTGCAATCTGAGTATTTGCCATATCAACCATTGTGTTAGCCTCAATCACAACTGTCTTACAGTAATTTTCCAGCATAATTTCATATCTGGAGTTAAGCTCTGCAACAGTAAACACCTTATGAGATGTGAGCATATCTACATTTTTCTTATCAAGAAGATGAGGCATACAGTCGGCGGTTGTGCGATAGTTAAGAAGACCTCTTACCTCGGTGGCCTCCTTAATCCATGCATCGTCATAGCCATTGCCGTTAAAGATAATTCTCTTATGGTCCTTAACGGTCTTTTTAATCATCTCGTGAAGAGTTGTTTCAAAGTCCTCTGCAGCTTCAAGCCTGTCAGCGTAAATCTTCAGGCTTTCTGCAACAGCAGAGTTCAACATAATATTTGCACAGGCTATGCTGTTGGAAGAACCGAGCATTCTGAACTCAAACTTGTTGCCTGTAAAGGCAAAAGGTGAAGTGCGGTTACGGTCTGTTGTGTCACGGTTAAACTTGGGCAGAACACTAACTCCAAGTTTCATTTGTGTCTTTTCAGCATCACAGTAAGGAGTATCGTTTTCAATAGCCTCAAGCACTGCATTAAGTTCGTCACCCAAGAACATAGAAACCACTGCCGGCGGTGCCTCGTTTGCACCGAGTCTGTGGTCATTTCCTGCTGTTGCAACAGACATTCTCAGAAGATCCTGATAATCGTCAACTGCCTTAATAACTGCACAAAGGAAAAGCAGGAACTGTGCGTTTTCGTATGGTGTTTCACCGGGAGAAAGAAGGTTTACACCTGTATCTGTAGCCATAGACCAGTTGTTGTGCTTACCACTACCATTTACACCAGCAAAAGGCTTTTCGTGGAGAAGACAAACCAAACCGTGCTTTGCAGCAACCTTCTGCATAATTTCCATAGTCAACTGGTTATGGTCGGTTGCAATATTTGTTGTAGTATAGATAGGTGCAAGTTCATGCTGAGCAGGTGCAACCTCGTTATGTTCTGTCTTTGCAAGAATACCCAACTTCCAAAGTTCCTCGTTAAGCTCCTGCATAAAGGCTGCAACTCTGGGCTTGATAACTCCAAAATAGTGGTCATCCATTTCCTGACCCTTAGGAGGCTTTGCACCAAATAAGGTGCGGCCTGTAAAACGAAGGTCGGGACGCCGGTCATACATTTCGCGGGTAATAAGGAAGTACTCCTGTTCAGGTCCAACAGAGGTGCGTACACACTTTACTGTGTTATTTCCAAACAGCCTGAGTATTCTTAATGCCTGCTTATTAAGGGCTTGCATAGAACGAAGAAGGGGTGTCTTTTTATCCAGCGCCTCGCCTCCATACGAGCAGAATGCTGTGGGGATACACAGTGTCTTACCCTTGATAAAAGCATAAGATGTAGGGTCCCATGCTGTATATCCTCTTGCCTCAAAGGTAGCCCTCAGACCGCCCGAAGGGAATGAAGATGCATCAGGCTCACCCTTGATAAGCTCCTTACCTGAGAACTCCATAATTACTCCACCGTCAGGTGAAGGAGAAATAAAACTATCGTGCTTTTCTGCGGTAATTCCTGTCAAAGGCTGAAACCAGTGAGTATAATGTGTAGCACCGTTTGATACTGCCCAATCCTTCATTGCCTCCGCAACTGCATTTGCAACGCTTAAATCCAGTTTTTCACCTTCATCAATAGTCTTTTTTAGTGATGCATATACCTTAGCAGACAAGGTGGCTTTCATCACTCTGTCATCAAAAACCAGGCTTCCAAATAATTCGGGTACTGTAGACATAACAAAAACTCCTTCATCATTCAGTGTGACTTGAATTGAGTCCGCCACATGTTGTTATTAGCGAAATCATAAAAATAGAAGGTCTTCTCGACTGTTAAAGAAGCATTTTCCATATTGTGACGAACTCAATTCAAACCACACCAAACAGAAATAAATATAAAGGCGCCTTTAATGATTGAACATTAAAGACGCCTTTGCCTTTTATATAAATATATAAATAAATTTATCAAACAATGCCTTGAGCATTCATTGCATCAACGACTTTTTCAAAACCTGCAATATTCGCACCGATAACATAGTTTCCTTCAAAGCCGTATTTCTTTGCCGCATCGTCAATATTATGGAAAAGATTTACCATAATTTCCTGAAGTTTCTTGTCGACTTTTTCAAAGCTCCAACTGAGTCGCTCACTGTTCTGAGCCATTTCAAGAGCAGATGTTGCAACACCGCCTGCATTAGCAGCCTTGCCGGGTACAAAATAAACACCGCTTTTCTGAAGGAACTCAGTAGCCTCTGCGGTTGTGGGCATATTAGCACCTTCTGCAACAGCCAAAACTCCGTTTTCTACGAGAAGTTTTGCATCCTCAAGGTCAAGTTCATTCTGAGTTGCACAGGGAAGAGCAATATCGGTTTTAACTGTCCATACTCCCTTACCCTCGTGATACTGAGAATCAGGTCTGTACTTGCTATATTCGGTAAGTCTCTGACGGTTAACCTCTTTGATTTCCTTCAAAGCAGCAACATCAATACCGTCGGGGTCGTAAACCCAACCTGTGGAATCAGAGCAGGTAACTACCTTAGCACCAAGTTGCTGTGCCTTTTCAATTGCATAAATTGCAACATTACCCGAGCCTGAAACAGTGACTGTCTTACCCTGCAGAGTCTCGCCGTTGCATTTAAGCATCTCTTCGGTAAGATAAAGGAGACCGTAGCCTGTTGCCTCTGTTCTCGCCAGAGAACCGCCGTAAGAAAGACCCTTACCTGTAAGTACACCCTCAAACAAACCTCTGAGTTTCTTATATTGACCGAACATATAGCCAATCTCACGAGCACCTGTACCAATATCGCCTGCAGGAACATCGGTATCGGCTCCGATATACTTGCAAAGTTCGCTCATAAAACTCTGGCAGAAAGCCATAATCTCTCTGTCAGATTTGCCCTTTGGGTCAAAGTCTGAACCGCCCTTACCACCGCCGATTGAAAGTCCTGTAAGAGAATTTTTAAATATCTGTTCAAAGCCTAAAAACTTGATAATACCTAAATTAACCGAAGGGTGAAGCCTTAATCCGCCCTTATAAGGACCAATGGCTGAATTAAACTGAACACGGTAACCGGTATTAACATGTACCTGACCGTTATCGTCAATCCAAGGAACCCTGAACTTAATCTGTCTTTCGGGATTTACCAATCTTTCAAGAACAGCATCTCTTCTATATGCTTCTTCATTAGCGTCCACTACTACACGCAAGGACTCCAATACTTCTCTGACCGCTTGGTGAAATTCCGGTTCTGCAGGGTTTTCTTTTACAACTCTTTCGATTACTTCATCTACATAAGACACAGATGATTCCTCCTTCATTGATTCGGATAAAAGAAAAATGGCGTCTTTAAGGGGGAAAATTTCCTTAAAGACGCCATTGCCTTTTATCAAATTATAATATTATCGTAGGTTCAAAAACATAAGACATCTCCGAGTTATAAATCCCGAAGACACCCTTGCCTTACATTGAGCATTATATACCCCTGTTGTTGACTTGTCAACCCCTTTTTGAAATTTTCATTTTTGTTTCCTGCAAAATCCTTTGTTTTTCATCGGTATATCTTGACAATTTGCAGGAATAGGTGTATAATACTTTCAAATGAGCAAAGGCGTTCATTTCATAGCAGACATTTATCTGTTTTGAAATGAATGCCTTTCTTTTTTTCTTTATATACTATGTTAGCGTAGGGTTTTTGTTTACACTGAAACTTAACAAATAACAAAAATCTTATATTTTCACCGAAAGGAAAGAAACAGTATGAAATTAGAAGGTCAAGTGCGAATCCCATCAGGATGTGCTATTGCTGCGGTAATTTCTAAAGAAGGCAATAGAATGTCAGGTGAGATGATTACTGATGCCATGAAGCCGATGCACGACCGTTCCAACGGACTTGGCGGCGGTTTCGCGGGTTATGGCATATATCCTGAACACAAGGATTTTTATGCATTACATATATTTTTTGACCACAGGAGTACCCGCAAGGATTGCGAGGTATTTCTTAAAGAACGGTTTGAAATAGTAAAATCAGAGATCATACCCACTCGGAAAATACCTGCTATTACAGATGAGCCGATTATATGGAGATATTTTGTATCCCCATTGAAATCCGTTCTCACATCCATGCAACTTGACGAAAAAGAATTTGTAGCCCGAACGGTAATGATAATTAATACCGAAATGAAAGGTGCGTATGTATTTTCCAGCGGCAAAAACATGGGTACATTCAAGGCTGTAGGTTTTCCTGAAGATGTAGGTGTTTTTTACAAATTAGATGAATATGAGGGATATTCCTGGACAGCCCACGGTCGTTATCCTACTAACACCCCCGGCTGGTGGGGAGGTGCTCATCCTTTTACTCTACTTGACTGGTCAATCGTACATAACGGCGAGATTTCTTCTTATGACGCCAACCGCCGATTTATTGAAATGTTCGGATATAAATGTACACTCCAAACCGATACCGAGGTTATTACATATATTATGGATTACCTTGTAAGAGTTCAAGGCTTAACATTAAGTGAAGCGGCAAGTGTTATTGCAGCACCGTTCTGGAGTACTATCGAAAACAAAACCGACCCGGATGATAGAGAAAAGCACATCTATCTGCGAACACTGTTCCCGAGTCTGTTAATTACAGGTCCTTTTTCTATTGTTCTGGGTTTCAACGGTGGACTTATGGCACTTAATGACCGCTTGAAGCTTCGCTCTATGGTTGTAGGTGAAAAGGACGACAAGGTGTTTATTGCCAGCGAGGAAGCGGCTATAAGAACAATGGAGCCAAACGCAGAAAATATCTGGGCACCTGCAGGCGGAGAACCTGTTATCGTAAAAGTTAAGGATGGTGCATACTAATGAGTGTGGAATTTATATATCCCGAATTTGAGGTTATAAGAAACGATAATCGATGTATTGCCTGCAGAGTATGCGAAAGGCAATGTGCAAATGAGGTACATACATTCGATACTGAAACAGGTCTTATGATAAGCAATGAAACACTTTGTGTAAACTGTCAGCGTTGTGTTTCTCTCTGCCCTACAAGAGCCCTGAAAATCATAAAAAGCAACTGTACCCTCAGAGAAAATGCTAACTGGCAAAATGACACCATTAAGGAAATCTATAAGCAGGCAAACAGCGGCGGTGTTCTTCTGTCTTCAATGGGGAATCCTAATCCCTTACCTGTATATTGGGACAAAATCCTTATCAATGCATCTCAGGTAACCAATCCGCCAATCGACCCGTTGCGTGAGCCTATGGAGACAAGGGTGTTCCTTGGTAAAAAGTCAGCAAATATAGAAAGAGATGAACACGGTAAACTTAAATATAACCTGTCACCTCAACTTGAACTTTCTATGCCTATAATGTTTTCGGCAATGAGTTATGGTTCTATCAGTTATAACGCACACGCTTCTCTTGCCAGAGCTGCAACCGAGTTGGGTATACTTTATAACACCGGTGAAGGCGGTTTACATGAAGATTTCTATTGCTATGGAGATAACACCATTGTTCAGGTTGCCTCAGGCAGATTTGGTGTATATGCGGATTATCTCAGCGCAGGTGCTGCCATTGAAATAAAAATGGGTCAGGGTGCAAAACCCGGTATCGGAGGTCATCTGCCGGGTGCTAAGATTGTCGGTGATGTATCCCGCACTCGCATGATACCCGAAGGCTCAGATGCAATCTCCCCTGCTCCCCATCACGATATTTATTCTATTGAGGACCTACGCCAACTTGTTTTCTCCTTAAAGGAGGCTACCGAATATAAAAAACCTGTTATTGTAAAAGTTGCAGCTGTGCATAACATTGCAGCAATCGCCAGCGGCATTGCCCGCAGCGGTGCAGACATAATTGCAATTGACGGTTTCAGAGGAGGCACAGGTGCCGCACCTACAAGAATCCGCGACAATGTAGGCATTCCCATTGAACTTGCGCTGGCATCTGTTGACCAAAGACTCAGAGACGAAGGCATACGCAATAACGTATCTTTGGTTGTGGGCGGAAGCATACGCAGTGCAGCAGATGTTGTAAAGGCAATCGCCTTAGGTGCTGATGCTTGCTATGTAGCAACTGCCGCTTTGCTTGCACTTGGTTGTCATCTTTGCCGCACCTGTCAAAGCGGCAAATGTAACTGGGGTATTGCTACGCAAAGACCCGAACTTGTAAAGAGGTTGAACCCTGATATGGGAAGTGTACGACTTATAAACCTGATGAACGCCTGGAGACATGAAATCAAAGAACTCATGGGCGGTATGGGTATTAACTCTATCGAATCACTTCGCGGTAACCGTTTGATGCTCAGAGGCATCGGACTTACCGAAAAAGAACTTGAAATCATGGGAATTTCCCATGCAGGAGAGTGATAACATGAAAAGAGTATATGTAAATGAAGAGTGGTGTCTTGGCTGTCACCTGTGTGAATACAACTGTGCCTTTGCAAATTCAGGATTAAATGACATGGTTAAAGCATTAAAGGGCAAAACTATTTTCCCCAGAATCCACATTGAAGGCAACGACAAAATTTCCTATGCAGTTTCCTGCCGACACTGCACTGACCCTATTTGCGAAAAAAGTTGCATCGCAGGGGCTATTACCAAGGAAAACGGCGTGGTATATATCGACCAGAACAAATGCGTCGGCTGTCTTACCTGTATTTTGGTATGTCCCTTCGGTGCACTCTCTCCCAACGAAAACGGAGTTATGCAAAAATGCGAACTTTGCCTTAATAATTCTTGCGGAGAACCGGCCTGTGTAAAGGGTTGTCCCAACAAAGCGATTGTATACGAAAAGAGGTAAGAGCAAATGAAGCAATATGTTATTATCGGAAACGGTATTGCTGCTGCAAGCTGTATTGAAGGTATCCGCAGTATTGACACAGAGGGCAAAATAACCGTTATTTCAGAAGAAAACCATCCTGTTTACTGCCGACCTCTGATTTCGTATTATCTGGAAGGCAAAACAGATTCAGAACATATGAATTATCGCTCTTCCGATTTTTATGACAAAATGGATTGTCAGGTAATCTACGGTAAAAAAGCAGAGAAAATTGACAGCTCTGCAAAAAGAATTATTCTTGATGACGGCACTCTTATCCCCTATACCTCAACCTGCATTGCCACGGGTTCCTCCTCATTTATTCCTGAATTTGAAGGAATTGAAACAGTAGAAAATAAGTTTTCCTTTATGACTATGGACGATACGCTTGCTTTGGAGTCAGTTGTTAACAAAAACTCTAAGGTATTAATTATCGGTGCAGGTCTTATCGGGCTTAAATGTGCTGAAGGACTAAAAAACAGGGTTGCAAAAATAACCGTATGTGACCTTGCAGACCGTGTACTTTCAAGTATTCTTGACAAAGAATGTGCTGATATAATGCAGACACATCTTGAAGCAAACGGTATAGAATTTATCCTTGATGATACAGTACAAAACTTTGACAAAAACATTGCAACAATGAAAAGCGGCAAAACAGTAGAATTTGATGTATTGGTACTTGCGGTAGGAGTGCGTGCAAACATAGAATTGATTAAAGACATCGGCGGCAATTTCAACCGAGGCATAATTATCGACACTAAAATGCAAACAAGCATAGAAGGTATTTACGCTGCAGGCGACTGTACCGAAAGTGTGGATATATCAAGCGGTGAGAAAAAAGTTCTGGCATTACTTCCCAATGCCAATATGCAGGGCAAGTGTGCAGGTGTAAATATGGCAGGCGGTAACGAAACCTTTGAAAAAGCAATACCTATGAACTCAATCGGATTCTTTGGTATGCATGCCATGACCGCAGGAAGTTATTACACCGAAGCAGAGGGTGGAGAGGTTTTCGAGGTAAAGTGCGGAGACAGCCTTAAAAGATTGTTTACAAAGGAAGGCTATCTTACAGGATTTATCATTATCGGAAATACTGAACGAGCTGGAATATATACCTCACTTATAATTGAGAGAACTCCACTTGAAACTGTTGATTTTGAAATGTTGAAACTTCACGCAACCTCAATGGCATTTTCTCCTGAAATCCGTAGAAATAAATTCGGAGGTGTGGTATAATATGGCATTATTAAATGTAAACGGTCTTGATTATAATGATATTAACGCAAAACTGCGAGATACCGCTGATAACATCACTATCTCAAACTGTTGCGGTCAAAGATTTATTGCAGCAGGTATGTCAAACAAGCAAATCACCATAAACGGTATTCCCGGAAATGCGTTAGGTGCTTACCTTAACGGTGCTTCAATTGTCGTCAATGCCAATGCACAGGATGCTGTAGGCGACACAATGAATGAGGGAGAAATAACTATTCACGGTAATATCGGTGATGCTGTCGGCTATGCAATGCGAGGCGGCAGGATATTCATCAAAGGAAATGCAGGCTACCGAGCAGGTATCCATATGAAGGAATACAAAGAGAAAAAGCCACTTATAATTATAGGTGGAGTTGCCGGTAGTTTTTTGGGAGAATATCAGGCAGGCGGTGTAATCGTTGTACTTGGTCTTAACTCAGATGGCAAGCGTATTGTCGGTAACTTTCCTTGCACCGGTATGCATGGCGGCAAAATGTTTCTTCGCGGAAAATGTAAGGATATTAAGTTCCCAAATCAGGTAACAGCAAAAGAAGCTGATGACACAGACCTTGAAGAATTAAAGACATATTTAGCCGATTACTGCCACATATTCGGCTATAACATTGAAAATATACTTAGTATGCCGTTCACTGTAGTCACACCCGACAGCAAAAATCCATACAAACAAATGTATATAGCAAATTAAAGGAAAGCAGGTAATGTTATGAAGTATTCAAAAGAAGAGGTTATTCAGTACATTCAGGAGGAAGATGTAAAATTCATCCGTCTTGCCTTTTGCGATGTATTTGGCAAACAAAAAAATATATCTATTATGCCGACGGAACTTCCCCGTGCTTTTGAATACGGAATAGCATTTGACGCATCATCTATTGTTGGTTTCGGAGACGAGACCCACTCCGATCTTCTGCTTCATCCGGAGGCTGAAACCTTGACAGTACTTCCCTGGAGACCGGAGCACGGACGCGTGGTTCGAATGTTCTGTAGCATTTCTTATCCAGACGGAAGGCCCTTTGCGTGTGATACCCGAAGCCTGCTGAAAAAAGCAGTAGAAGATGCAAAGAAGGCAGGCTACACCTTTGCTTTCGGTGCTGAGCAGGAGTTTTATCTTTTTGAACTTGACGAAAAAGACAGGCCCACCAAAATCCCCTATGATAATGCAGGATATCTGGACATTGCACCCGAAGACAAGGGCGAAAACATCCGCCGCGAGATTTGCCTTACCCTTGAACAAATGGGTATCTGTCCCGAAAGTTCACACCACGAGGAAGGCCCCGGTCAGAATGAAATAGACTTTCGCTACTCCGAAGCTCTTACAGCAGCCGACAACACTATGACCTTCCAGACCGTTGTTAAAACCGTTGCAAGACGAAACGGTATACATGTTGATTTTTCTCCAAAGCCTCTTGATGACCAACCGGGAAACGGCTTCCACATAAATATGTCAGTAAAAGCCGACGACGGAAGCAATAATATATGCCCGATGATAGCAGGTGTATTGGAAAAAGTCGGCGATATGACTGCTTTTCTCAATCCAACTGAAGATTCATATAAGCGTTTTGGAAACAGCAAAGCACCAAGTTATATATCCTGGTCCAGCGAAAACCGTTCTCAACTTGTAAGAATCCCGGCAGCAGTCGGCGAATACCGCCGTGCAGAACTTCGCTCACCTGATCCAACGGCAAATCCGTATCTTGCTTTTACACTTATGATTTACGCAGGACTTTACGGAATCCAGAACAATCTGGAGTTACCTATGGTTGCAGACATTAATTTATTCAAGGCTGATACCGAAACTCTGGCAAAATATAAAAAACTGCCAACAGATTTAAAATCCGCCTGTAATGTAGCAATTAACAGCGATTTTATAAAATCACATATACCCTATGAGATTTTAGATATATATTGTAATAAGTAAACAAATCAATTGAACGGAGGGGAGCAGAATGAGTTTGAAAAGCCGAATGTACAGCATACTTGTTGTCTCATCAGCAGAAAACTTCAACACTGCTTTACTGGATATGCTCCCTGATAATACCTATCATTCTGTTTTCACTGTTTCCAATATTAATTCCGCTAAAAGAGAACTTTCAGAGAAAACCTATGATTTCGTTGTTATCAACGCTCCTGTCTCAGGTGACATCGGCACGCAGTTCGCCATTGATATCTGCTGTTCAAAGCAAACTGTTGTACTTATTTTTGTCAAAAACGAAATCTATGCTGAAATTTACGATAAGGTAGTTAATTACGGTGTATTTACATTGCCAAAGCCTGTACCGAAACAGGTAATAGCACAAGCACTCAGTTGGATGATAAGTGCAAGGGAAAGGCTCAGATTATCTGAAAAGAAAACTTTATCAATAGAAGAAAAAATGTTAGAAATACGCATTGTAAACCGCGCCAAGTGGTTGCTTATAAGCGAGTTGAAAATGGACGAGCATACCGCACACCGATATATTGAAAAACAGGCGATGGATTTGTGTATCTCTAAAAAGGAAGTCGCAGACAACATTATTAAAACATACTCATAACAAGGGTGAAGTATAAGATGTTTAATTCAGACAATTTATCAGTTAATTCACAAAATCATTTAATAATCGGAAAACATGATACCGTAGAACTTGCAAAGGAATTTGGCACTCCTCTTTATGTTCTTGATGAAGACTTAATGAGAAAAAACTGCCGTGAGTTCAAGAAAGCCATTGACACATATTATAGCGGTAATGGCCTTGTGCTTTTTGCAAGCAAAGCACTGTGTACAATGTACACAGGTAAGTTGGTAGCGGACGAAGGGTTAGGTGCAGATGTAGTTTCCGGCGGTGAACTTTACACCTTGTACAAAGCCGGTTTCCCAATGGATAAGGTGTTTTTTCACGGTAACAACAAAACTGCTGACGAAATTGAACTTGCATTAAATTGTGGTGTGGGACATTTTGTCGTTGATAATAAAACTGAACTTGACTTGATTAATGCAATGGCAAAAAGTAAGTGCATCACTCAAAAAATACTTTTCCGAATCAAACCCGGTATTGATGCACATACACACGATTTTATAAAAACAGGACAAATCGACTCAAAGTTCGGTGTTGCTTTAGAAAACGGTGAGGCTTTTGAAATACACAAGTACGCATCTACGCTCAGCAACATACAAATTGACGGTGTACACTGTCATATCGGCTCACAGATTTTTGATGTTGAGCCTTTCTGCGAGGCTGCAAAAGTAATGATAAACTTTGTTGCAGACCTTTATGAGAGTCTTGGAATTAAAGCAAATATTGTTAATTTAGGCGGTGGTTTCGGAATCAAGTATGCATCCGTTGACGACCCGCTTACTCCCGCTGAATATATCAGGAAGGTTGCCGAAACTGTAACCGAAATTGCAAAGGAAAGAAATGTGGACTTGCCTTTCCTGGTGTTTGAACCCGGCCGCTCCATTGTTGCTTCTGCAGGCATCACTCTGTACACCGTAGGCTCAGTAAAAGAAATCGAAAACATCCGTACCTATGTATCTGTAGACGGCGGTATGACAGACAATCCCAGATACATTCTTTACGGCTCAAAATATTCAGTTGTAATTGCCAACAATGCCAATGCAGATACTGTTGCACCCATCACTATTGCAGGCAAGTGCTGTGAATCCGGCGACCTTATTCAAGAAAATATTCTTATGCCCGAAATCAAGGTTGGCGATACATTGGCTGTACTTGCCACAGGAGCATACAACTACTCTATGGCAAGCAATTATAATCGTATTCCCCGACCTCCCATTGTTGCTGTTAATGGTGATAAAAAGAAAGTAATCGTAAAAAGAGAATCCTATGAGGATATTATAAAAAACGACATTTTATAATTCTTTCAAAAAATTTCTATTCACCTATTGACAGGCAGGTAAGAAACAGGTTATCAAATGAACCGCTGATGGTGCAGTCAAATGCAAGTGTTAACTTGCAAAGTGTTCTGCAACATATTGGAAACGGCATCACATTTTATGTGATGCCGTTTGTTAGTTTAGAATGTAATTGTTACGGTGGTACCTTTGCCTACCGTGCTGTCAAGTTTTATGATTCCGTCGTGGTAAGTGACAGCGTGCTTGACGATAGAAAGTCCTAAGCCTGTGCCGCCTGTTTCTTTGGAGTGGCTTTTATCAACCCGATAAAAACGCTCAAAAATTCTTGACTGATGCTCAAGAGGAATACCGATTCCATTGTCAGAAACAGAAAGAACTATACCGCTCTTGTTCTTTCTGACATCAATATCCACCCTACCGCCTTCGTTGTTATAGCGAATTGCGTTGTCACAGAGGTTATAGATAATCTCGTACAGATACCTGCGTACTCCCTTGATTTTACAGCTTTCGCCGCTGACATTTATCTCAATATTCTTTTTTTGAGCAGATAAGGACAGCACATCCTTAACCTCATTTGCCAGAACATACAGGTCTGTTTCTTCCTTTGCAGACTCTACATTTTCATCAAGCTGAGAAAGCCTAATGATGTCATTGATAAGACTTACAAGACGGGTTGCTTCTTTTCTGATGTTACTCACAAAGCGGCTTGTGTCTTCAGGCTTTACAAGTCCGTTCTCTAAAAGCTCTGCACTGCCGATTATGGACTGCAAGGGAGTTTTTAGCTCGTGAGATACATTGGCTGTAAACTCCTGACGGTTTCTTTCAGCAAAGGCAGTTTCGGAAATATCAAAGCAGATAATAACTGCACCGATTGTCTTGCCGCCTGATTCTATGGAGCTGATACCGAACTGATATTCACTGCTGCCTCTCTGCTCTCTGAACTCGCTGTGCTTACCATTAAGAGCAGCTTCAACTCCGTGGCTCATTTTAAGGCTTCGGTCAACTGTTAAGAAGTCCTGTCCTATTGAGGTTTCGTCAGCATTAAACAGCTTTCTTGCGGCAAGGTTCATACTGATTATCAAGCCTGATCTGTCAAGGAGCACCAGACCTTCATTCATAGAGGCGGTAATCTGCTCAAACTCATCGGCTTTTCTTCTCAGCTCTTTCATCTGTTTTGAAATCTGCTTGTGCTGTTTGTTAATCTTTGCAAGCATTGGGGTAAGCTCATCATACACATCATTATCGGCAGGATTTTCAAGGTCAAGTGTGTTGAGGGGCCTAACAATACTCTTTGAAAGCCACCTTGCCAAAAATGACGATAGAATTATTGAAAGCACCATTATTACTATCATGGGAAAAAGCACATCTAAAAGCAGTGCAATTACCGAATCCTGACTTGCGGATATGCGAAGAACAGTGCCATCAGAAAGCTTTTCGGCTCTATAAATCATTTTTAATGTCAGTGTATCGGAGTAACGCTCGCTTTCACCTCTGCCTGTGGTTAACGCTTCAAAGATTTCTTCGCGGTCTTTGTGGTTATCCATTGAGGTATTGTCTGCCTCGGTATCAAAAAGCACGGTGCCGTCTGCATCTACCCAAGTCACACGATAGTTTTTGCTATTAACCTCATTCAGATATTCTTCGCCGCTTGCCTCCACACCTTGTACTACAAGGCTCAACTCATCTGAAAGCTGAGTGGTACTTACATTGGAAAAGTGGCTATAAAGCAAAAGAGTAACAACAGAAAAGCTGAGCAAAAGAACCACAATAACTGCCAGAAGAATGGAGCGGAATATTTTCTTGGTCATCTCACTGCCTCCATCCGGTAACCCACACCAATGACAGTTTCTATGAGCTTACCTGACTCACCTAACTTCTGCCTGAGAGTTTTGATGTGCATATCAACAGTACGGGATTCAACGATGTGGTCTACGCCCCAAACCAGAGAAAGAAGTTTATCACGGCTGAAAACAATACCTCGATTCTGCATAAAGATTTTGAGAAGCTCGTACTCCTTCAGAGTAAGGGTAACCTTCTCACCCTTTACTGTCACCTTATGTTCATTGTCCTTTAGTACAATATCGCCTAATATCAGAGTGTCGGGAGTTGACTCTTCTCTCTTGCATCGTCTGAGTACCGCTTTTATACGGCTGACCATTTCCATTGTGCCGAAAGGCTTTACAAGATAATCGTCAGCACCCTTGTCAAGACCTTGAATTTTGTCAATCTCTGTACCCTTGGCAGTTGCCATAATGACGGGGATGTTCTCGGTCTCGGGATTACTTCTGATTTCTTTTAAAATCTCCATACCGTCTTTGCCCGGGAGCATTATATCAAGAACAATCAGGTCAGGTTTTTCGGTTTTGAGTGCTTCAAACAAAGCCTCTCCATCGGGAAACCCCTTGGCGGTGAAGCCTGTTTGCTCTAAGGTATAGACCTCTATTTCTCGGATTGTATTGTCATCATCAACACAGAATATCATAAGTTTACTCTCCTTTATGAACTCCTGTTACAGAAAACTCCACCCACTCCGCAATATTTACAGCGTGATCCCCGATTCGCTCAAAATACTTTGCAATCATAAGCAGGTCGATGGCATACTCGCCATCCTCGGTATTTTCCGTTATCATAGTTATTAAGTTTGATTTTACACTGTCAAAGCAGTTATCCACAATGTCATC
This sequence comes from Ruminococcus sp., assembly GCA_017473775.1. GTDB lineage: Bacteria > Bacillota > Clostridia > Oscillospirales > Acutalibacteraceae > Ruminococcoides. Next base: position 42,510 of record JAFUJH010000057.1, read on the forward strand.
ATGTTCGGCAACAGACCTTGCAAGGCTCAAGTCTTGCTTTACATATGCATCGATACTATCCGTTACCATTCTGATTGTAGCCTCTGCCATTTCACGGATATCGTGGCACTCCTCACCTGTTCTGCCCTGAAGAAAAGTAATAATCTCGGCAATATCCTCTGCCTGGTCGCCTATTCGCTCCATATCCGTAATCATTTTAAGAGCCGCTGAAATCTGACGCAAGTCTCTTGCCACAGGCTGTTGCTGTAAAAGAAGCTTGAGGCAGATAGCCTCGATTTCTCTTTCCATATGGTCAATATCATCGTCAATTGATGCAACTCTTTTCGCACCGTCAACATCACCTTCAAGCAAAGCTTTGGCAGATAGTGCAATTATGTTTTCGCACATTGCACCCATTTCAATCATCTTTTTATTAAGCAGAGCAAGCTGCTCGTCAAATCTTCCTCGCATATCACCCAAACCTTCCTGTAATATAATCTTCTGTTCGCTTGTCTTTGGGACTTGAGAAAAGGTTGTCGGTTTTATCAACCTCTACAAGCTCGCCTAAAAGGAAGAATGCAGTATAGTCGGAGATACGCACAGCCTGTTGCATATTGTGAGTTACCACAACTATAGTATACTTTTCTTTAAGCTCCAACGCAAGCTCTTCTATTTTTGATGTGGATATCGGGTCGAGGGCAGAAGTCGGCTCATCCATTAAAAGCACCTGAGGCTCTACTGCCAATGCTCTGGCAATGCAAAGCCTCTGCTGCTGACCTCCCGAAAGTCCCAAGGCATTTTTCTTGAGTCTGTCCTTGACCTCATCCCAGATAGCGGCACCTCGCAAGGATTTCTCTACAATCTCGTCAAGCTGAACCTTGCTCTTTATTCCGTGAGTACGAGGACCGTAGGCAACATTGTCATAAATGCTCATAGGGAAAGGATTAGGCTTCTGGAAAACCATACCCACCTGACGCCTGAGCTCATTCACATCAACGCCTTTGTCAAAAATATCCTCACCGCCGTAGCACACCTCACCTGTAATTCTTACTGAGGGGATAAGGTCGTTCATTCGGTTAAGTGTTTTAAGAAAAGTGGACTTTCCGCAACCTGAGGGGCCGATAAGGGCAGTTATACTTTTCTCGTGAATATCTATGTTTATATTTTTAAGTGCCTGAGAGTTTCCGTACCAAAGGCACAAATCTCTTGCTGTCATTATATTACTCATACTTTTCTCCTTTTCTCAAAGTACTTCTGCACCAGAGTTGCCGAAAAATTGATTATAAGTGTAAGAATCATCAGAATTGCCGCTATAGCAAAAGCAACACCGAACTCACCCTGCTCCTTTGCATATACATAAAGTGCAACTGTAAGAGTAGCACCGGGGCTAGTAAGTGCATCAAGGACACCGTTCATTGCATGGGCAAAGCCTGCTGTAAACAGAAGTGCCGCAGACTCACCTAAAATTCTGCCGATAGAGAGAATACAACCTGTGATAACTCCGTCTACACAGCCGGGGAGTACCACAGTACGAATCATACGCCATTTGCCCGCACCAAGTCCGAAAGCACCCTCACGATAGCTTTGCGGTACTGTTTTGAGGCTTTCCTGAGTTGTTCGCATAACATTGGGAAGATTCATAATAACCAATGTAAGCGAGCCTGCAATAAGAGAGGTTTTCATATTAAGGAACTGACAGAAGAAAAGCATACCAACAAGTCCGTAAATAATGGAAGGAATACCCGAAAGAGTTTCAGCGGCAAACTCAATAGCCGCCACAATTTTCTTATTCTTGGCATACTCTGTAAGGTAAATTGCCGCACCGACTCCCAGAGGTAAAACAATAATCAATGTTGTGATTACGATATAGAGGGTGTTGAGAATATCAGGCAGGATGCCTATTCTGTCGGCAAGGTAGCTTGGCTTTGTAGATAAAAGCTCCCAAGTGATGTTCGGTATTCCCTTGATAAGGATATAGAAAACCAAAAACAGCACCAAAGCCGCAGTCAGTAGGGTGCAAAGTATCATGGCGCCTTTCATAAATCCGATGTATACTTTTCTGCCTGTTTTCATTTTTCCTTTTAAGTTGTTCTCCACAATACTCACTTCCTTTCTTTCTTCAAAAAGAAGTTAAGGGTTACATTGATAAGCATAATAAACAGAAACAGTACCAAGGCTATGGAGAAAAGTGCCTGTTGCTGTAATCCGCTTGAATATGCCATTTCGCTGGACACGGCAGTTGTGAGAAACCTGACGCTTTCAAAAAGCGAGGGCATATTCGCCACATTGCCTGACACCATCATAACCGCCATTGCTTCTCCGATTGCTCTGCCTACACCAAGCACCACCGCGGCGGCAATACCGCTTTTAGCAGCAGGTACAGAAACCTTGAAATATGTCTCGGTAGATGTAGCACCAAGGGCAAGGGAAGCATCCTCATACTCCTTGGGCACAGCATCCAAAGAGGTAATGGAAACCTTGATAATTGAGGGCAGAATCATTACTGCTAAAACTATAATAGCGGCAAGCAGGCTTGCTCCGTCAGGCACATTAAATATCTTCTTAATACCCGGCACTAATATCAGCATACCCACCAAGCCGTACACAACAGAAGGTATGCCTGCAAGGAGGTTCACTGCATTCTCTATAACCGCTCTGACCTTTTTATTTGCTACCTTTGAAAGATAAACCGCAGTCATAAAGCCGATAGGCACACCGATTAAGATTGCACCTGCCGTACCGTAAACACTTGTCAAGATAAATGGCAGTATTCCGTACTCGGGCTCTGCCTCCGTTGGTGCCCACTTTGAACCAAACAGAAAATCTACAAGTCCGATTTCCTTAATGGCAGGGATTCCCGATATAATCAGATAAACTGTAATCAGTAGAACAAATCCTACCGTAATAAGTCCCAGCACCAAAAATATGCCGTGTACTATGTTTTCAAATAATCTTTTCTTCTTCATATAATAACCTCAGTTTACATAGGACAAAAGCGGCGACTGAAATTCAGCCGTCGCTTTTGTCCTTTTAAGCTGCTACAACACCTGCTGAAGCAATAATTTCTGCGGCATTCTCGGAAGTGATGTAGTCAAAGAATTTTTGTGCGCTCTCAGAAAGCTCTGCGCCTTCCTTTGTAACCAGCACGAAGGGTCTCTGTACTACATAAGCGCCGTTCTTGATAGTTTCCTCAGTAGGAGCAACACCGCCTACTGTAACAGTTTTAACTGAGTCCTCAACCGATGCTACGGAAGCATAACCGATTGCGTCTGCGTTGGAGGAAACGGTTGTGATAACATCACCTGTTGAGGTAAGCTCCTGACGGTACTTGCAAGCATCCTCTGTGTCTGTAACGCTTTCAAAGCCGTCACGGGTACCTGAGCCTGCCTCACGGCCGATTAAAACAATCTCTGCATCATTGCCGCCAAGGTCTTTCCAGTTTGTGATTTCACCCTTGAATACCTTTGCAATTGTCTCAATGTCCATATCACTGACAGGGTTTGCATTGTTGACGATGATTGCGATACCGTCATAAGCAAGGATTGTACCCACAAGGCCCTCTGCCTTTTCTTCGTCTTTAAGATTTCTTGAGGAAATACCGATGTCGCAGGTACCTTCCTTAACTGCCTTAATGCCTGAGCTTGAACCTGTGGGATTGTAGGTTACTGTAATGCCTTCCGCACTTTCAAAAGCTTCGCCCAGAGCTCCGATTACTTTCTCCATTGATGTGGAGCCGTCTGTTGTTACCGTTGCCTTTTCACCGCTACAACCTGCAAATACTGCACAAATCATAACTGCTACCAATACTAAACTAACAATTTTCTTCATAATCAAATTCCTTTCTGTGGTATTTTATCTTTCCACGATTTCATTGTATTATGAGGCAGTAAAATCCGTAAGCAAGCCACTGTAAAATCGAAGTAAAACTTTGAAAAAATGGCAGAGGAATTTTCCTCTGCCACTTTTATAGAACGCAATCAGTAATTTTGTAATTACTTGTTGGATAAATACTTTTCTCGTCGGTCAAGTTTACGACAGTATTGTAAGCATAATTTATCGGTACAACTCTTAGAACTCGTGCTGAATTTCCTCAGCTCAGGCAATGTGCTCATTCAGTTTCCATTTTCTGATATTCACGCCGTCACAATCTATTGTGTTGTCCAAATAGAACATATAACAGTTCTTTCGGTCTTCCGAAACACGCCGACAACCGTACAGGTTTAAGTATCTGCTCTGCACAATCAAATTAAAAGTAAAACAACTCTTCAAACTTTTTATCTAAGGCAATGCATAATATCAATGCTAATTTTGCGGTGGGGTTGAACTGCCCTGTTTCGATTGAGCTGATAGTGTTTCTGGATACACCTACCATATCGGCTAATTGCTGTTGGGACAGTTTTGCCTCTGTTCTGGCTTTTTTCAGATTATTCTTTAAGACAAGCGATTCTTCCATATACTCACCCTATGATATCCAATATATAAATAGCAACATTAGCTATGCAACATAGACCCCAGATAACAGCCAAAGCAATGTCTGTTTTCTTTTTCAGTTTAAAAGCGTCCAAAATACTCTTTGCAAACATCATTCCCGAGTATATTATCCATATGGGCGTTGTGCTCCTGTCAAATATAATACGTTCAACAATCACAAGCACCATACATATCAGACCGCCGATTGCGGCACTTATTGCATAAGAACGCAGTTTGAGCTTTTGTTCTCTTTCGTCACCGTTCTGATTTTCCTCACGGCTCATTTTTAAAATATCTTCTTTGTTCATAACAAATCTCCTTTGCCAAGTTTTCTGTGCACAACTATATTATAATCTTGCCAAGTACACTTGTCAATAGTTTTTGCAAAGTTTTCTTTGCAACTTCCATATTCATCTGAAAGGATAATATTTTTATTCTTGTTTGGCGTTTGGAGGAAATCCCGTAAAAAGACATTTATCAAATTATGTTCAGCGGTACTATCTACTGCTATTACCGGTCAGAGCCTTTCCTTTTTTGGGGAGGCTCTTTTTTGTTTTGTCTGCAAGTCCATACAAACTACATAATTATCCCATAAACTTAAACTGACAATAATTTATGAAAGGTGATAATTATGAAAAAACGGATTATTGCATTTATTCTGCTTGCCTGTATGCTTATATGCTCTATGCTTACAGGCTGTGACAACGGCGGTACAAACAGCACGAATGCACCTTATATTGACACTTCGGTAAATCTGGAGGGTGACCCTTTGATTGTGTACTGCTATGGTTTTTCTGAACAGACAAGCAATCTCATTGAGAAATACAACAAACACTGTGCCATATACGGAGATTACAACGACCGAATCGAGGTTATAAGGTACACGGAGTTCTCAAAGTTTAACTCTGCTGTGACTACAGAGCTTATGGCAGGCAAGGGGCCCGATGTGTTTTTTCTGGATTCTCCGCTTCCCTTTGAAAAGATGACAGAAAACGGAAGCCTTCTGGATATAAATGAGCTTATCAAAGGAAAGGACGCTGACATTGACTTTGCGGATTACAACAAGGTGATTATGGACGCAGGCGTGTTTGAGGGCAAGCGGTATATACTGCCTGTGTTTTACTGTGTTGATACATTCTTCTCTACTCAGGACAGGGTGGACGCTTTGGGAATTGACCCTGACACCATAACCTATCGGGAGCTTGCAGACATAAAAGAATCAGGCAAAAACTTTATCTTTGCAGATAATACCGATAACTACGGCAAGGAGCGTCTCCTGCACTGTATTATCCGTCAGTTTGCGGATTTTGAGGAGAAGAAAACCTACTTTGATACAGAGGAGTTTGCCTCGATTCTGGACAGCATAAACACACTGTACGAGGGAAGCGAAGGTGCAGAGGAGGATTATTTCTTTGAAAATACAGATATCCTGACCAAATCCACCTATTCCTACAACTACTACGGAGCGTCGCCTCAATCGGTTTCAGAGAGATACATTTTACAGCAGGAGGCAGGAAAGGAGCTTATCCTCTTTCCTGCATACAGCAGAGAGGGCAAGGTATCTGCTTATATAGAAGCAGGAATAGCTGTAAACGCCAACACAGAGAAAACAGACAAGGTTATGAAGCTCATTGAATTCCTGCTTTCTGACAAAACCCAGAGCTATCACTGCGGAGCACTGAGTAAAGAAAGGCTTTACACCTACAGCACCTGCTCTCTCCCTGTGAAAAACAGCATACTGGATAAGGCGTTTCAGGTAGAGCTAGAGGACAACACATACAGCAGCGGTGAGGACACAGAGTATGTTGACCCTGAGCTACTGAAGCAACAGGATGTAATCAACGAAAACAAAAACCGCTTTCTGCGTGATGAGTTCCGTCCGCTTGTGGACAGCATTGAGGAATGTACGCTTTTTTACTGCAGAGAACCGCAACAAAGTTATTATATTCTGAACATTGCACAGGAGCTGACAGACAAATATCTGCAAGGCACTATTACCAAGGAAAAGTTCATTGCTCAGCTTGACAGTGCAACTAAAGCCTATATGACGGAGTAAGAGGCAATATGAAACAAAAACGCAAAGAAGCCCTTTGGGGGCTTGCCTTTATACTCCCCTCCCTTGCAGGAATCACTATCTTTTACATTATTCCCTATGGAATCTGCTTTGTAAAAAGTCTTTACATCGGCGAACAGTTTGTGGGACTTGCAAACTATGCAGAGCTGTTTACAAACAAAGCTTTTATCTTAGCTATGAAAAACACAGGGATATTCACAGTCACAGCCCTTCCCCTGCTTATGCTGGTGTCCTTTATGATTGCACTTTTTCTTAATTCCTTCAGGAGACTCCATGTGTTCTTCAGAAGCTCTCTGCTGATACCTGTTGTGGTACCTGTGGCTTCGCTGATAAGTGTATGGCAGGTGTTGTTTGAGGATTTCGGTGCAGTGAATTTTCTCCTTGATAAATTGGGGCTTGAGGCTGTAGACTTTTTCAGCTCTGACCTTTCTATGGTGATGATTGTACTGATTTATGTATGGAAGTACACGGGCTTTTGCGTGGTGCTGTTTACATCGGGACTTGCAAGCGTACCCCAAAGCCTCTACGAAAGTGCACGCCTTGACGGTGCAAACAAGCTTCAGCTTGTTACAAGAATAACTGTTCCTATGATTATCCCCACTGCCTTCTTTGTTTTTCTGATGGAGATAATATACTCCTTCAAAATATTCAGAGAGGTGTTTGCATTATTCGGCGATTACCCTCACGAGAGCGTTTACTTTTTGCAGAACTTCATCAACAACAACTATTACAATATGAACTACCCGAGGCTGTCAGCCGCATCCACTATACTGTCTCTGCTTATTATTCTGATTCTGCTTGTGTTTTATCGCTTGGAGAGCAGACACAGCCACACATGATGAGGTGCTTATGAAAAAACTAAAAATCACTGTCAGATATGCCCTGTTGATTTTGATTGTAATAATCTTTCTGTTTCCTGTTGTCTATATGCTTGCCTGCTCCTTTATGCAAGAGACACAGGCAGAGGGTATGCTTGACTTTTCAAAGGGGCAGTATAAGTGGCTGAATATAATCCCGGAGAGTGCCACACTTTTACAGCATTATCAGGTGTACTTCCGCAGACCTGAATATCTGCTGAAATTCTGGAATTCGGTTATCACAACCCTGCCTACGGTTGCAGGTCAGGTTATAGTGTCCATGCTTGCCGCCTACGCTTTTGCAAAGCTTCGGTTTCCTCTGCGAGATAAAATCTTCTTTGTATATATCATTCTGCTTATCCTGCCCTTGCAGGTGACCTTAGTGCCAAACTACATAATCCTTGACAAGCTGGAATTAATGAACAACTTTCTTTCAATCATTCTGCCGGGCAGTTTCAGTGCCTTCGGAATCTGCCTGCTCAGACAAAGCATAAGGTATATTCCCGATGCTTCTATTGAGGCGGCAAAGGTTGACGGTGCAGGCAATATCAGGATATTCACAAGGATAATATTGCCTCAGATAAAAGGTGGTATTATCACCCTTGTACTGCTGTGCTTCATTGACAACTGGAACATAGTGGAGCAACCACTTATCTACTTTGACGACAGTGCAATGTATCCATTGTCTGTTGCAATGTCTGATATAAGCACAAGTGCGGATTCTGTAATATTCGCCTGCGGTGTTATGTTTATGATACCGCCGCTGTTGATTTTCACCTACGGACACAGAGATATTGAGTTACCCTTTCAGACTACAGACAAAGCATAGGGAGGTACATACAATGAACAAGGACAAGATAAAAAAATGGTCGGTGCGTGCAGGAATAATATTCCTTGCGGTTGTGGCACTGCTCACATATTTTTCGGACTCAATTGACACTATGCTTCTGCCTAAAGTAAAGGTGACTCAGGTTATCGCCGACACCCTGACAGGAGAGAAAGACCCAAACCCCAACGCCACCCACTACATAGTACCTTTGTCGGCAATTACTATAGTCGGCAACAGCGGAATTCTGTACGCTGTAAAGCAGGAAAGTGACTGCAAAGGTTATGTATACTGTGTCAATGCTGCAATTGAAGCACAGGACGAACTTTACTGTCAGATAACCTCCTCAGATACCATCTTCAACGGTCAATACATAATTTACAGCACCTCAAAGGAGATAGCTCAGGGAAGTCGGGTGTATATAGAGGAGGGAGTCAGCCGTTGAGATACAAGGCTATAACCTCTGCTGTTTTGCTGTTGCTTGCATTATGCGCTTTTTTCTCCTGCCTTTATATTGCAGAGAGCACCTGTGAAAAATTCTGTGCTGTAACTGTGGCAAACTACAATTACAGCACACATACATCACCGCTGAGTATCAGCTCTCTGGAGAGATTCGGAGTCAGAATATCCCACAACTTCGTCAGCTTCTGCTGTGAATGTGATAAAACTCAGATAAAAGGGCAACAGGTGACCCCTGTGCTTACAAACCACAGCTTCTTCAGCCTTAGTAACATCAGAATTTCAGGAGAAGGAATAACCCAAACCCATACCGATAGCAAAGAGAAAGTGGTTGTTATCAGCAAGAACTTGGCAATCAGGCTGTTCTTCACTACAGAATGCATCGGCAGGAAGCTTACAATAAACGGAGAAAAGTACACTGTAAGCGGTGTGTATTTTCCCGACAGCAAAACTCCCATTGATGCACTGTCACGGGATAATTCAGAGCGGGTGTACCTTCCCTACACTTGTATAGAGGACTACCAAAGCAGAGAAATTCACACACTGATTTATGACCACAACTCCAGAAGCACCCCTATTATGGGACAGATTTGCATAAATCGATATCACCTGACAAATCTATATGAAAAAGAGAAAGCAATTGAAAGCCTTGTACATATAACTGTGCTGTATGTTTACCTGCTTGTATGTATCGCAGTAATGTACATAAGAGGTGCTATAGCAGCAAGGCTCACTAAAGATATCAAGGAAAATCTCAGCAAACATTACTTTGTCCGCTCGTTTGGTTCTGTCCCCCACAAGTATCTGTTACTTATCTTTGTTTTGGCTGTAGTTCCTGTGCTGATGCTGATTGTGATTATCAAAGGAGGCTTTGATATTTATATACCGTCTCAGTACATTCCGCAGGACAATCTGTTTGACATTGAAAGCTATATCAGAAGCATTGCTGATAACGCAGGATATATGAATTCTTTGTCACTTGCAGGAGACACCTATCTGCCTGTTTTATACAGAAAAACCTTCAGTGCTGTTCTGGCAACAGGACTGCTGACAACAGGTCTGTTCACAGGATTTGTATGCAGTACAGTGCCGTATCTGAGAATACTCAAAAGCAAAATAACCAAAGCAGAATAAAAGAAAACAGGCACTTTCCGAAAAGGGAGAGTGCCTGCTTCCTTGAAGGGGTTATATTGATATTACACTTAAAATCATTTACGGTATAAAAGGATTAAATATCCTTGTACTTAATTAAAATCTGGCGTCTGCCTGATACATCCAGCTTGCGGTAGATGTTCTTGCAATGAAAGTGAACCGAGGAATAAGTAATGTATAATTCCTCTGCTATTTCTGCCAGAGTTTTGTCAGAAAACAGATAGGAGAAAACCTCCAGCTCTCTTGGTGACAGAGTTGACAGCTCCGGGTATTTCTGGCGAAGTATATTGTATTCTTGCCTTGCAAGATTAAGATAATCAAAATAGTTCATACCGTCAGATTTTTTTGCATTCATTCCTGTCACCACCGTCTCTTGGTAGGTTTTCTACCATATTTGATAGTTTATTTTTCCTTTATTGAAAACATCCGCGATTTTTGCTATAATATAGACAAATGAAGAAAGCATTTATCAGCTTCAACCTTCACTATAATTTTATTATAAAAAATTCAGAAATGCTTTTCTACCCCTAATTCAAGGGGTTTTTCAGGGGATGTTCCGTTTATAAGGATAATATCAGGAAATCTCAGGCAGTATTATATGATTCAGTCTACCAGAGTCCTACTGATTATTGTACACAGGGTCATCTCTTTATATTCAAAATCGCAAACCCTGTTTCCGCCGACAATAGCCGAAACATCAAACACCTTCCGAAAAGGAGGAGACAAGAATGTTCGACAACTCCAACGAAAGCACACATAACAATACCGAAGCAGACACACGACCTGTCTCTCCCCTGTGCGTACTGACCAAGGGTGAGCTTGAGGTTCTGAGGCTTATCTCCCTCGGGTACAGCAACGCCGACATCGCAAAGGCAATGTTTATATCTGAGCACACAGTCAACGACTACACAAAAAAGATATACCGCAAGCTGGATGTACACAACCGCCACGCGGCAGCTCAGATATTCCTCAGGCACAACAGCTCAGGTAACAGCACAGAATAACAATCACGACATTTCCTTAAATCCCCAAAACATACAAACAGCAAACGGCTATGCCCTGTTACAGAGCATAGCCGTTTTGCTATATATAATCCGATTGATTTTTAATAAGGAAGTCCTGCCAGGTACTTCTGGATAGCGGTAGCATCCTTGATGGAAACATCCTCATCCTGATTAAAGTCTGCAATAACAAGACTATCGTCGGACAGGAATTCTATCTCTGCAAGGTGCTTCTGAATAGCTGTTGCATCCTTGATGTTCACATCACCGTCTTCGTTTACATCACCTATCAGGAAGTCGTAGACCTTTGAAATAACAACAGGTGCATCAAAGCTACCGGGAACAATCAGTGTGTCTCCCTCTAAGAATTCTGTCTTTGCACCCTGCACGGTAAGCTCCTCACTGATAACTACAGGCTCATAAGAGAAGATAGCACAGCTTGTCATACTGCCGTTTGTGACCTCCTTGCAAGACAGGGTAACCGTACCGCCTGTGATGCTTACGCTGTTGTTTGCGAAGATGCCGTTTGACTCGGTCTGAAGCTCAGTATCCTGTGCATCGGCAACTCCGCCTGATGCTGTAAAAGAGCCGCCTGTAACAAGCAGGTCGCCGCCTACATACATACCGTCGGAATACACATATCCGCCGTTGGATGCTGCTGTGACCTTGGCACCGCTTACTGTTACATCGCCCTTGAGTGCAATATAAGACTCCTCTGTCTCGTCAGTATACTCAGTCTCTGTCAGCGCGTTGATTCCGCAGGAGTCATAGCCGTAGCCTGCAGTTGCATTGACAATACCGCCTGCAAAGACCAGATTGCCAAAGGTATTGATACCATAGCTGGAGGAGTATTCGTCTGAATCCTCACCTGATACTGTGTATTTTGTGTCACCGCCGATTGCTGTAAGCGAGCCTGCAGTGTCTGCACAGTTGATGCCTCCCTGAAGGTTCACTCCGACAGAAAACACATCCGCCTCGTCACCCTCGGCGTAAACCTTTGCACCGTGGCTGATGTTAAGGTTTCCTTCCTTTGAAAAATACGCTTCGCCGTCAAACTCGTACCACTGCTCAATGGAATAGATACCGTGAGACTCAACACCCTGTGAGCCCTTTGATGTAAGTCGGGTTGAGTTACCCATTACATTAATGTCACCGCAGGCGTTTAATCCGTAACTGTAGCCCTTCTCTGTAGGTGCTCCTGTAATGTGGAGATTACTTCCGGTATTCACATCCATATCAAAGGTAAGCACTCCGATACCGTGAGCTGATGAGAGCTTATCTCCCTCGTAGCCGACAGTTATATTACCGCCTTTTATATAAAGGTCACCGCCTGTCTGGGTATCCTCAATATTCACAAAGGAATACAAACCTACGCTGTACTCGTCTGCATAGCCTGACTTGACAGTAAGAGAGGCACTTTCATCGTCATAAAAATGATGGATAGTAAGGTCGCCGCCTACAACTCCGATACCCACGCTCCAGGGACATCCGCCTGCATCGGTAACTGTGTTAGTGCCTCTGAACATAATTGTAAGGTCCATATCTCCTGCGTATATACCTGCGCTAAGATAGTCATCAGAAAGCACTGCACCCTTGATATCTGCATTGACAAGTGTCAATATATTGTGCTCATAATCAAAACGCACCTTGCCGTCGCCCAGCACATCCATTGCATTCTGTTTTGTTACCTTGACACCGCCTACCCATAGATTATAGGAAGTTGCCGCTGAGGTACTCACAACAGATATACCTGCCAGAAGCAGTACTGTGAGAACAAGTGCCAGTATTCTTTTTTTCATAGATATTCCCCCTTGAGTAAAGTCTGAATATTACACCGTTAAACTAATTATACCATATCCTGTTCCCGAGTCAATAAACTTTTCCTATAACACATCTCTGCTGATTTTTCTTCATTATACAGAGTATTGATTTATCCCGGAGGTAATGATAATATCAAAAAAGCAACAGATTGATTATATGTAGGTTTGTCAATGATGCGTTACAAAGTTTAATAAAAAACTTCGCCGGTAGATAAGAAGTGATCTAGAAATTCTTTAGGAGACTTCCAACCAAGCGGACGCATAGGAAAGTTGTTGTATTTTTTGTTGTGAACAGC
>JAFUJH010000058.1 GCA_017473775.1 Ruminococcus sp.
CGTATTTTGCCTTCGGCAAAATCCACCTCCCTCGTCAGAGGGAGGCACGGACTTTTTCTACAGTCACAAAGAACCCGTCTTATGAAGACGGGTTCTTTTTATTATACGAGTGAATCTATAAGCCGAGTTCTGTTGTAAGCAGTCATCTATCTTGGCAGGATGTTGCCATCACTGCTCAGTGCCACCTCCCCGAGACGCGCCGAGCAGACGCTTTGTGTCTCTCCACGGTGTTGCTCCGAATAGGGTTTACAGGGCAGTCGGGTCTCCCCGACTCCGGTGAGCTCTTACCTCGCCTTTCCACCCTTACCTGATAAATCAGGCGGTATATCTCTGTTGCACTATCCCTAGGGTCGCCCCCGGCGGCCGTTAGCCGTTATTCTTGCTCTATGGAGCTCGGACTTTCCTCGGATACAGCCTTTCGGACTTATACCCGCAACTGCTCAATCCGCTCGCACAGGTAATTTTATATCATCTGATAAAATTTGTCAATGACCGATACCGCTTTTCTGATTATTCTCTGGGCAATGATTTGGCAATAAGCAGAAGCTCGTCACGGTTGTTAGCAAGCTTACCTTTGATAACAAGACGCAACAGTACATTAAGTGCATGACCAATTGCCTCACCCTTGAAGCCCATTGCAATAAGGTCGGGGCCCTTGACCTTAAGCTGAGACAGAGTGTAACAGTCGCCTCTGGCAATAATAGCGTGTGCCTCTTTGATGACGGCATCTCTTTGAGCAAGCTTGTCCGCTCTGTGATAATCAGACTGACCGAGCATATCGGCAAGGCTCACATCCATAAGCTTCCAGAATAAATCCTCTCCGATATCAGAAAGCACACGCCTGATATCTGCACCCATAAGTCTGAATCGTTCATCGTGGTGGCGGATAAGTGCACAGACTTTATTGATAAACTTATTGGGAAAACCAAAGCGTCTGAGTATATCCCCTGTCATCTGAGCACTGATAAGCTGATGCTTCTTGAAGTGGTCTATGCCCTTATCGTCTGTTGTTTTTACACAGGGCTTGCCGATATCATGGAAGAAAACAGCAAAGCGTATCAACTCTGATGCAGGTGTATGTTCAAGAGCTGTGAGAGTATGAGTCCACACATCGTAGCAGTGGTGAGGATTTACCTGTGGAAGGTCAAACATCGGAGTTATCTCGGGGATAATGACGGCAATCACATCACGGTAATCCCTGAGTATATGGGACACATTATCAGCCATAAGAATACCTGTGAGCTCCTTACGGATTCGCTGAGGATGAACCGCCCTCAGGTTATCTTTTAATGTGAGCATTGCTTCTTTGGTTGCAGGGTCAACGGAAAATCCGAATCTGGCGGCAAATCTGATTGCACGAAGCATTCGCAGGGCATCCTCGCCGAAACGCTTGGAGGCTACTCCTGTGCAACGGATAATACCGTCCTTGATATCCTGAATGCCGTTGTATGGGTCTACATATCCACGGCTTTCTGAATAAGCAATGGAATTTATTGTAAAATCGCGGCGTGCAAGGTCCTCTGTAATATTACGGGAAAAGCTGACAGAGTCGGGATGCCTTGAGTCGGAATACACTCCGTCAAAGCGGTATGTTGTAATCTCAAAGGGCTCGGAGTCGATAACTACACAGATTGCGCCGTATTCCCTGCCTATATCGATGGTAGGATAATCACTGAAGCAACGACATATATCATCAGGTAAGGCATTGGTGGTGAAATCCCAATCGTTAGGCTCGTTGCCCATTATGGAGTCACGGACACAGCCACCTACAGCAAAGCACTCAAAACCATTATTTTCCAATATATTAAAAATCAATTTGCATTTATCGGGAATATTTTTCAAAGTTTTCACCTCTTTTTATATTATAACACAATATGTAAATTTAATAAAGCCTTGAAAATTTTAGGATAAAACTGCTGATTATCAAAGAAAAGCATTTATGCTCTGGCAATATTAAATTTTAAGCGCCTTGTTTCCACCATAAAAATTTATCAACAGTTAAAAATATTGATAAAGGAAAGGAGGTGAAGAATGAAAAAACAAAAATATATTTTAATAATTTTAATGATTATAATGACAATGTTCAATGTATCGGCAGTCAGTGTATCTGCAACAGCGGATGAATCTGATACTGTGATACTGGGTGGCGAGCCCTTTGGAATAAAGATGTTCGCAGAGGGTGTTATGGTAATAAAAACAGAGAATGTCAAGGGAAGTCTGAGCACAGGATGCCCTGCAGAGGAAGCAGGAATAAAGGCAAATGATATTATTATCTCTGCAAATGGCAAAAAGCTAAACAGTAATGAGGAGCTGTCAAAAATAATCGAAAGCTCTCAGGGAAACACCATAACGATGAATATAAAAAGAAATGATGAAATATTCACCGCACAGCTTACACCAAGCAAAAATGCACAGGGAATATACAAGGCAGGAATGTGGGTTAAGGACAGTGCCGCAGGTATAGGCACTGTGACCTTTTATTCTGAAGAACTGGGGGGATTCTGCGGATTGGGACACGGAATCTGTGAAAGCTCCACAGGTATTCTTATTCCCATTTCCTACGGAGAAATCGAAGGTGCATATATAGCCTCGGTTACCAAAAGTTGCGACAGCAATGTAGGGACACTGAACGGATATTTCACAAGGGAACACATCGGTACAGCGGTGCAAAACAACAACCATGGAATATACGGCAAAACAGAATCACAAATAACAGGTAAAGAGATAAAAATTGCTGACGATGAGGATGTAAAAACAGGTGATGCACAGATATATACGACTGTATACGGGCAAGAGCCTGAGCTGTATGATGCAAAAATTCTGAAAGTAAATACAATTAGTTCAGACGCGGATATTGTTATAAAGATAACAGATGATGAACTGCTTGAGAAAACAGGCGGTATCGTGCAAGGAATGTCCGGTTCCCCTATTATTCAGGACGGAATGCTTGTGGGTGCTGTGACCCATGTAATCGTGGACGATGTGGACTGCGGATACGGGATATTCGCTGAGAGGATGCTGGAGACACTGAGAGAATCCTGTAACTAAAAGTCGGATTTTGCTGTCAGATTTTCAATCCAAAATTATTATTTGAATTTAAGAAAAAATTTTACTGGTAACTATTGCTATTTTTACCACTTTGTGGTATTATTTCACTATCAAATAAATCTATTGGAGGATTGTATATGGACAGCAATATCAAATTATTAATCACAGAAGAAGAAACAGAATTCACTGAAGAAAACCTGAGAGAATTTGAAAACGCAGGCTTTGCTCCTGTATTCTGTCAAAGAGACGGTGAGGAGGTACTAAGGCAGATAAATACACAAAAACCCCGCGCTGTGTTTATGGATGTATTTATGTCAAAGCTTGACAGCATCGGAGTTATGCGTGCTGTTAACAAAGCAAGCACAGGCGAAAAGCCTTTGTTTATAATTTCGTCAAGCTTTAACAGCCCTGCCCTTGAGCGTGAGATTATGAGCAGCGGTGCCTCTTACTTCGTAATCAAGCCCTTTAACCTTGATAATTTGCTGCAGAATATCAAACAGCTTATTAAAACCGAGAAAGCGACAGGCGCTATAAAGAGGTTTGATATGACAGGCGGTATTGAGCTGAAGGTCACAGAGATACTTCATCAGATTGGTGTGCCTGCTCACATAAAAGGGTATCACTATCTGAGGGATTCTATAATTATGTCTGTGGAAAAGCCCGAGGTTATCAATGCTGTAACTAAGAAGCTGTACCCCTCTGTTGCAAAGAAATACGAAACCACCTCGTCCAGAGTCGAGCGTGCTATCAGACACGCAATTGAGGTTGCTTGGGACAGAGGCGATGTGGATGTGCTTAACTCTTACTTTGGATATACAATCCACATCAGCCGCGGCAAACCCACAAACTCCGAATTCATTGCTATGATTGCTGATAAATTAAGATTACAACTGAAAAACGCAAGCTGAACAGGGCGACCTCTGCAGAAATTCTGTCAGAGGCCGCCTTTTATATTATTGACAATAAATCTGTATATGATAAAATATTAACAAGTGTTTTTTTGAGGAGGTTTAGTGTGAAAAGTGAAATTTTTGATATAAAGGGTATGTCCTGCTCAGCCTGCAGTGCCGCTGTAGGTGCGGCTGTGGGTAAGCTGGACGCAGTAGAAAAAGCAGATGTAAATCTGCTGACAAACTCTATGGCTGTTGTATATGACGACAGCAGGATTTCTGCTGAAGATATAATCAAGGCTGTTAAAAATGCAGGCTATGATGCTGAGATTAAGAAGCAGAAGGATACGCAGGAAAAGCAGAATACACTGGATAAAAATGCAAAAAAGATTCTGATAAGACTTATTTTGTCTGCTGTTTTCCTTTGTCTGCTGATGGTAGTATCTATGGGACATATGGTGGGAATACACCTGTTTACACACGAGCAGAATATGCTCAAGGGCTTTGTGGAAATCGCCTTACTGCTCCCTGTTGTGATACTTAACTTCAAATACTTTGTATCAGGCTTCAAGGCATTATTCAGGCTCAATCCTAATATGGATTCGCTGATTGCTGTAGGGGCTACGGCTTCTATACTATACAGTGTGTGGCAGATGATAAACGGCGGTGCAGACCACTACTACTTTGAATCTGCCAGTATGATACTGACCTTTATCACTATAGGAAAGTATCTGGAAAGTAAATCAAAGGCAAAAACCACCAGTGCTGTCACCAAGCTGATGGACTTATCACCCAAGACTTCAATTATACTTGTTGACGGAGTTGAAAAAGAGATAGAGTCCAAAGACATCAAACAGGGTGATATTGTTATTGTTAAGGGCGGTATGACCTTCCCTGCTGACGGCGTTGTGATAAACGGCACGGGCACTGCTGATGAGGCGGCTATCACAGGAGAAAGTATTCCTGTAGAAAAACACATTGACTCTAAGGTAACAGGCGGTACAATACTGCTCAGCGGTTATGTGCATTTCAGAGCTGAAAAGGTCGGCGAAGAAACTACTCTGGCAGGTATTATAAAGCTTGTTGAGGAAGCTACCCTGACAAAGCCGAAGATTGCAAAGCTGGCTGATAAAATCAGCAGAATCTTTGTACCTGCGGTTATACTCATAGCGTTAATAACAACTGTGATATGGTATATTGCAACAAAGGATTTTGAGTTATCGCTTAACTTCGGTATCTCTGTACTTGTTATCTCCTGCCCCTGTGCATTGGGACTTGCTACTCCCACTGCAATTATGGTAGGTACAGGCAAAGCGGCAGAGCTGGGTATACTTATAAAGTCTGCCGAGGTATTTGAAGCAGGCGGAAAGGTCAAGACGGTTATGCTTGACAAGACAGGCACCATTACAAACGGCAAGCCTGTGGTTACTGATGTAATCACAGAGGTTGAGGATGAAATCACGCTGATGGCTGTGTGCAACTCCATTGAGAGTATGAGCGACCATCCTCTGGCTCAGGCTGTGGTAGAATACACAAGGTCTGCAACACCCATGCAGGTTGAAGGATTCGAGTCAGTTACAGGCAAGGGTGTCAGCGGATATGTAAACTCAGACAGATATGACATTGGTAATCGCTCCTTCGTGGCTGATGGCAGTATCAGCGAATCACTCAAAGCCGCAGGCGAAAAGTTATCAGGCGAAGGCAAAACAGCACTTTATGTGAAGAAGAACGCTCAGATTGTGGCAGTTATCGGCATTGCTGATACTATCAAGGACTCTGCAAAAGAAGCCATTGAAATGCTCAACAAGAGTAAAATTGACACTGTAATGCTGACAGGTGACAACAAGAAAACCGCTGAGAGTATCAGGACTCAGGTGGGAATCACCGAGGTGAGAGCAGAACTGATGCCTGCTGAGAAGAATGAAATCATCAGACAGTATCAGCTTGAGTCAGCTACCGCAATGGTGGGTGACGGTATCAACGACTCCCCTGCCCTGGCGGCGGCTGATGTGGGTATTGCCTTGGGTGCAGGTACTGACATTGCAATGGAATCCGCTGATGTTGTTCTTATAAGAAACGATTTGAGGGATGTACATACCACACTGCACATATGCAGAAAGGTAATGCGTAACATTAAGGAAAACCTGTTCTGGGCACTTATTTACAATGCAATCGGTATTCCTGTTGCGGCAGGTGTGCTATACAACGCTTTTGGTATTCAGCTGTCCCCTATGATTGGAACAGTTGCTATGAGTTTAAGCTCCATATGTGTTATTTCCAATGCATTAAGACTTAAAAGAATAAAACGAGGCTATGATATTCAAGCCGGAAAGGAGAAGAATGCAATGAAAACTGTATATATTGAAGGTATGGCTTGCGGTCATTGCTCTGCAAGAGTTACAGAGCTTCTGAAGCCCCTTGATGCAAATGTTGTAGTTGACCACACTAAGGGCACTGCAGTTATAAGCAGTGATGCAGATGACACAGCAATCAAGACTGCTGTAGAGTCCGGCGGTTACAAGGTTATCTCTATCAAATAATCAGGACAGACATAGAAAAAGGAGACGCAATTGAAACTGCGTCTCCTTAATTTTTATTAAACTATAGTGTTATTCCTCTGTGGAACCGGGAGTATCTGTTGCTAAAATCTCCTTGAAGGAGGTTGCAAGACCTGCAAGACCCTGAATCTCTGAGGGAATGATAATCTTGGTTGCCTTGCCGTCGGCGGCCTTCTGGAAAGCCTCGAGGCTCTTGAGTGCAATTACCTGCTGAGAGGGTGCGGCTTCGTTGAGCATCTTGAGTGCATCGGCGTATGCCTTCTGGACAGTGAGGATAGCCTCAGCCTCACCTGCTGCCTCACGGATTTTTGACTCCTTGACGGCGTCTGCACGAAGGATAGCGGACTCCTTGAGACCTTCTGCAACGAGAATCTGGCTACGCTTCTCGCCCTCTGCGTCCAGAATCTTTGCTCGTCTCTCACGCTCTGCCTTCATCTGCTTTTCCATTGCATCCTGAATCTCACGGGGTGGGATGATATTCTTGAGCTCTACACGGATAACGCGGATACCCCATGCATCTGTTGCTTCGTCAAGAATGATTCTGATTTTATCGTTGATGGTGTCTCTTGAAGTAAGGGTGTTATCTAGCTCCAAGTCACCGATGATGTTACGGAGAGTTGTGGCTGTTAAGTTCTCGATTGCATTGAGAGGACGCTCAACACCGTAGGTATAAAGCTTAGGGTCTGTAATCTCAAAGTATACAACAGTGTCAATCTGCATAGTAACATTATCACGGGTGATAACGGGCTGAGGAGGAAAGTCCACTACCTGCTCCTTGAGAGAGACACGCTTTGCAATCTTATCAATGAAGGGAATCTTCAGGTGGAGGCCTGTGCCCCATGTGGAATGATATGCACCCAGACGCTCAACAACAAAGGCGTGAGCCTGAGGTACAATCTTGATGTTTCTGACAATAACTATCAGAACGAATACTACAATTGCAATAATTATGAAACCGCTTAACCAATCCATAAATTATTCCTCGCTTTCTAAATTTTCAATGGGAGTTACTATGAGCTTGACTCCCTGTATTTCTTCGACCAGTACGGTCGTGCCTGCCGAAATCTTGTTACCTGTAGAGGAGCGTGCAGACCAGCGTGAGCCGTCAACCTCAACAAGACCTGTAGCAGAGGTATTGTCAATATCTGCAATAACCCTTGCTGTCTTGCCTATATTCCTGTCTGAGTTGGTTTTGGTCTTGTTGAAGTTTCTGAGCCGCTTCACAACAGGGCGTGTAAGCAACAATGCAATAGCAGATACCGCCAGAAAAACAACCACTTGCAGGAAAACATAGTCCCTGAGGAAGGTCGCGGCACAAACTGCTGTAACGAAAGCACCAATCACAAACCATATAGACACAAGCTGAGATGTGCAAATCTCAATAATGCCCAGAACAATTGCAAGACCTAGCCAGATAAAAGGCATAAATTGCTCCATTCATATCACCTTTCCTTAAATAAATAACATTATAAAAACACCTTATTACTACCTTAGAATATATATTATCACTTTCGCGTGTTAAAGTCAATAATTTTAGGGGTACACAAGGATATATTTTTATGGTATAATAGGATAAAAGTATGAAGGGCGGCGAATACAATGGCATTTGATACATTTGATGAAGGAATTTCTTTAGGTGGAGTAAGAAGCAAGACCGAGGTGCGTATTCTTATCTGCTATTTGTTTACATCCGTGAAGCAGCCTATGTCCAAGGAAACAGTGGTAGACGCTTTGCTTGAGAGAGGACTTACAAATTACTTTGAGGCGAGCTCCTGCTTTGACGACCTTGTAAAAAGCGGAAACCTGAGAGCTCTTGAGGATAAACCTAAACTGTATGAGGCAACTGCAAACGGTAAGATGATATCTCAGCAGCTTGAGAACAATCTGGCACTGACAGTAAGAGAGCGTGCCTATGAATGTGCAATGGCACTGCTTGAGAAGGAAAGACTCGAAAAAGAGAACAAGGTTATTATTGAGAAAACTCAGAATGGTTATACAGTAAAATGCACCATTTCAGGCGGAGATATGGAGCTGATGTCTGTATCTATGCACTTAGCAGATGCGGAGCAGGCTCGCACTGTGAAAAAGAATTTTTACAAAAACCCTCAGCTTTTCTACAAAGTTATGCTGGCGGCTATGACCAGAAACAAGGGACTTATCAAGGATACCCTTGAAGATTTGGAGGGGCTGAGCTGATTATATCAGCTACATAAGCCGTGTGATTATGAGCATCGCGGCTACTGCAGGTGCTCCCCCACAGGCTGATGCTGTGACAGATAATGCCGATACGGGCAGATATACACCTGTATAAATCGATGCAACATCAACCGCAATCAACAATACTATACCGAAAAGCATTGTAAAGAAAGCCCTTTTGAAGGGCTTTTTCTTTTTGCACAATTTATATATCAATGCATAAAAAAGGAATGTACAAATAATAACGAGAGAATACTGCCATAACTTCACAAATATCACCTTGATAAAAAAATAAGGACTGTGGGACAAACCCACAGTCCATACTATGCAGATGCATTTGTGATTATTCTATTGATAATCAGTTAGTAGTTGTACCTGTTGTGAAGTAAGCAATAACATTCATAGCAAGAACGAGCACGAAGAATGCAATTGCAAAATACTTTGTCCAACGGCCGAGGAAAGCATCGATAGAACGAGCCTTGTTCTTGGAGAAGAATGTATCAGCACCGCCGCTGACAACACCTACACCCTTAGAGTTGCCCTCCTGAAGAATAACTACGATAATAAGTGCGATAGCTGCTATAAGTGTAACAGCACCGATCAGGTAAAAATACCATGCCATTTCTGAAACATTCCTTTCGTCTGAAAGCCTTACGGCTGAAAATTCAATAACATTAGTATATTAACACAAGTGGAAAGATATTGCAAGTGTTTTTTTATTATACTGTAAAAAAACTTATGAGTATGATGCTTTTGTGAAGCTATCAGATAATAGTAAGTTGTTCTGCAGTGTCCTCTGCTGCAGGAAGTGCACCCAGTGCCGGCAGTGAACGGGTACGGTAGCGGGATGGCTTTGAGAATGTGCCTTCAACATAAGGAGAAATACTCATAAGCCTCTGACCCTTTTTAAGCTTCATAACAGCTACGCCCTGAGTTGAACGGGAGGTCTTAAGATTAATTGCACCTGAATGAAGCAGAAGCATTCTGCCTGCTGATGACTGAAGCAGGAACTCCTTATCCTCTGATGTAAACTCAACTCCAACAAGAGGTGACTTGTCAGAATAAGCACCTGTGAGGCGTTTGCGGTTAGTCTTGGTTGCATAAGCACTAAGTGGAACCTTAGCCACCTTGCCGTTTTCAAAAGCAAAGAGGAGCATTCCCTGATAATCCTTAGTAACTACCATTGCAACTGCCTGCTCACCCTCATCCATAGAGAGCTTGGCAGGAATATAGTCACCCAGCACGCTTGCCTTAGTGTCGCTGAATTCTGATGCCTTTGTCTTGTATACCTGAGCTTTATCTGTGAAGAAAAGCAGGTCGATATTGTTGGTGCTCTCAATTGCAGTGATAATTGCATCTCCGTCCTTGAGCTTATGCTCTGAGCTCATACGCAGGGACTGAGGAGTAATCTTCTTAAAGTAGCCGTCGCGGGTGAAGAACAGATGCACGGGATAATCGGGAACCTCCTCCACAACATCCTCAAACGCCTCGTCCTCTACATAGAGAATCTGAGACTTTCTGTCCTGACCGTATTTATCGGTGACTTCCTTGAGCTCCTTGACAATGATAGTTTTGATGCGAGCCTTGCTTGCAAGGATAGCCTCCAGCTCTTTGATATCTGCCTCTAAATCCTCGATATCAGCAGTACGCTTAAGGATGTACTCACGGTTTAAGTGACGGAGCTTAATCTCTGCTACATATTCTGCCTGAATTTCGTCGATACCGAAGCCAATCATCAGGTTGGGAACAACTTCCTTCTCCTGCTCTGTCTCGCGGACAATGCGGACAGCCTTGTCGATATCAAGGAGAATCTCGCGCAGACCGTAAAGGAGATGAAGCTTCTCCTGCTTCTTCTTCAGGTCATGATGTGTTCTGCGGCGGACACATTCAATTCTGAAAGCAATCCACTCCTCAAGCAAATCCTTGACACCAAGCACCATAGGAGTGCCGCCGATGAGGATGTTGAAGTTACAGGAGAAGGAGTCCTCCAGAGGAGTGAGACGGTAGAGCTTCTTCATCAAAGCGTCAGGGTCTACTCCGCGTTTGAGGTCGATTGTGATACGAAGGCCGTTAAGACCTGTTTCGTCGCGGATATCTGCGATTTCTTTAATCTTGCCTGCTTTGACAAGGTCAATTACCTTCTCGATGATAGCTTCGATAGTGGTTGAGGGAGCAATTGAGGAAATATCGATGCAATTGTTAGCCTTATCGTAAGTATAATCACTGCGAACCTTGATACTGCCTCTGCCTGTTTCGTAGATATCCTTGAGTGCCTGCTCGTTGTAAACAATCTGACCGCCGCCTGAAAAATCAGGTGCAGGCAGAGTTGAGAATATATCGTGGTCATTATCGCGGATAAGTGCCGCTGTAGTCTCGCATATCTCACGAAGATTGAAAGAACACACTGATGATGCCATACCAACCGCAATACCTGTGTTAGCGTTGACAAGCACTGACGGGAAGGTAACAGGCAGGAGGGTTGGCTCTTTCATAGTGTTGTCGTAGTTGTCTACGAAGTCAACTGTGTCTTTGTCGATATCTCTGAAAAGCTCGTTACAAAGAGGCTCAAGCTTTGCCTCGGTGTATCGGGGAGCCGCCCAAGCCATATCACGGGAATAAAACTTACCGAAGTTACCCTTTGAGAGTACAAAGGGATGAAGCAATGCCTCGTAGCCTCGGGAAAGACGGACCATTGTATCATAGATAGCGGCATCACCGTGAGGGTTGAGCTTCATGGTTTCGCCGACGATGTTGGCGGATTTGGTCAGGTTTCCTGTGAGGAGACCTTTTTTGTACATGGTATAGAGGAGCTTTCTGTGTGAGGGTTTGAAGCCGTCAATCTCCGGAATTGCACGGGACAGGATTACGCTCATTGCGTAGGGCATATAGTTACTCTCCAGAGTATAGACTATCTTCTGCTCTACTATCTCGCCTGCACCCTCGATAACACCTGTGGCTGTAGGCTGAAGCATCACACGCTCGTTCTTTTTCTTTGCCATTATGCTCTCCCCCTTTCTTAGCTTAAATCAAGATTATCAATGTAATTTTCACCGTACTGAACAATGTAGTCTTTTCTGCCCTGGAGGTTATCGCCAAGGAGAATATCGAACATCTCAGCAGTGAGCTTTGCATCGTCAGGCATTACCTTGATAAGTCGTCTTGTAGCAGGATTCATAGTGGTAAGGTTCATCATATCTGCCTGGTTCTCACCAAGTCCTTTGCTTCGCTGAACAGTAAACTTGGCATCGCCTATTTCTGCAATAAACTTGTCCTTCTCCTGCTCTGTGTATGCAAAATATGTTTTATCTTTTGATGTGATTTCGTAAAGAGGTGACTCGGCAATGAACACCTTGCCTTCCTCGATAAGTGTAGGTGTAAGGCGGTAAATCATTGTGAGCAGAAGTGTACGAATCTGATATCCGTCCACATCAGCATCGGTACAAATGATAACCTTACTGTAGCGGAGGTTGTCAAGATTGAAAGCTGACAAATCCTTGTTGGATTTGGAGGTAACTTCAACACCGCAACCTAAGACCTTGATAAGGTCGGTGATGATATCACTCTTGAAGATTCGGGTATAGTCTGCCTTTAGGCAGTTGAGAATCTTACCGCGGATTGGCATAACCGCCTGGAAATACGGGTCGCGTGCCTGCTTACAGGAGCCAAGAGCTGAGTCACCCTCTACGATAAAGAGCTCTCGCTCGGCTGAATCTTTGCTTCTGCAATCAACGAACTTTGCCACACGGTTTGTCATATCCATTGTGACAGTGAGTTTTTTCTTTAAGTTCTGACGGGTTTTCTCTGCGTTTTCACGGCTTCGCTTATTGATAAGCACCTGATTGCATATCTTCTCTGCATCAAGGGGATTCTCGATAAAATAAATCTCAAGCTGATGACGGAGGAACTCTGTCATTGCATCCTGAATACCCTTGTTGGTGATAGCCTTCTTTGTCTGATTCTCGTAAGAAGTAACACTTGAGAAGGAAGAAATAACTATTACAAGGCAGTCCTCAACATCTGCAAAAAGAATCTTTGACTCGTTTTTGTTATACTTTGAGTTCTGCTTGAGCCAGCTGTCAATCTGATATACAAAGGCGTTACGGACTGCCTTCTCAGGTGAGCCGCCGTGCTCCAGCCAGCTGGAGTTATGATAATACTCTGCGATGGAATGCTTGTTGGAAAAAGCAAAGGCAAAGTTCATCTTACATTTATACTCAGGTCGGTCTGCCCTATCCCTTGCCATACGCTCTGTCTGCCAGAACTGAGGCAGAGTCAGGGAATCTTCGCCTATCATTTCCTTTACATGGTCAAGGATACCGTTCTGATAAAGGAACTCTGTGGTTTCAAATTTATTGGCACCAATCTGATTTTTGAACACAAAGCGGATACCCTCGTTGACTACAGCCTGACGCTTGAGAATATCAAGAAAATATGCAGGCTCAATGTCAATATCGGTGAAAACCTCAAGGTCGGGCTTCCAACGGATAACTGTACCTGTGTCACGCTTTGAGTATTCCTCCTTATGCATTTTGCCTGAAATCTTACCCTTTTTGAAGTTGAGGGTATAGCGGAAGCCGTCGCGGCGGATATCTGCTGTCATATATTCGGAAGCATACTGAGTTGCACAAAGACCCAGGCCGTTAAGACCCAGAGAATATACATAACTTCCGTCATCGTTGTTGTTGTACTTACTGCCGCCGTACATCTCGCAGAATACAATCTCCCAGTTAAACTTCTTCTCCTTGGGGTTGTAGTCTACAGGCAGACCTCTGCCGTGGTCCTCAACCTGAATTGAGTGGTCAGAAAAAAGTGTTACCGTTATCTCCTTACCGTAGCCTTCACGGACCTCGTCGATGGAGTTTGAGATAATCTCAAAGGCAGAGTGCTGGCATCCCTCGATACCGTCAGAACCGAAGATAACCGCGGGACGCTTGCGGACTCGGTCGGCTCCCTTCAAGGTAGATATACTTTCGTTACCGTATTCGTTCTTCACTTTCTGTGCCATATTCATTTCCTATCCTTTAATTTATTAATTTTATCCCTTAAAAATGCGGCGTGTTCAAACTCGAGGAGCTTTGCTGCCGCTTTCATTTCTCTTGTAAGCTGGTCGATAAGCTCAAGCCGCTGAGCCTTTGTCAGGCGGCTGTAATCGTCGTCGGTGTCCTCTGAATGAGTGGAAATCTCCAGTACATCGGCGACCTTCTTGACGATAGTCTTTGGAACAATGCCGTGCTCCTCGTTATATTTCTGCTGAATTTCACGGCGTCGGTTAGTCTCGGTCAGAGCCTTACGCATAGAGTCGGTGACACTGTCTGCGTACATAATGACATAGCCCTCGGAATTTCTGGCGGCTCTGCCGATTGTCTGGATGAGGGAGCGTTCTGAACGGAGGAAGCCCTCCTTATCAGCGTCAAGAATAGCAACCAGCGAAACCTCGGGAATATCCAGTCCCTCACGGAGAAGGTTGATACCGACTAAAACATCAAATTTCTGGAGACGCAGGTCACGGACTATCTCCATTCGCTCAACGGTATCAATATCGTGGTGCATATACCGCACCTTGATGCCTGCAGTGTCAAGGTAGGTAGTCAGGTCCTCTGCCATTTTCTTGGTGAGAGTTGTGACAAGGACACGCTCTGACTTTGCAACACGGAGGTTGATTTCTGAAATAAGGTCATCAATCTGACCCTCTACGGGACGGACTGAAATCTCGGGGTCAAGGAGACCTGTGGGACGGATAATCTGTTGTGCTACAGTACTGCTACGCTCCATTTCAAAGTCACCGGGGGTTGCACTGACAAAAACAGCCTGATTGATATGCCCGTAGAACTCGTCGAAGTTCAGAGGGCGGTTATCGAATGCTGAGGGAAGTCGGAAGCCGTACTCTACGAGAACTTCCTTTCTTGCTCTGTCCCCTGCATACATACCTCTGACCTGAGGCAGAGTTACATGGGACTCGTCCACAAAAAGCAGGAAATCATCGGGAAAATAATCAAGCAGAGTTGTGGGCATACTGCCTGCCTTCCTGCCTGAAAGCACACGAGAGTAGTTCTCGATACCGGAGCAAAAGCCGATTTCTCTGAGCATTTCGATATCGTAACGGGTACGCTGTTCTATACGCTGTGCTTCGATGAGCTTACCCTGAGAGACGAAGAAAGCAATTCGCTCCTCAAGCTCTCGCTCAAGCTCCTTGGTAGCAGTCTCAATCTTATCATCGGAAACAATATAGTGAGATGCAGGATAAACCGCCGCGTGCTTAACGGTAGCAAGAAGCTCACCCGTCAGAGGGTCAATCTCTGTAATGCGGTCTATCTCATCACCGAAGAATTCAACGCGGATGATTTTGTTGGTTGAATACGCAGGGTAAATCTCCACCACATCACCACGGACGCGGAATTTGTTACGGGTGAGGCTTACATCGTTACGCTCATACTGAAGGACAACAAGCTTCTTGAGCAGGTCATCACGCTCCATTATCATACCCGGACGCAGAGAGATAACCATTGAGCGGTAATCGATTGGGTCGCCAAGGCTGTATATGCAGGAGACGGACGCCACGATGATAACATCCCGACGCTCGGATAGAGCAAGGGTCGCACTGTGGCGAAGCTTGTCAATCTCGTCGTTGATGGATGAGTCCTTTTCTATATAGGTATCTGTGTTGGGAATATACGCTTCCGGTTGGTAATAGTCATAGTAGGAGACGAAATACTCAACAGCATTATCAGGAAAAAACTCCTTGAACTCGGAGCAAAGCTGTGCCGCGAGAGTTTTATTATGTGCAAGCACCAGAGTAGGACGGTTGAGCTTGGCTATAATATTTGCCATAGTGAAGGTCTTACCGGAGCCTGTGACACCTAAAAGGGTCTGCTCGCGGTTGCCGTTTTCGATACTTTTGACCAGTTCATCTATAGCCTGAGGCTGGTCACCTGTAGGCTGATATTCGGAATGAAGTACAAATTTATCCATAGCTCAACTCGCCTCCTTATGTATGATATTTAGATTACTGTTATAGCTATTATCAATTAAAGTATGCATCTGAATTTTGCTTATACCACAAAATAAGGCATATATATAATTATTTTACCACAAGTTGTATGAAAAGTAAATAAGGGAGCTGACAAAAACCAGTTCCCTTATACACGAAAATTTAAATATTATAAATCAATTACTAAATCTCATAGCAACCGTCTGACAAAAGTCTGAGGGAGGATGAGAAGAAGCTTGTCATAAGACGCACCATATACTCTGTGTCCTCACTGCCTGCTGTCTCATACGAGGAATGCATTGCAAGCTGAGCAAGACCGATATCGGCAGTAACAACAGAGGCGTGGGTGTTTGCAATGTTACCAAGAGTTGAGCCGCCGGGCAGGTCGCTTCTGTTTGAGTACTCCTGACAGGGCACACCTGCACGATTACAGAGAAGTTTAACTAAAGATGCAGAGACAGCATCTGTGCAATATCGCTGTGAAGCGTTATGCTTGATTACCACTCCCCCGTTGAGCTTAACTGAATTGGTCTTATCTGTAAGCTCGGGATGATTGGGATGTACAGCGTGTCCGTTATCGCAGGAAAGCATAAAGCTGTTTGCAAGTTTATCAGCAAGGACTGTGCTATCCTTACCCATAGACGAAATAATTTTAGAAAGAATACAATTGAGAAAATCGGAGTCTGCTCCCTGCTTTGTACTGCTGCCTACCTCCTCGTTATCAAAAACAGCAAGGACAGGCATACTACCAGAAGGACTTGCGGACACAAAGCCCTTGAGTGATGAAAACACGCACTGAAGGTCGTCGATTCTGGGAGAAGATACAAAATCGCCCCACTGAACACCCTTGTCGGGATTATAAAGGAACAGGTCGTATGACAGGATATCCTCCTGACTGATATTAAGAGTGTCTGAAATACGCTGTGTAAGTGTTGGCGTTTGTGAGTCAGCAAGGCTGTAGAGAGGCACCAAATCCACTGCGGGATTATAGGTTGTTCCCTCGTTGGCGGTTCTGTTAAGGTGGATTGCCACATTGGGTATCATAGCCACAGGCTCTTTAAAATCCACAAGGAGACTTTTGATTGAATCGTGAGCAGACACTACCACTCTGCCTGCAATTGACAGGGGTCTGTCAAGCCAAGTGGAGTGTATCATACCGCCATACCGCTCTGCAGACAGACGCACATAATCGCCGTCGGTAATGAGGGAGTTGGATTTAAGCTTGAAGCAGGGGCTGTCAGAATGAGCGGCACCTATCATAAAGCCGTTAAAGTCCCCTTTTGGCACAACAAAAGCAATCAGAGAGGAACCGTTACGGGTAACAAAATAACCCTGACCCTCATTAACACTCCATGCCTGTCCCTCACAAAGCTCAGTAAAGCCAAGTTGAGTAAGTTCATCACTGACAGTCCTGACAGTGTGGAAGGCTGTGGGAGAGTTTTCGATAAATCTAAAAAGTTCGTTATTCATAGCATCACCAAATAAACAATACAACCGCATAAGGCAGTTGTATTGTTTTTTATTGTAAATTAGTTTTTACGCCAGACCATTTTGTTGACAACTGAGGTGTAGGACTGAATAATCCTGACCACCTTGGTTGATACATTCTCTTCCAGGTAATCGGGCACAGGAGTACACATATCCCCTGCCGCTACTGTTTCAACTGCAATATCCACTGCTTTAAGTAAATCAAGTGCATCAACACCTGCAAGAACAAAACAACCCTTTTCCATAGCTTCGGGACGCTCTGTTGAAGTGCGGATACATACAGCAGGAATAGGTCTTCCAATTGAAGCATAGAAGCTTGATTCCTCAGGGAGAGTACCGCTGTCGGACACAACTGCAAAGGCGTTCATCTGCAGGCAGTTGTAATCATGGAAGCCCAGAGGCTCGTGACAAATCACTCGGCTGTCAAGCTCAAATCCGCTCTCTAAAAGTCGCTTTTTGCTCCTCGGATGACAGGAATAAAGCACAGGCATATTGTAAGTCTCTGCCATAAAATTGATAGAAGTGAAAAGACTTGTAAAATTATGAGGATTATCTATATTTTCCTCTCTGTGAGCAGACAGGAGAATGTACCTGCCCTTCTCAAGATTCAACCTGCTGAGTATATCGCTGGCACATATGGCATCGAGATTCTTATGCAGGACCTCTGCCATAGGACTGCCTGTGACAAAGGTACGCTCCTTGGGGCATCCGCAATCATCAAGGTAACGGCGAGCGTGCTCCGAGTATGGGAGATTCACATCAGAAATGATATCAACAATCCGTCTGTTGGTCTCTTCGGGCAGACACTCGTCCTTGCACCTGTTGCCTGCTTCCATATGGAAGATGGGAATATGCAGACGCTTAGCACCAATAACGCTCAGACAGGAGTTAGTATCACCTAAGACAAGAACTGCATCAGGATGTAATTCTGCCATAAGGTCGTAGGACTTGGCGATAATGTTACCCATAGTCCGGCCGAGGGTATCCCCTACTGCATCAAGATAGATATCGGGTGGGTCAAGATTTAAATCCTTAAAGAATATACCGTTGAGATTGTAATCATAGTTCTGTCCTGTATGAACAAGAATTGTATCAAAATATACACGGCACTTGCGGATAACCTCAGATAATCTTATTATCTCAGGTCTTGTACCGACTATGATCATTAATTTTAGTTTTCTTCCTTTGTATTTGAATTTATCCATATTGGTTGATTTAACCTTTCTGCTTATTGTATCAGAAGTATCAGTTATATGTATTTGACTGAGCTGAGGCACGATGAGCACTGAGTGCTTCGTATAATCCGGGGTGGCTCCTGCACAGCATTGAGACTACAAGTTCCTCGTCCCTACAGTCAAGATTGGAGAGCTTGGCTATTCTTGCAAAGCAGAACACATACAAGCCCACAAGGAAGACTACGAAAATAATACTGAGCAATGTGGAATCAAATGAGAGACAGAAATCGTAGAAGCCGTGTACAAGCACAGGAACAACCATAGCAAGGACAAGCTCACGCTTGCCGTGATCTCTGAACTTGAGGCTTGTTATCCATCCGTTTGCCATAAGCTTGGACTCGGTATCGCGGCACTTCTTGTTAAGATGCCAGAAGGTATAGAAGTATCCCATAAGCACACCGAAGAACATATGACCGGGTACAGCTGTGACAGCTCTGATCAATGCTGTTGAAATGCCGTAATCGAAGGAATACATAATGTTCTCCAACGCGGCAAAGCCGAGAGATACAAAGACAGCATAAACTACCCCGTCAAAAAGGCTGTTGAAGTTCTTGTTCTTGTGAGTTATAAGATACAGAACAAGGAACTTGAAGCCCTCCTCAACAAGTGCAATGCACAGGAAATTAGTAGATACCTGATAAAAGAAAAACGGGACAGAATCCAGATATTTTGTGCCGCCTGACTCTGTGATAAAGGGGCTGAACACTACATCATTGATGGAATACATCAGAGTTTCAACCCCTGCCACAGGGAAGCAAATAACTGCACCCAAGGCAAACAAAAGCAGAAGCAGACCCACAGGCTCCTTCTCCGCCCTGTCCTTCTTGAAAACAAAGATACAAAGTGCTATAGCAGGAAGCAAAGCAACAGTCGCAAGAACAATTGAACTTACACTCATATTATTATCCCCTCTTAACTCAATTCATCAGACAAAGCCCAGAGACTTTTTCTTCCTTGCGAGCAGGTTTGTGAACTCATTATCGGAGGTTGCAGCAAGGAAATCCTCCTTCTCAAGAACAACTGTATCTGACTTGTTCATCTGTGCACGGAGTACACTCTTGCCCCATGTACGCTCAAAGAGATTGCGGACAAAACGGGCGTTGCTGAAATCCTTAGACTCTAAAATATCGTCAGAAATATTTGAGAAGTAGTCGGTTACTGTCTGCTCAAAATCATCACAACAAGCAAAGGTCTTATTGACAAGACCCATAAATATGCTGATAAGCTGTTGGCGGGTATAGTTGGGGAAGTTGATAACAAAGGGCATTCGGCTCTCAAGTCCGGGATTAGCCTTCATCAGTTCCTTCATCTC
This sequence comes from Ruminococcus sp., assembly GCA_017473775.1. Taxonomy (GTDB): domain Bacteria; phylum Bacillota; class Clostridia; order Oscillospirales; family Acutalibacteraceae; genus Ruminococcoides. Next base: position 19,716 of record JAFUJH010000058.1, read on the forward strand.
GTCAGGATAGCCAGCCATAATAACAACAAGGTCTGTACGGTGATTCTCCATCTCTGAGATAAGAGTATCAAGAGCCTCTCTGCCATAATCAGCACGGCTCATTCCGTCGCCTCTGTAAAGTGTGTATGCCTCGTCAATAAATAGCACTGAGCCGTATGCATCACGGCACATAGCAGCGGTCTTGGGAGCTGTCTCGCCTATATAGCGACCGCAGAATTCTCTGCCTGCGTGCTCAAAGAAGCTGCCGTTTCTGAGAATGCCCTTCTCTTTGAGAATCTGACCAAGAACACGGGCAACAGTGGTCTTACCTGTACCGGGGTTACCCACAAAACGCATATGGATGCAAGGACGGTCAAGCTTATCGTTCTTCATTGCCATTTCAATCTGAGAAGTAATCTCGATAACACGCTGTTTGATATCCTCCATACCAACCATTGAATCAAGAACAGAAAGTCCTGAGAGTGACTCGCCGTTGTATGAGGTTGAAAGCTTGAGAACCTCGTCCTTCTTGATGACAGAATCCTCGTTGCCGCTGTAAGCTGATGACAGCTGTTTGAGGTATATCATTTCCCTGACAACCTTGTTAACGGTTTCAATACCATAAAATCTGCCGTCGTTTTTCTCCTCTGTTATGCGTGCATTGAACACATCCCAAACATCGTCGGACACAGTGTATCCGTACTGCTTCACTGTGTTTTTGGCACAGCTTACAAGCTCTGAATTATCAAAGGGCAGGAAGGTAAGCTGACGCATACAGAGTCTGTCGTTAAATATGGAATTGAGATTCTTGACAACCTCGTTCTCAAGGAAAGGAACGCGGAAGATAATGATATGCTTGCCTGTATAATCAGGCAGTTTTGACAGAAAAGCTCTGAAATCCTTGGAGTTGTACTGAGTCAGCCACTCGCTGATATCAAAGCAGATAAGTCTGCCTGCTTTATCGGAGAAGCATTTGAAACAACCGAGAGCATCCTTGAAGGGCTCAACTCCCGGGGATTCGGGCTCAATTAAATGCTCAATGATTCTATGCTGAGCATCAAAGGTGAAAAGTCCAAGTTCCTCAAGCAAATCTGCAAGAAGATTCAGGTATGTAGTAAGTCCGTTGCCATCACCGATAGAGAACAGGTAAGACCTGCTTGTAAGGACATCGTAGGTCTCGTTTTTAGCAATAACAGGAGCAATCTTGGCAATCTCCTCAGCAAGAGCTTTGAATTCGTCAGCACCAATGAGAGCTCTGATTTTCTCCAGAGTCTGAGTACCCTTTGCTTTTTGAACTCTCTCCTCGCACTTTTGTCTGCGGATTTCCTCAAGGTCATCTGCAGAAATTGTTGTTTCAGGAGCATCCTCTGAGGCTGTGGAAGCAGGCTGTGAAGATTCAGATGCAGATTTCTGCTTGCTGATAATATCTTCAATTGGTACCGAGCCGCTGTCACCCTGTGGTTCCGGTGCAGGTGCCTCCGCAGGTTTTTTATCGTGAGCAATTGGAGTTGCAGGCTTGGTCAGCTGAAGCATAGCAAGCTGTGTCTTGTTGATACTTTTCTGAGAAATTTTGCAGACATTCTCCCCTTTTCCGATATTGAGCCTTGATTTAATCTCGTCGGAAATAATTATCTTTACACTATCAACATCTGCGTCCTCGGAAACAACAACAGTGAAGCCTGATTCATCCGCACGGAAATATGCAAGGTCATATTTGTTTGACAAAACTGATGCAATTTGCTTTGATATATCTTCCGTTTGTGTTGATGCTTCTAAATAGCCTGAATTATATAAGACATTAATTTCAACAAAATTCATTTTTACACCTTTAATTATCAGATTATTCGGATAGATACTTGTGCAGCTCCTCGGTATATATATCCATTACCTCTAATAGTTTGTTGGTACGCTCATTATGAGAAAACAGAAGAATTAAAGACATAAATGTTGCCCAAGTCATGGGGCGTTTGCTGTTTTCGATAGAAATAATTGTACCCCTGCTTAATCCGATTTTATTTGCCAAATCCTCTTGAGTCATACTTAGCCGTGCACGAAGCACCGGTAGGTTTTCTGTCATATTTTCTATTAGCATTTCTTTATTCATTTCCATTTTGTAACACTCCGTTTTTTAATTTTAGTTTATTTCTTTTTATCTATTTTGTATTAGTTTATTTGATTTCCACTATATGGTCGATAAGTCCGTACTCAAGAGCATCCTCTGCAAACATCCAGTTATTTCTGTCTGTGTCTTGCTCTATTTTTTCAATAGGATGTCCTGTATTTGCAGATAGAATAGTGTTGAGACGCTTTTTGACACGATTCATATGCTCTGCCTCAATGAGGATATCTGTTGCCTGACCGCGGGCACCGCCCAGAACTTGATGAATCATAATCTGGCTGTTCTCTAGGGCGTATCGTTTGCCCTTGGCACCTGCAGACAACAGGAAAGCACCCATAGATGCTGCCATACCTACGCAGATGGTGGACACATCACATTTTAGTTTTCTCATGGTATCGTAAATTCCGAAACCTGCAGATACAGAGCCGCCCGGTGAATTGATATAAAGGCAGATATCCTTATCCGGGTCGATGGACTCAAGGTACAGCATCTGTGCAATAATTGAGCAGGCAAGCTCGTCGTTGACCTCGTTGAACATAAGGATGATTCTATCCTTCAGCAAACGGGAATAAAGGTCATATCCACGCTCTGCGCCGCCTTCTTTTTCGTAAAAGGTTGGATTAATAATCATAGTATTTCACTCCTTGAAAATTAAATTTCAAATTTTATAAATTATAGTAAATTCAAAAAAACAAACATCTTCGGGCGATGTAAGCACCTCCTGCTCTTGGGGTGGATATCACGATCCTTCAGGCTATCGTTATATTCCGACATCATAATTTCATCATAATAGTGCCCCCATAAAACCACCTCTAAATATAAAATACAAAATAATAAACAAAAAGTGTCAAAATACATACACTTTCACTATAATATTACATTAAACATGCATTTTTGTCAATACAATTAGTTGGATTATCCTACATTTTATCTTAAACTCTGAAAAACGCCAAACAAAAAAACCGACCCACAAAAGGTCGGTTGAGTATTCTTGGTTTATTCGCCTGTCATAAGTGAAGAGCACAGTGCCGATTCTCGCAAAGAAATGAAATCATTATCAGCAACAATGATATGGTCCACAAGGCGGACACCTACCAGTGCAAGAGTAGAGTGGAGGGTATTTGTAGCCTTGATATCGTTTCTGCTTGGAAGGGCAACACCGCTGGGATGATTGTGAGCGATTGCCGCATTTGTGGCGTTATAGCGCATTGCAAGGTCTACTATATGACGCACAGGTACATCTGAGCCGCTGGCAGTACCTGTGGCAACTACACCACAGTACAACTCCTTACACTTGGCATCCATAAGGAGAAGTATCAGGTTCTCGTCCATTCTGCCGATAAACTTGCTGACAAAATACTCCCCTACAGTATCAAGGGAGATTATCTTTGAGGCGGAGTTATTTCTGTCGTCCAGATAAGCTCTGGCAATATCGGGTATCATACGAAGATACACAGCCACACGCTCTGAAAGTCCTGCCGCCTTCAAGGAATCCACGGGAGCCTCAAGCACGGCACTGAGGGAACCGAAGTTATCAAGAAGCCTGTGCGCAATATCGTTGGTATTGATACGAGAGTAGCAATTATACAGAATCATCTCAAGAATCTCGTGGTCCTGAAAGCTGTCAAAGCCTGTGGCAAGGTAACGCTTCCTCATTCGCTCACGATGCCCCTCGTGAGTATTCAAGTCATTAGACACTGTATAACACTCCCCTCTTTTGCAGTAATCTGAAGTACAAGTATGCCTTATGCAAAAAGCTGATTAATATGCTATATCCTCATCGGAAACTCCGAGGAGCTTATAAAGAAGTCTGTAAAGCTGAAGGGTATCTTCAGTGTTAAGCTGAACACATGCCGCCATCTGAGTCGGGATATCCACAGCTTTATCCCTGAGAGCCTGTCCGCTTTCGGTGATTTCTACAAGAAGAACCCGCTCATCCTTAATATTGCGATAACGGCGGATATAGCCTTTTGACTCAAGACTTTTCAGCACAGGAGTCAGTGTACCTGAATCAAGAAATAACTTCTTGCCCAGTTCCTTGACACTGAGAACCTTCTCCTCCCAGCAAACCAACATGGTTATATACTGAGTATATGTAAGGTCCAAAGCTGAAAGGTAGGGTCTGTACAGCTTGATAGTTTCTCTTGAAGCGGCATATAAAGGAAAACAAAGCTGATTGCAGAGCTTTAACCCTTCATATTTATTCTCAGACATTGCAAAATTCCTTTCTGATAAATATCAGTAATAATATCTGCTTTTATTATACGATAATATGGCAATATTTGCAAGTGTTAGACAGTTTTTGAAAATAATCTGATGCTTATAAAACTCCCAGAAAATGCATTAACTGCTCACAAATAAAGACGGTTGCGCAGGACACAGCCGCCACAACAGTAAGACTTCTGCCTTTGATTGCAAACAACACAGCCACTAAAAGACCTGCGGCGGCAGCGATAATATTACCTGTAGCATAAAGAGCCGCAGGAAAGGTCATAGCAGAAAGAACTGTATACGGAATATAATAAAGAAACGAACGGATAAATCTGTTGGTAATCTTCTTCTGTACTGCGGCAAAGGGTATGGCACGAATCAAATATGTAGACCCTGCAATAATGAGAAGATAAATCCAGAAGCTGTGGTTATTCATTATGTGCATCCTCCTTTACAGGAAAGATAAGTGCACCGAACACTGCGGCTAAAATAGCACAAATGCTGATTGAAAGACCTGAGGATATGGTATTAATAACAGGTACATAATAGAAAACACAGCTGAGAGTAACCGCAACACACACCACAAGCAACAGAGACAGGGACTCCTTAGCCTTTGGTGCCACAATGGCAATGAACATTCCGTATATTGCAAGGCAGAGAGCACTCATAATACTCTGAGGCAGGATATTGCCCAGAACTGCACCAAGCAGTGTACCGAGAGTCCAACCAACATAAGGGAACACTGTAAGTCCTGCGAAGAACTTTGTTGATAATACATCCTCATTGGAGGCAACAGCAAATATCTCGTCTGTCATAAAGAAACCCATTATCCAACGCCTGATGCCTTTGAATTCAGGAGAAGTTTTCTGTGATAAAGACACAGACATAAAGGAATATCTGATATTAATTGTAAGCTGAGAAATGAGCATCTCAATATACTGACCGGGGTTAACCATTATGGTAATGCCTGCAAGCTGACCTGCTGAGGTAAGAGTGGTCATTGATATAAGTACAGCCTGCCACCACTCGAAGCCGTAAGAAACAGCCAGAATACCGAAGGTGAAGGACACCGAGAGATAACCAAGTCCGATAGGAATACCTGACTTGAGACCTTTAATAAAACTTTTCATAATACTTCCTTGTGCTACTCATTAATCGTTTGTTAAATCGCCATTGCCGTTGACGGGGATTGCCTCTCCCAGATATGTAGGCTCAGGTTTGAATATTGATGTGAGGAAATCCTTGTTTCTGGCAAGAATTTCTCTTACTTCACGCATTGTCTGACCTGCGTAAATATTATAGTCGCAGGCTACTCCGTGAGCAGAAATCCCGAATTTATCGGCAATATACAGAGCACGATACAGGTGATACTCCTGTGTGACAACTACTATATTATCTGCTTCAAATATGGACTTTGCACGGTAGATGCTCTCGTAAGTTGAAAAGCCTGCATGGTCCATAAATATATCATCTGAGGGAATGCCAGCGTCAATTGCATATTGTTTCATAGTATTGACCTCATCGTACTCGGTCTGACCATGGTCACCGCTCATAATGATTTTGGGTGCAACACCTGCAAAGTACAGCTCTATTCCCCGCTCCAATCGGTCGCGGAGCATATCGGAGGGAGTGCCGTCGTCACGCACCTGACATCCGAGGACGATAATACAATCCACATCCTCCAGAGTCTGAGCGTACTCAGGAGTGACCATAAGCTCGCCGCCTGTGTGCTTTACATATGCATTGATACCGAACACTGCACCTGCACACAAAACGCCAAGGCACAGAAGAACAATAAAAGTCCGCTTGATAATCTTCCGGATTTTAACTGACATACTCAAACCTCCCATCAAGTGCGGTAACTATCATAACATATAATCCGCTCTTTTTCCACAATCTTAATCAAAAAATAAGAAAATTTATAATAGAAATCAAGACAGAACGCAAAAACCCGAGGGCATTATAGAGTGGGAATAATATATAAAAAGCCTTCTGCAATAAATACAGAAGGCTAAGATATAGCATATATATTGGTTGTTATAAATCAAAACACATATCTATTATAGCTATATGATAATTTAATCATTGGCAGTATTTATGTTCATACGATTAAGCTGTCTATATGTTTTGGCAACAATGATTGCAGAAACAACTGCTGTCAAAATATCAGAAGCAGGCATCGAGTAAAGAACACCATCAAGACCAAAGAACAAAGGCAGCAACAAAGCAAAACCAACACCGAATACTATCTCACGAACCATGGAAAGCATTGTGGATTCCACTGCTTTACCCATTGCCTGTAAGAAAATAAAGGTTGCCTTATTTACGCAAGCAAAAATCATCATACAAAGATATATGCGGAATGCCTTTACAGCGAAATCGGTATAATATACACTTTCGTTAGCGGCACCGAAAATACCAATTAAAACATTCGGAAACAACTCTACTATTAAGAGCGCAACTGCACCGACACAAGCTTCTGCAATCAGGAGCTTTGTAAATAAATCTTTGACTCTCTTTGAAAGCTTGGCTCCCATATTGAAGCCAACGATGGGAATGCATCCTGCTGCCATACCGATAACAATAGAAATAACAACCTGGAAGAACTTCATAACGATACCGACTACCGCCATAGGAATTTGTGCGTACTGTTCCTGACCAAAGACTGCATCCATTGCACCATATTTGCGAATCATATTGTTAATTGCCATCATTGCAGCTACCAGCGAAATCTGTGCAAGGAAACTGCAAAGACCGAGGGAAAGTGTTCTGCCTACAATCCGACCCTTCAATTTAAGGTCGCTGATACGAGGCTTGATAATTTTTGCACGGAACAAATACCAAACAGCAAGAATAGCGGTGGCAATCTGACCGATAACGGTAGCAACAGCGGCACCCATCATACCCCATTTGAAACCGAAAATAAATATAGGGTCAAGAATGATATTAATGATGCAACCCACAAGAGTAGAAACCATTGCAAACTTAGGACTTCCATCGGCACGGATTATGGGATTCATCGCCTGACCAAACATATAGAAAGGAATACCGAGTGCAATCCAGAAGAAATATTCTTTTGATAAATTAAAGGTTTCGGCGTTTACATTACCGCCAAAAGCTGTAAGTATTGCTTCATCAAAAATAAGATATATTGCTGTTAAAACAATACTGCTGATGATGAAAAGTAAAACAGAGTTACCAACACTACGGGTTGCATTTTCTGCTTTATTCTCACCAAGTGAAATACTGACAAAAGCACAGCATCCGTCACCGATCATAACAGCGATACCGAGAGCAATTACTGTTAGCGGAAAAACAACTGTGTTTGCGGCATTGCCGTAGGAGCCAAGATACGATGCGTTAGCAATAAATATCTGGTCTACGATGTTATACAACGCACCGACCAATAGTGAAATAATACAGGGCACAGCATACTTGCCCATAAGTTTGCCGACCTTTTCAGTGGCAAGATACGATTGATTTTGTTTCATTCAATTACCTCCTAAAAACGCAAAAAAATAATGCGTAAATCCAAAACTGGACTTACGCATTACTGCTACTCGTTGAGCTTATTATAACACAAACCTAAAATAATTTCAAACTTTTTTGCATAATTTTTATGTTCATTTCTTTCAAAAATAATGGCAGGCAGTGATTTACACTGTCTGCCATTTAGAATATATATGGTATTATGTTGGTATTACTCCCACTCGATGGTGCCGATAGGCTTGGGAGTTAAATCCATAAGCACTCTGTTGATACCCTCTACCTCGTGGGTAATTCTGTAGGTAATCTTATGAAGGATATCGTAGGGGATTTCCTCGATTGTGGCGGTCATTGCGTCTGTAGTATTAATAGCACGAATGATTGCAGGCCAACCCTCGTAGCGGCTTTCGTCCTTGACGCCTACGCTCTTGATATCGGGAATTGCGATGAAATACTGCCATACCTTCTCTGCGAGACCGCAATTTGCGAACTCCTCGCGGAGGATTGCATCTGCCTCACGGAGTGCGTGGAGTCTGTCACGGGTGATGGCACCCAGGCAACGAACACCAAGACCGGGACCGGGGAATGGCTGACGGTAAACCATTGCATGAGGAAGTCCTAATGCCTCACCCACTACACGGACCTCGTCCTTGAAAAGAAGCTTCAGAGGCTCTACCAGCTCAAACTTCAGATCCTCGGGGAGACCGCCAACATTGTGGTGGGACTTGACTGCCTTCTTGCCCTCTGCCTGCTTGAAGCTCTCAAGAATGTCGGGGTAGATTGTACCCTGTGCAAGATATGCAACGCCCTCGAGCTTTCTTGCTTCGTCAGCGAAAACATTGATGAACTCTGCACCAATAATCTTTCTCTTCTTTTCAGGGTCGCTTACACCTGCGAGGAGGTCGAGGAAGCGGTCGGTAGCATCGACATAAACAAGGTTTGCATCCAGCTCTTTACCGAACATATCTATAACTGCTTCGCTCTCGCCCTTACGCATTAAGCCGTGGTTAACATGAACGCACACAAGCTGTTTGCCGATTGCTTTAATAAGAAGTGCTGCAACTACGGATGAATCAACTCCGCCTGAAAGTGCCAACAGAACCTTCTTATCTCCCACCTGTGCACGGACTTCTGCAATCTGCTCTTCAATAAACTTGTCTGCAAGAGCCTTGGTTGTAATACGCTCCATTGTTTCGGGACGCTTGTTGTTATCCATACAAAACACCTCTCCAAATTAATTTATAATAGAATATTATAAGGCAAAGTGTCTGTATTTTCAAGTATTTTCACCTATAAAATATTATTGACTATTTGCTGTAATTTGTGTGTAAATTATACATTATTTCAGGTAATTCAGCCGAGCTCGAAGGTAACCTCCCAGTTGCCTCGGGTGACAGTATCTGTTGTGACAAAATAGCAATAGAGTCGGCTGTCTGCAAGCTCCTCGGGAGAAATATCAAAAACCCCTTCCTCATATGAACCCACTTTGTCCTCATCCCAGAAAGCTATTGACTGCTCGCCATAGTCTTTGTTTCCATATTTATCCACTATAGAAACAAAGCCGTGATTGTCATAGTCCAGAATATTGTTGTAATAGGTCTGGATGTGAAGCTTGCCGTTGATATAGCCCATGCCTGTTATCTGTACTCCGTCAACAGGAGATTCAACAATTCCGCTCTGTAAAGGCTTGAGATACTTGGAATTCTCATCAAGAAGGACTTGATTTTCATCAATATAACTGCCGCCGCGGATGCTGACATCGGTTATTGTATCGGTAGCATTACCTACCTGTGACAGGTCTATGCCCTCAAGATATCCCTCGTACTCCTGCTTATGACTGAGGAATTCGTCAAGGCTGAAGGTGACCTTGGAGCCGAGGACATTCCTTGTGTTATACCATTCTATATCTATGAGAAAGGTAGCGGTTTTGGTTTCACTGTCAAAGCTTACCATACTGCAGGTTGCATTGCTATCAAAGGGACGGCGGATGTTGTAGCTATCAAACAGGTCGGTGGTGTCGTCTACCCTATCCCCTTGTAAATCCTGCAAAGATACATAGACCTGAGCCTCTGTGTCTGTCACATTGGCAGAGATAACCTCAAGTTTTATGCCGTTGTCAACACAAGACATTTGCACAGGCTTGAGCTTCTGAGCTATAGAAGGAAACATTGCATAGAGAAGCTTGTCGGGTTCTCTGACAACAACAGCAAAGGTGGGGACTATCAGGCTGATGCACAAAAGTGCAATCACTGCCACAAGGGCGAGTTTGAACACACTCTTTTTCCTGATGAGTTTGGGAGTTGGGTTGCACGCTTCCTCTACATATTCCTCGTTAATCATACCGATTGAATCAAGTAATTTATCAGCATTCAATATTGACACCTTCTTTTTCAAGATATATACGCAATTTTTTGCGTGTGCGGTGGAGGTTGGATTTGACCTTGCTCTCAGAAAAGCCCATATCTTTTGCTATATCACTGACAGAGTAAAGATACCAATAGCGCTTGACAAAAATCTTTCTGTCCAGACCTTTAAGGTCTGAGAGAAATTTATTGAGGTGATTTGCAAGCTCGGTGTTGTCAACTTCGCTCTCTACAGTTTTCGATGAGGAGATACACTCTGAAAGTTCCTCCAAAGCAAGTGACACCTGACCTTCTCCACGCATTTGTGTATTCAGGAAGCGGTATTTCTTCAGACTAATGTTACGGGCTATGCTACCTATAAACGCTCTGAAGCAATGAGGAATATGAGGGGGAATGCTGTTCCAAGCACTCATATATGTATCACTGACAGCCTCCTCTGTATCTGAATTATTCTGCAAGATATTGTAGGCAATGGTATGACAATACGCACCGTACTTATCAGCAGTTTCGTTGATGGCAGACTCTGAACGCATAAGGTAGAGCTCTATTATTTCCTTATCTTCCATAATACACCTCCTGTGTAAAATATTTGAAGCGGCTTCGTATATATAGTACCGAAAAAAGCAGATTGGTTGCATGGCTGATAAAAGTTCTGATAAAAAATTGGCAGAGCGATACCTCTGCCAATAAGCGTTTTGCACTATTTAATTATTTTATGATATCTAACCTTATGAAATTACACTACTCTCAAACCCAAGCCCGGCTATACTTTCACAGTATACAGTTTTATAACCTTATGAAATTACACTACTCTCAAACTACCATAGTCAATAGATAAGTAATATTCACGTTTTATAACCTTATGAAATTACACTACTCTCAAACACATGATTTTGCACGATGAGAACTTTTTTTGTTTTATAACCTTATGAAATTACACTACTCTCAAACA
>JAFUJH010000059.1 GCA_017473775.1 Ruminococcus sp.
AAGCAAGACTCAAGGCTGAGAAGAAAGCCAAGAAAGAAAACAAAGAATAATATAGTATAAAATTACAATCCCCTGAATATAATCTACAGAGATTATTATTCGGGGGATGTTTTTTATGAAAGCTATAAAATCCACATTAGCACAGTCAGGCGTTGCACTGTACATAAAAGCTCTTATATTCGGTTTACTGGCAGGCTGTGCAGGAACGGCTGTACTTTTGTGTATTAGCACCTTGGTGTTGCTTGTGATGGGTACACTCCCCCACAACTTTATAGAGTGGATAATCATCGGATTGTGCTGTATATCTGCTTTTGTTTGCGGATACATTACAGCAAGAGTCACAAAGGCTAACGGTTTACTTTGGGGTGCAGTATCGGGTGTACTGATGTTTATAATCGTACTGCTTGCAGGACTTATCAGCAGTGACGGCAACTTTACTTATATGACGATATTGAAGTTTGCGTGTCTTACTGTATGCGGCGGATTAGGTGGAATAAAGGGTGTAAACAGAAAAGAAAAATTACATATAAAATAAATTCAGCCACAGAGGTTTAATTTGCTACCTCTGTGGCTGTTTCAATTAATCGATATTTACAATTTCATATTCACGCACACCGATACCAAGCTGGGTACCTGCCTCTACAATGTGTATTCCGTGACGGGAATTCATTCTTTCTATCAAGGAAGCTTTACCCTCATCAGGCGAATTGATAACTGCATCATAGCAAGCCTGGTCAAGTGCTACAGGGTCGGTAGATGCAAAAATACCCAAATCCCCCATCTCGGGCTCTTTAGGATGGTCAGAGCAATCGCAATCTACAGAAAGACGATTAGCAACATTGATGTATACAATGTTATCTTTACCCATAAAATCAATGACACTCTTGCAGGCGTCTGCCATACATTCAAGGAATACATCCTGCTCGGGCAGGTTATCAAACATAACTCTGTAATCTGTTGCAACTCCTGCAGTATGAATGTAGGTCTTTCCTCGTGTAGATGCAATCCCGATGCTCATATTTTTAAGTGCACCGCCGAAGCCGCCCATAATGTGTCCTTTGAAGTGTGACAGCATAAGCATAGAATCATAATTCTCTATATTCTTACCTACGATATTCTTGTTCAGATTGATGCCGTCTTTAACAGGAATTTCCATATCCGCCTGTTCATCAAGTATATCGCAGGGTGCAATAGATTTGAAACCGTGCTCTTCTATCGCCTGCCAATGTTCAGCAGGGTCAAGTCGTCTGCCTTTGTATGCTGTGCAAGACTCAACGATTGTACCATTAAGCTTCGATACAAGCGGAGCAATAAGTGTAGGTTGCAGGAAGTTATGACCTCCGGGCTCGCCTGTGGAAATCTTCACAGCTGTTTTGCCTCTGAGCTCTACACCCACTGCGTCAAAAATATGCACGAGACTCTCAGGTGTGATTTCTTTAGTAAAAAACACAGTTGCTTTTTTCATATTGATTTCTCCTTGATGTTATGTTTTGAATGATAGTTCACATTTATTCTTGACGTCAAACACCTCAAAGTATTTATCCTCAAGAGGCACCCATACCTGAGTGAAAGCTTTTGCTTGCTCAAATCCGTTTCTGTTTAATATTCTGTTACATTGTGTGAATTCATCTGTGTAAAGAAAAATATGTAAATCACAGAAGTCAAACAGTTCAGGATGACAGCTGTAGGAGCCTTCTATAATAACTAATCTTTCGGGTGTGATTAGCTTAGCTTCCTTGAATTTTCTGTTATGACAGTTAAAGGGTTTATAAAGAAATTCTTTACCCTGAGATAACGGAAGCATTACCTCCTCAAGAAACCGTTCGATATCTACATTCCCTCCGGGAGTATCCAGTCTCTCCATAGTTCTTTGCTCGGGACGCAAGAAGAAATCGTCCATATGAACAACAGTTAACGGAAAACTCTTTGACAGTTCATCTGCAAAGGTTGTTTTACCACTGCCGCTCATTCCGTCGATAGCTATGATTACACGCTTTTTGTCAAGTAAAAGCTTATTGATTATATCAGATGATTTTGTCAGATATTTAAGAAATTTATTATTCATACGCAGAGTTCCTCTTATGCCTGCATTTTTTGAAAGGCTTGATGTGTGTGCGGTCAAGGCACAGCATCACAGCAGGAATCAATAACAATTGCAGAACGATTCCCGGAATTGCATTGAGGATTGCTCCGCCTAAGAATGCTTCTATTGTAAATGCATCGCCTTTGATACCTGTCAGCACAAGCATAGCTATGCCCCACACTATTCTGCCTGCAAGCATTGATACGAGTAAACATCTGTAAAGTGAACGGATACATTGCCACCTTGCTATAGCAAACAGAAGCCCTGCAAGGAGACCATAGGTTCCAAGCTCAAATGACATTGCAATTGCAGAGGGATACAGCACTGGCATTGAAAACAGCAGGCTCCTCATAATAGGAAGAATCAATCCCACAGTAAGTCCATACTGCCAGCCGCAGATAAGTCCGCAGAGAATCACGGGTATATGCATTGGAAGTAACATATTACCTATCTGCTGAATTTGTCCTGTCAGGAATGGCAGGACAAGTCCAAGGCTTAAAAACATTGCAGATAACAGAAGATTTATAAGTTTTGAATTCTTGTTCGTCATAATCTAACCTACTGAAAGCTTGCTGATAAGTGTATTCATATCCTCGGGAACAGGAGCATCAACAAAAACCTCTTTATTGCTAAAAGGATGTAAGAAAGTGATAGTCTTACAATGCAGAGCGTGTCTGTTAATAAGCTTTTTACTCCCTCCGTATAAATCATCACCTAAAAGCGGATGACCTATGTGAGACATATGGCAACGAATCTGATGAGTTCTGCCTGTTTCAATAACCACATCAAGAACAGTTGCATCGAAAAGTTCGCTTAAAATATCATAGTGAGTTATTGCACACTGTCCATAAGTGCTGACACAACGGACAATCTTGCTGTCAGTTCTCAATGCGATGGGAGCATTTATAGTACCTTTTTCGCGAATATTCCCGTGGCAGATTGCTATATAATGCTTTGTGATGTCTGTCGATTGCATCAAAGAAGCTGTGTGTCTGTCTTTTGCAATAACCACAGCGCCTGTCGTGTTGGCATCAAGTCTGTTAACTGCTCTGAAAACAAAGTCATAGCCTATGTCTTTATATTTATAAGAAACTATATTAGCTAGAGTGTCTGTCTGGTGCACCTTAGTAGGATGCACAGGCATAAATGCAGGCTTATTGACTATTAAAATATATTCATCTTCATAGAGAATATCAAGTTCTCCCTGAACGGGTGTAATAGTCTCGCTGTTCTCAGAAGGCAAATTCATTTCTATAACATCACCTGCATAAACTGTATCAATGGTACGCAGGAGCTTTCCGTTGACAGTAAGCCCGCCTTCTGTACGCTTGAGTATTGCAAGTGTCCTTGCAGACAGCCGTGCTACGGTTCTGAGGTATCGTCCTGCCTTGGTCGAGTTGTATTCATCAGTAACGATAAAAGTCAATTTTTCAGCCATTGTATTTTACCCGGATTAAAGCTCCGATTAATATAAGCTCAAGTATCAGTATGACAGGGATGCCTATCATAAAACGCTTGTGCTTTGTCTTGTGTCTTATCAAAAGCATAGTGATATATACAGATACTCCTGCACCCAGTGCAGATAATATAAAAAGTGTTTTTTCACTAATTCTCCATTTGTTCTTCTTTGCTGCAATTTTATCGTGAATTGTTACGATAATTCCAATGATATTTATAACGGCAAGATATAATAAAAGCCATTCAACATACCAAGGCATAATATTCCTCCGGAAGTGATGATATGAAAAGATTAAATATTGTATTGATACTGTCTGTAACTATGCTAATATCTGCTATAGTTATATGTATGACCTTTGGCAACAGCACAGTAGGTACTATAGCTGTGAATACAGCAACACAGGATGAAGCCACAGATAATGAAGAAATGCGCGGTTTGTGGGTGTCGTACATATCCCTTGATATGCAAGGTACAGACAGAAGCTTTGATAGCTTTAAGTCAAAGTTTGATAAAATTGTACAGGATGCATCAGACTTTGGATGCAATACCCTAATTGTTCAGGTACGACCTTTTTGTGATGCATTGTATAATTCACAGCTATTCCCTGCCTCTCATGTACTGTCAGGAACACAAGGAGTTAGTGCAGATTATGATGCACTGGAATATATGTGCGTGGCTACACACTCAAAGAATATGAAGCTTCACGCATGGATAAATCCATACAGGGTATCCACCGCAGGTACGCCTGCATCTCTTGCAGAAAGCAATCCGTTTGTGCAGGATAATTCAATCGGTGCAGAAATTACATCTGGTATATATCTGAATCCTGCAAAGAAAGCTGTCAGAAATCTGATAGTGCAGGGTGTTGAGGAAATAATCAGAAACTATGATGTAGACGGAATCCAATTTGATGACTATTTCTATCCCCCTGATTGCGGAAGCTTTGATGAGGAGGAATTTAACACTTATAGAAAATCCGTGAACAACATTACAAAGGCTATGTATATAGACCAGTGGCGTCAGAATAATGTAAATCTGATGCTGTCAGAGGTGTACAGAACTATTAAAAGTATAGACCCCTCTGTTGTATTCGGAATCTCTCCACAAGGGAACATTGATAACAACTATGCCATTGGTGCTGATGTAAAAACCTGGTGTGAAAACATAGGATACGCTGACTATATATGTCCGCAGATGTATTATTCTGTAGACAATCCCACACTGAAGTTTGAAGTCAGCCTTCAGGATTGGAAGGATTTTTCATTACATAAAGACCTGAAGGTGTACATCGGATTAGGAGCGTACAAAGCAGGCACGGATGCAGACAGCGGAACATGGCTTAATAAAAACGATGTGCTGGCTACTGAGCTTGTGCTGCTGCGTAGATATGGCTACGACGGATATATGATATACGATTACAGTGCATTGGTGTCTGAAAGTGCAGAAAAAGAGCTGAGTGTGTTCAGGTCAATTATCTGATATCACACCTATGCAACGCTCGCTCTGTGCCTCAGTAATCAATACATTCAGGCATTGACCTGAAACATCCACACCCTTTGTATCAACAGATACAGGGGTGTAATTTTTGCTGTAACCCTCATACATACCATTTTCATCAGGGCGTTCAAAGAGTACCTGGCACACAGTGCCTACCTGTGAGTTCATAAACTCAAGGCGTTTTGCCTCTGTGGCTTCGGTCATAAGCCGTGCTCGTTGTTCCTTTACAGCCTTCTGAATCTGGTCAGGCATTCTGTCAGCAACAGTGCCGCTTCGTCTTGAATAAGGGAACACATGTACCTTAGCAAAGCCGATACCTACTACAAAATCAAGTGAAGTTTTGAATTCTTCTTCCGTCTCACCGGGGAAACCCACCATAACATCGGTGGTGATACTAGAGTTTTCAAAGTTACGGCGGATTCGTTCTACAATTTCTGCATACTCAGCATTTGTGTATCTGCGGTTCATTCGCTTGAGTGTCTCTGTGCATCCGCTTTGTAATGAAAGATGGAACTGAGGACAGAACTTATCACACGCCGCCAGACGGGATATTGTCACCTCGTCAAGAAGCTCAGGCTCAAGTGAGCCCAGACGGATTCGGCTTATTCCCTGCTGCTTTGCAACACATTCAACTGCATCACTGAGCGTAAGTCCTATATCTGTGCCATACTTTGAAAGGTTAATGCCTACAAGAACAATCTCTGTATATCCGTTATTGGCAAGAAGGGCAACCTCAGCTTCCAAATCAGCAAGAGGTTTTGAGCGGACCCTGCCCCTTGCGTAAGGAATGATACAGTACGAGCAGAATCTGTCACAACCATCCTCTATCTTCAGAAATGCACGGGTACGCTCGCAGAAGGTGTTAACAGCACAGGACTCAAATGCTTCGTTTTTTCTGTCATGATCAGATATATCAACTATACTCTTTCTGTCAGAAATAAACTGCCTGATATACTGAGGAATCTGTCCCCTTGTAGTGTTACCGATAACGATATCACACATATTGAAGTTTTCGTATTTCCGCGGAAATGCCTGAGACATACAGCCGCAAAGCAGGATTATACACTGAGGATTTTCGCGTCTGAGCTTCCTGAGCAGTTTGCGGCATTTTGAGTCGCTGACAGCAGTAACAGAGCAAGAGTTTACAATGAAAATATCTGCACTGTTGTCTGAGTCTGTGTACTCGTGACCGTCAGCACACATTATTTGTCGGATAAATTCGGATTCGTATTGATTAACTTTACATCCGAAGGAGTAAATCTTAAATAACATAATATCCTCCATTAGGAGAGTTTATTCATCAGAAATCACCAAACAGTGATATCTGTGAGCTTTCAGGCAGACCCTTGAGTGAGCCGATCTCTCTGAGAGAATCGATAACAGCCTTAGTGACTTTAGTCTTCTGCTGAAGTTCCTCAACAGAGAAGTACTCACCCTGCTTGCCACATTCAGAAAGAGATATAGCAGCCGCCTCACCTATGCCTGAGATAGACATAAAGGGAAGCCTCAGCTTGCCGTCCTCGATAAGAAAACGCTTTGCATCGGATTTATAAATATCGATAGGCAGAAGCTCTATGCCACGGGCCAGCATCTCATTGATAATCTGAAGTGTAGCGTATTCTGTTTTTTCTTTGGCTGTAGCCTCAAAGCCCTTCTGGTTTATAAGCGTCATCTTGTTGACTACTGCCTGCTTGCCCTTGAGTGCAGTTACACCGTCGAAATCCTCACCTCGTACAGTGAAGTATGCGGCATAATATACAAGAGGTTTGTGCACCTTATACCATCCAAGTCTCAGGGCTGCAATCATATATGCCGCCGCGTGAGCTTTTGGGAACATATACTTAATCTTCATACAGGAGTCAATATACCACTGAGGGACATTGTGATCCTTCATTTCTTGAATATGCTCCTGAGTCAGAAGCTTTGTTGCCTTACCCTTACGAACAATCTCCATAATCTTAAATGACATCAAGGGATCAAGTCCCTTATGCATAAGGTAGGTCATAATAGAGTCTCGTGTGCCGATAACTTCTGAAATTGTACAGACTCCGTCTCTGATAAGGTCGGCGGCGTTGCCTATCCATACATCAGTACCGTGAGAAAGACCCGATATCTGCAGAAGGTCGGTGAAGGTCTTGGGTTGAGCATCAACAAGCATCTGCCTTACAAATGGCGTACCAAGCTCAGGCAAAGAGAAAGTGCCTGTAGTAGAGTCTATATCCTCAGGAGTAACACCCAGTGCTTCTGTAGATGTGAACAAAGACATAACCTGAGGGTCGCTCATAGGAACATCCATAACAGGTATACCTGAGAATTCCTCCAGATAATGATATATGGTGGGAACATCGTGTCCGAGCTCGTCAAGCTTACATATATTGTCGTGGATAGAATGGAAGTCGAAGTGTGTTGTGATATTGTCGGATTCTGTATCATCAGCAGGATGCTGTACAGGGCAGAAGTCATATACCTCCATACCTCTTGGCACAACAACCATACCGCCGGGATGCTGACCGCTGGTACGCTTAACACCTGTGAAGCCTGATGCAAGACGCTCCTCCTCAGCTTTGCCAAGGTTAATGCCTCTCTCTGCTTCAAACTTTTTAACAAAACCAAAAGCAGTCTTGTCTTTGAGAGTAGATATAGTACCTGCCTTGAAAACATTATCTTTACCGAACAGTTCCTCGGTATATCTGTGTGAGCTTGACTGATACTCACCACTGAAGTTAAGGTCAATATCAGGCACCTTGTCGCCCTTGAATCCTAGGAAGGTTTCAAAGGGGATTTCGTGACCGTCACGGTTAAGCTCCCGTCCGCAGTTCGGACAAGTTTTGGGAGGCAGGTCGAAGCCTGAGCCTACACTGCCATCGGTGATGAACTCGCAGTATTTACAATCGGGACATATATAGTGAGGTGCTAAGGGGTTAACCTCAGATATACCCGAGATGGTTGCAACGAAGGATGAGCCTACACTGCCTCGGGAGCCAACAAGATATCCGTGTGCCTCAGAGTTTGAAACCAGCTTCTGAGCAGTCATATAAAGTACAGAATAACCATAGGTTGTAATAGCAGAAAGCTCTTTATCAAGTCTTGCCTTTACAATATCAGGCAGAGGGTCGCCGTACAGCTCCTTGGCTCTTGTCCATACGATATCCATAAGCTGTTCCTCTGCTCCGTCGATAAATGGTGGGAAATTACCCTGAGGAACAGGACGGACATTTTCTATAACATCTGCAATCATATTGGTGTTTTCAACGACAATCTCGTAAGCTTTATCCTCACCAAGATACGCAAACTCCTCCAGCATCTCTGCAGTTGTACGGAAATACAGGGGTGCCTGATTGTCAACATCGGAATAACCTTGTCCCGCCTGCATAATCTTTCTGTATTCTGCATCGTGTGGGTCAAGAAAATGCACATCACAGGTAGCGATAACAGGAATACCGAGCTTCTCACCAAGGGCAACAATCTTTCTGTTGATGTTCCTGATATCCTCAACATCCTTGACCATACCTTTTGTGATCATAAAGGTATCATTGCCTTCAGGCTGAATTTCCAGATAGTCGTAGTATGAGGCAATCTCGCAGATCTCATGCTCAGGCTTGTTGGCATATATAGCTCTGAACAGCTCGCCTGCTTCACAGGCAGAGCCGATAATGAGTCCTTCCCTATGCTTTTCCAGTACACTTCTGAGGATTCTGGGACGCTTATAGAAGGTGTTAAGATGTGAATAAGATATAAGCTTGTAAAGATTCTTGAGTCCCACCATATTACGCACCAGAATAATCTGATGATATGAGGGAAGCTCCTTGTATTTACCACCACAGATGCCTGTGTTTATATCTGCAGTTTTTGTGATTTTGTAGTCAGATTCAAGTCGACTTAAAAGCTGAATAAAAATCTGCGCCAGAATATTTGCATCATCAGCGGCTCTGTGATGGTTAAACTCAGGGAGTCTGAGATATTTTGCAACTGTATCAAGCTTACAATTTTCAATTCCTGTGAGTATCGCCTTGGAAAGTACAAGTGTATCAAGAGAAGTAAAGCTGTAATTGATACCGAGTCGTTTGCAAGCTTCTGATATAAAAGAGGTATCAAAGGATGCTTTGTGAGCAACGAGGATTCTGTCGCCGCAGAAGTCGATGAAGCGTCTGATTGCTTCCTCCTCGCTTGGTGCTCCCTCAAGCATAGAAGCATCAATACCTGTAAGTTCTGTGATTCTTAGCGGAATAGGAACATTGAAATTAACAAAGGTATTAAAGGAGTCAACAATCTCGCCGTTTCTTACAAGTACTGCTCCGATTTCTGTAATGCGGTCTGAGTGAGCAGATAAGCCTGTAGTCTCAAGGTCAAAGCATATAAATTCGCCTGTGAAAGGCTCGCTCTTGTCACCTTTGACAACATTGATAACATCATTGACAAAGTATGCCTCTGTACCGTAAATAACCTTGATATCCTTGCCGTTAGAGGCGTTCATTGCATCAGGGAATGCCTGAGCAATGCCGTGGTCTGTAATTGCGATTGCAGGATGTCCCCACTGAGCGGCACGCTTGATAAGGTCACCTGCTGGTGTAAGAGCATCCAAAGAGGACATATTGGTATGAAGATGAAGCTCAACACGCTTCTTCGGCGCATCATCAACAACTTTGAATTTTTCTGCAGTCATAATAGACCTGCAGTTGATAACATACGCTCTTATAAAGGGGTCGTATTCATAATCGCCTCTTGCGATTACAGTCATACCGTTTGATAAAGACTCCAAAGGCTTACACTCTGCTATAGGTGCAAATATCTTCAGCATTACTGAGCCTGTGTAATCAGTGATATAGATAGAAATTATATTCTTATCTCCTGACTTGGTTACCTTGGTTTCCATACTGAAGATGTCACCCCAGACTGTAACCTTGCCGGAATCCATAGATAGAGAATTGATGGCTACAGTTTTGCTCTTGATAATTCTTCCCCACAAGGGTCTTGTTGAGCCGGGATATATAGTAGGATACAGGAATTTATCCTTTCTTACTTCTATATTCTGAGAGGGAAGATTATCATCGTGTTGTATAGCTGCAGCTTCGGCGTATGCCTCAAGCTCCTTACGCTTCAGAGTTTCCTCATAATGTCTGATGTTTTCTATGTATGCATCGTCCTCAGTGCTGACCTCTGTAACGCCTACAAATCGAATTTCGTAGGTCTGCCCGAACTCCTCCTGAACAATCTTTCTGAGCGCTGTATCAAAGCCAAGGGACTTGAGTGCAATCTCTCCCCCGTGATAAAGATTAACAACAATTGAGTTATTCTGAATCTCAATGTGGCTGTCGGATACCACACCGTTGAGTGAAGGAATTCTGCGACGAAGCTCCATAAGGATATTCTGATAATAATCGGCAGAGAAAGCGACGCTATCATATACGGGATAAATATGCACACCATCCAGCTCAAGGGAAGAATTGTGCAACAATTCTTCAGTTTTGAAAAGCAGTTCTCTGTCTATAAGGTTACCAAAGCGTACAGTGATAGTTACTGTACGCTTGTCTTTTTCTATATTAACTTTTTCTACAATTCCGAGAGCTATCTCTGAATCAAAGGAGATACCGTCGGATAAATATTTTTGAAACAATTTGCCTAATGTGTTCATTCGTTCCTCAATAATAAATCAATGATTAAAGTTTGTTTATTTCGTCCAAAAGTGCATCTGCTATTTTGTCCTCGGGAACTTTGTAAAGTATCTCTCCTTTACGGAAGATGAGTCCGCAACCGTCACCGCCTGCAACGCCGATGTCAGCCTCTCTTGCTTCTCCCGGGCCATTAACTGCGCAACCCATAATAGCGACTGTTATATCCTTGTCAACATTAGCAAGCTTGGTCTGTACACACTCTGCAAGTCCGATAAGGTCAATCTTAGTGCGTCCACAGGTAGGACATGATACAAAATGCACACCGCCGCTTCTTAGACCAATGGATTTAAGGAGCTCTATACCTGCTGTTACCTCACGGACAGGGTCAGCTGTCAGTGATATACGGATAGTGTCACCAATTCCATGCAGGAGCAATGAACCTATTCCTGCGGAGGATTTAATGATACCGCTGTACTCTGTGCCTGCCTCTGTAACACCCAGATGCAAGGGGTAATCACATCTTTCTGCCGCAAGTTCGTATGCCTTGACAGTAGTAGGCACTGAGGAGGATTTCATTGATAAGACTATATCGGTAAAATCAAATTTTTCAAGCAGTGATGCGTGGTACAGTGCACTATCACACAGTGCTTGTGCTGTGGGGTGACCGTACTTTGCAAGAATTGATTTTTCAAGAGAGCCTGAATTAACCCCGATTCTGATAGGAACACCGTGTGTACGACAGGCATCAGCCACAGCCTTTACCCTATCGTCAGAGCCAATGTTACCGGGGTTAATACGAATCTTATCAACGCCTGCAGCAACACATTCAAGAGCTAATTTGTAATCAAAATGAATATCTGCAACAATGGGTACAGATACAGCTTCTTTAAGAGCAGGAATAAGTGCTACAGCCTCCTTGTCGGGTACTGCGGCACGGATAATGTCACAACCTGCATTGGCAAGATGCTTTGCCTGTTCAACGCTGGCTTGTATATCGTGTGCAGGAGTGTTGAGCATAGACTGAACACTGACGGGAGCACCTGCGCCTATTTCTACATTACCTGCTTTTACTTTGATTTTAGACATAATAACCTCACACAAATAACATCCAGATATCCTTAACTGAAACTATAAGGATGAATATAAGCAGAATTCCAAGTCCTATTGCATTGATGACAGCCTCTGCCTTTCTTGGAACAGGCTTCCTGAATATACCTTCTATAAGCAGAAACAGGAATCTGCCGCCATCGAGGGCCGGGAAAGGAAGCATATTGACTACACCCAGATTTACTGTGATTATCATCATAACATAAACGATGTTGAGCACAGCATCACCGAAGCCTGTTTTGAGTCCTTCCTGTGCAACCTCAACTGTAGCCGAAGCCGCACCAATGGGGCCTGATACATCAGAGAAGCCGAATTCACCCTTAATAAGTCCTACAAGAGAATCCACGACCATTCTCACAACAGATACTGTCTGGCTTCCTGTCTCTGACATAAGAGTAAGGAAGTTACTATCTTTGGAGTCTGTATAGAAGTCGATTGACATCCTGGGAGTTGAATCATCAGCAGTAGTGTAGGTCATAAAGTCTACATCTTTAAGGGTAACCTTCTGCCCGTCACGCTCAACCACCATATCTGTACGAAATCTTGGTCTGGTTTCTTTAACTGTAATCTCAGGCGTTACAGCCTCAATCTCAGGAAAGTAAGCGTACAGAAGCTTTGAGCCTTCCTCGAGAGCTTTATATGCATCTTCCTTTGTAGCAGATGCATTAACCGCAGAGGTTGCGTTGCGCAGGTCTTTATAAATTGCTTCATACTGTTCTTCGCTGAAACCTTCAAAGCCACCCTCGTTGTACTGAGTATAGTAAATATCAGCCAGTGCATTGGCACAATCCTGCTTATAAATCTGCAGGCTGTCGCCGTCAACATCCTGTACCTTTAATGTAGCAAGAGCGTATGACAGGTCCATGGAATTGTTAACTTTATAACCGTCTACAGATACAATTCTGTCCCCTGCCTCAAGTCCGCTGTTTGCGCTGTAAGACTTAGGGATGAAGGAATTAACGGTTGTAGTTGCAAAATACTCATTGGGCAATAAGAGAACTGTCATAAGTATAAGGCCGAGAATGATATTCATTACAGCACCTGCGGCTACAATAATCATCCTCTTGTATATTTTAACATTATTGAAGGCGTGAGGGTTGTCGCTGTCCTCATCCTCTCCTTCCATAGCACAATAGCCGCCTATGGGAAGAAGTCTGAGTGAATAGGTAGTGTCTCCTTTTGTAAAAGAAAACAACTTAGGACCCATACCCAGTGCAAATTCATTAACCTTTACACCTGAAAGCTTTGCGGTGATAAAGTGTCCGCCTTCGTGAAATAGAATTATCAGCTCAAATAACAGGACTCCGATAAGAATAAGTCCTGCAGTGATAAGGATATTGACAAGTACTGTCAATTAAAATCATCTCCAATTAATTACTGTACAGCCTGCCAGACATATTCTCTGGCGGTACGGTCGGCCTCAAGAACATCAGAAAGCTTAGTAATAGGTACAGATTTAACATTAGCAACTGCACCTGTAACAAGTTCACCAATTTTAAGGAAAGGTATCTTTCCCTGTCTGAATAAAAGATTTGCGGCTTCGTTGGCTCCGTTTGCAATAGCAGGAGATGTACCGCCTTTAGAAAGTGCTGTCTTACAAGCAGTAAGACATTCAAATGTGTCGTAGTCAGGTTTATCAAATGTAAGGATGCCGACCTTGGTCAAATCAAGTTCACCTGCAGGTGAGGTTACTCTATCGGGATAAGTTAACGCATATTGGATAGGAATACGCATATCGGGAACGCCCAACTGAGCCAAAACAGAGTTATCGGTAAATTCAATCAAAGAATGAATTATACTCTGACGATGCACCACTACATCTATATTATCAGCAGTTACATCAAACAGCCAGCGAGCTTCTATAATCTCAAGCCCTTTGTTCATCATACTTGCAGAGTCAACTGTTATCTTGGCACCCATACTCCAGTTAGGGTGTGCAAGCGCCTGCTCTACAGTTACATTTTGAAGCTCATCCCTTGTTCTACCAAAGAAGGGTCCGCCTGATGCTGTCAGAATCAGCTTCTTTAAGAACTTGCTGTCAGGGCATGCCTGCAAACACTGAAAGATTGCACTGTGCTCGCTGTCAACAGGAAGTAAGGCGACTCCTGCCTCTTTCACGGTATTCATCACAAGCTCGCCACCGGCAACCAGTGTCTCTTTGTTTGCAAGGGCTATATCCTTATGAGCACTGCAAGCCGCCAAAGTTGGCTCAAGTCCAACCATACCCACAAGTGAATTAAGGACAACATCTGCCCCATCCATAGTTGCGGCTTCAATGAGTCCTTCCATTCCGCAAAGCACTTGAGTGTCGGTGTCAGCAATAGCTGTTCTGAGCTGTGTAGCGGCTGCCTCGTCGTACATAACAGCAATAGCAGGTCTGAATTTTCTGACCTGCTGCTCCATAAGTTTAACATTGCTATGTGCAGTTAAAGCACATATCTTCATATTATATTTTTCTGCAACATCAAGGGTCTGTGTACCGATTGAGCCTGTAGACCCTAACACCACCATTGATTTTGTCATAGCATCACAACCTTATTATATCCATCAGACAGTGCAATTTATTACATTAATAACCAATCCCCATGTTTCGGAAATGAAGAAAACAAAGGGTGCACAGAAAATAACCGAGTCAAATCTGTCAAGCAAACCGCCGTGGCCCGGCATTATTGAGCCGTAGTCCTTAATACCGCAATCACGCTTGATAACTGAGAATACAAGGTCACCAAGAATTGATACTACAGAGCAATACACACCGATTACAAGAAGTGCAAGATAATTAAACTGCACATTACGATATACTAGGAACTGGAAAATTAATCCTGCAAGCATAGCACCGACAACAGAGCCGACAATGCCGCCTAATGCGCCCTCTACTGTTTTGTTTGGGCTTATTTTAGGACATAGCTTGTGCTTACCCATAAAGCTGCCAACGAAGTATGCTGTGCTGTCTGCAAGCCAGGGGCTGACAACTGCCATAACAAGATAAAAGCTGTTCCATCCACCACTACAACAGATAAGTCTGGAAATAGCAGACATTGCAAGGGATATAACTGTTACACCTGTATATCCAAAGGTGATTTCACTTACAGAAAGTTTCTCTCTGAGGAAAATCATAAAGAGGAAGGATACAAAGGAGTATACATAGATGGGAATATACCACAATGATGTACAGGCTGCCAATGGCATAGCCACAGAAAAAATTAAAGTCAGAATTGCAACAGGAGGATTCTTCTGAAGCTTCTTTGCTGTAAGGAACTCCATACAGATAATAGCGTTGACTATAGCAACAGCGACTGCAAAGAGTATGGGCAGCATCTCGCCGAAAATCATAAGCAACACTACAAATATAATACCGATTATAGCGGTAATAATACGAGTTTTCATAGGAACCACCTGTTCTGTAATAGTTTATCAGACTCCGCCGAATCTGCGGTTACGCTTTGAAAATTCAAGCAAAGCGGAATCCAGGTCATCGGTTGTAAAATCAGGCCAGAGTTTATCAAGAATAATGAATTCTGTATAAGCTGCCTGCCAGAGCATAAAATTGGAGATTCTGTACTCTCCGCTGGGACGGATAATTAAATCCGGGTCAGGCTGGCCTGCAGTGTAAAGATTTGATGATATCATATCTGCATCGATATCGTCAACGGATAACTCACCATTATGAACTTTAGAAGCAATGGATTTAACAGCCATAACAAGCTCGTCTCTGCTTCCATAGTTCATTGCGATGTTGAGCACCATACCTGTACGGTCTGCAGACTCCCTCTGTGTTCTCTCGATAAGCTCCTGCAAATCGGGAGAAAATGCAGATGTATCACCAATAAAACGAACAACAATACTGTCATCCTTGAAATCAGAAAGTGCCTCCTCAAGGTACTGCTTGAACAGCTTCATCAATGCAGATACTTCTTCCTGAGGACGCTTCCAATTTTCTGTAGAGAAAGCATAAACAGTCAGGTAACGGATGCCGATATCACTGCAATAACGAGTGATTGTACGGAAGTTCTGAGCACCTGCAGTATGACCGGCACTTCTGGGCAGACCGCGTTTTTTAGCCCATCTGCCGTTACCATCCATAATAATGCCTATATGCTCAGGAAGGACGATACCCTCGTCCTTCCCTGTTTTTTTACTACGCCGGGTAAATAATAACGACATAATAATCAGATCTCCATAATCTCTTTCTGCTTCTTCTGGCAGATTTCATCAGCAAGCTTTGTGTACTTGTCTGTAAGCTTCTGAATCTTTTCCTGACCTACCTCAAGGTCGTCCTCTGTAATAGCAGAGTCCTTCTTCATCTTTTTGAGGCTGTCGATTGCATCTCTGCGCTCGTTACGAATCTGAATCTTTGTATCCTCAGCATTTTTAGCAACATCTTTAACAATTTCCTTACGCCTATCCTCAGTAAGAGGAGGGAAAATCAGGCGAATGCACTTACCGTCGTTCTGGGGGTTGATGCCGATATCAGACGCCTGAATAGCTTTTTCGATTGCACGAAGTACAGAAGCATCCCAAGGCTGAATTGTCAGAGCTCTTGCCTCGGTAACAGAAACAGCGGCAAGCTGCTGAACAGGTGTAGGTGTTCCGTAGTAATCAACCAAAACCTTATCAAGAACACTGGGGTTGGCACGACCTGCTCTTACTCTTGCATACTCACTCTCAAGGTGTGCAATTCTTCTCTGCATTGCTTCTTCAGCTTTTTTGATAACTGTATTCATAATATGTCCTCCTGATTATATAAAGTTATTAGTTTACAAGTGTACCTATATTCTCACCGCATACTGCATCGTATATGTTCATAGGTCTTTCGATGCTGAACACAAGAATAGGAATGTCGTTCTCGCGACACATAGTAGCAGCAGTACCGTCCATTACCTTGAGCTGTTTTTCTACAACCTCAGTAAATGTCAGGTTATCGTATTTGACAGCATTATCGTGTGTTTTGGGGTCGCAATCGTAAACGCCGTCAACCATTGTTGCTTTCATAATAATGTCCGCCTCAATCTCAGCAGCACGCAGTGAAGCCGCAGAGTCGGTTGAAAAGAAGGGATTACCGGTACCGCAACCGAAAACAACTACTCTGCCCTTCTCAAGATGGCGTACAGCCTTGCCGCGGATATAAGGCTCAGCAATCTCTCTCATGGAAATTGCTGTCTGCACACGGGTATCAACACCAAGCTGCTCAAGTGCATCACAAACACCAAGAGCGTTAATAGCAGTAGCCAACATACCCATATGGTCAGCACGGGTGCGGTCCATATTGCCGCTGGACCTGCCACGCCAGAAATTACCGCCGCCAACAACGATAGCAACCTGAACACCAAGGTCAACACACTTCTTTATAGGCTCGCAGATTTTAAGCACTGTGTCAAAGTCAATGCCGTTCTTCTGTTCGCCTGCAAGGGATTCACCTGATAATTTAAGTAAAATTCTCTTATATTTTGGTTCCATACAGAACACCCCCATAGGTCTATATATAGTTATTATAATAATACAACATATAGCCTGATTTGTAAAGAAGTTATAACTTAATTTTTAATTATTTAACACAAAAACAGCGCCTGCATAATGCAGACGCTGTATAAAGCATAAAAATAGTATGATTACTGAACCATAGCTGCAACTTCAGCTGCGAAGTCATCCTGACGCTTCTCGATGCCCTCACCCTTCTCGTAACGAACGAAACCGGTGATTGTGATAGTCCCGCCAAGCTCCTTAGCAACGGAGTCAACATACTGCTTGATTGTAACATCGTTGTTCTTAACGAACTCCTGGTCTACAAGGCAATTCTCCTTGTAGTACTTTGCAACCTTACCGCCGAGAATCTTCTCGATGATTGCCTCGGGCTTACCTTCGTTGAGGAGCTGCTCACGCATAATCTTCTTCTCGTGCTCGAGAACCTCAGCAGGAACAGCATCTTTGTTAAGGTAAGGTGTGCTGAGAGCTGCAATCTGCATTGCTACATCCTTACCGCAAGCAACGAATGCATCGGAGGTTGTGTCTACATCTGTATCGAATGTAACCATAACACCGATCTTACCGCCAGCGTGAACATAACCTACACAGGGAGACTCAAAACGCTCAAAGCGTCTGATCTGGAGGTTCTCACCGATTGTGAGTACCTTCTCCTGAAGGAGAGCCTCAACTGTCATCTCTGTGCCATAAGCTGTGCAAGCCTTGAGTGCATCTACATCTGCAGGTGCATTCTCAATAACTGTAAGAGCGCAAGTCTTAACGAAGTTCTGGAAGTCCTCGTTCTTTGCAACGAAGTCTGTCTCAGAGTTAATCTCGATAACTACGCCAACTGTGTTTGTATCATTAGTAAGAGCATAAGCAATACCCTCTGCTGCAATACGGGAAGCCTTCTTAGCCTGCTTTGCAAGACCCTGCTCTCTGAGGAAATCGATAGCAGCGTCCATATCGCCGTTAGCCTCTGTAAGAGCCTTCTTGCAATCCATCATACCGCAACCGGTCTTTTCTCTTAATGCCTTAACATCCTGTGCAGTAAAACTCATTTTACTTCAATCCTTTCGATAAAATTATATAGGAAAATTACTCAGCCTTGGGAGCTTCCTCTGCAGGAGCCTCGTCAGCCTTCTTAGTTGTTCTTCTCTTTCTGGGTGCGGGCTTCTCAGCAGGTGCTTCCTCTGCATCCTCAACGATAGCAGCAGCGCCCATCTGGCCCTCTTTGCCCTCGATAATAGCAGAAGCCATTGCGCCGGCGATAAGCTTAACAGCACGGATAGCGTCGTCGTTACCGGGGATTACATAGTCAATCTCATCAGGATCGCAGTTTGTGTCAACAATAGCAACTACAGGGATACCGAGCTTCTTTGCCTCTGCAACAGCAATCTTCTCTTTTCTGGGGTCTACGATGAAGAGTGCGCCGGGCATGCTCTCCATGTTCTCGATACCGCCGAGGAACTTCTCAAGCTTCTCAATCTCGAGCTTGTGCTTGATAACTTCCTTCTTGGGAAGGAGATCAAATGTGCCGTCAGCCTCCATAGCACGGAGCTGCTTGAGTCTGCCGATTCTGCGACGGATAGTTGTGAAGTTTGTGAGCATACCGCCAAGCCAACGAGCATTTACATAGTATGCGCCTGCACGCTCAGCCTCTTCCTTCACGCTGTCCATAGCCTGCTTCTTTGTACCAACAAAGAGTACAGACTTACCCTCTGTGGAAATCTCACGAACGAAGCTGTAAGCTTCTTCGAGCTTCTTAACGGTCTTCTGCAGGTCGATGATGTAGATACCGTTTCTTTCTGTGAAGATGTACTCAGCCATCTTGGGGTTCCATCTTCTGGTCTGATGACCAAAGTGTACGCCAGCTTCGAGGAGCTGTTTCATAGATACTACTGACATGTTTATTCCTCCTAAGGTTAAACCTCCGACGGACTTTTGAATTTTGTCCTCTCAAAATATCCACAAATGGATACACCTACAGGACAAGCCCATCGTGCGTAGTGCCTCAACATAATATCAAAAAGCCCAGTATTTGTCAAGGGTTTTCGATGTATTTTCTTGTTATTTTTTATTGAATATAAATACATATAAATAATTGCATTGATAATTGCAAACGACTTGTGCAAAAACACAAAAAGCAGCCGCAAAAGCGACTGCCTTATGATTACCATCTGTCAAAGAATCTGTGACTGTTGTGTGCGACAACGAACTCCTGAGACTCGTGGAATCCGCTTGTGCAAAGAGCAGGAGCATAGAAATAAATAATGCTGTGCTGTACTGCTGCACCGCCCTGATCAAAGATAAAATTAACAGCGTCAATTGCATCCTGATTGGGTGTGTTGTACAGTGAAGCCTGATAGCCCATGCTTGTTCTTACTGCTTCTACTGACTTGTATCCGTCAGCAATCATGGTGTCTCTGATTGCCTGTGCAACCAGACAGCAGCCGATGAAACCTTCGCCGCCTGCCTCACCCATTACGAGTCGCTGAAGAATATCTCGGTCGTACTCAGTAAGTGTAATGGAATAGCTTACATAGTTTGTATCAGGGTTTGAAATATCAAGAAGATACTTACTGTTTGTTGAAACAGTTGCAGCGGGCTGCTTAGTCTTTGCAACTTCTGTTGCCTTCTCGATAACCTTTGCTGTCTTTTCAGCAGTCTGCTTTGCATCATCAAAGGATTTAGCCTTCTCTGTTGTTGCAGTGTCCTGCTTGTTAGAGAGCTTCTGATCATCTGTGTAAGACTTTGTTACGCGTGTGATAGTAGATTCGGTTGTGCTTTGTACGCCATATGTGCCGGAAACTGTCTGTGCATTTGCAAAGAACACAGCACATGGTACGATGATGATTGTTAAGATAAGAGAAAGCGATACTACAGCAGCCAACCTTTTGAATGTTTTAATCAAAAATTCGTCCTCCTTATTTCCGGGTACAGCAACGAGCATTTGTTGCATTGTGTTGAGTTTCTATGATGAAAACCCGTTCACAGTACCCTTGGACAACTCAGCCGAAAATCTCACTCGACAGGAGGGCTCCAAGGTTCCTTAAGGCGGAATCGTAAATTTTGGACATCCATGCCGATTTCCGAAAGCGTTGTTTTTAAGCGGTAATACATTGCTTAATCACACAATCTCAGGTGTTATTAAAGCACATTTTTTTGAAAAATGCAAAAATTACAAAATTCAGTTTTGATTCTTAAAAGGAATAATAACAGCTTTATTATTCTGATTTAGAATTAAACTTCGTGAAGTTATACAAAAACTCAGCTTTGTTTTCGTCACTGTTGCTAAGTGACACAAATTTTCTGTATGTGCATATCAAACAAAGGACTTAGGAATCCGCTGTTTCTTTTGTGTAAATTTAATATTACCTGATACAAGAATAGTATCCTCACCAATAAGCTGGATATCCGCCCAAGGTATGATTACATCCTCACTTCTCCCGAAAAATCCGAAAAAACGGGGTCTGCCGAAAACCACCAGAGCTCGCACCTGTGAGGTTACTGTATCTACCTCCACATCATCAACATACCCAATTCGGCAGCCGTTACCGCTGCTGATAACCTCCTTGTGTCTGAGCTCTACTATTCTGCAAACCATACTTTGTCCCCCACTTTAGTTGCTATATAAGTATTATATTTTAAGGTTGATGAATATATGCATTGTTAATAAGACAGTTTAACATTTGTTTACAAATCAAATTTCTGTATTTCTATTGAAAAATGCAAGTCTTATGATAAAATATATATAGTTTGGAGGTATTTATATGATATCAATATTATTAAAAAACAGACCCGTAGTTAAAGATAAATGCTCAGGTTTTATTTCAGCATCTATTATTTTATCAGTGTTCAGCATTGTTCTGCTTATGCTCCCGGTTATAGTGAATGTTATGAACAAATTCTCAGCTGTTGACGGCGGTAGTGATATTATCTACTACATACTGAGAGGTTTATTCGGATTATCCTTAGCTGTAGGTGCTGCTGTTTTTGCAGTAAAAAAGGATATTTTATCAGCTACTATCCCTTGTCTGCTCGGATTTATAACTGCACTGTTTCCTTTATATGACAGTGTGGCTGCATTGACAAAAGCTCACTCTGTTGCACAACAACTTTCCATGGCTGTAGGCTACGGTCCATATCTTGTGACAATCGGAGAATATTTATTGTTTGCACTTTTATGCTTGTTCACTCTGTTATATTCTATCGGCGCTTTCAGATATACACTCATAATTCAACTTATTTCAGTCGTGGCTTCTCTTGCAACAATATTTACAACTATTGATAAATTCATTACCTACGATATATCTACATATGAGATTTTATCCTTTGCATATGCGGCTTTTGCTTGCTTGATTCCCCTTGTGTTAGTTCTCTGCACAAACACATCAGAGAAAGCACCTACAAAATACAAAGCAAGGAGGATGAGATAATGAAGATTGTAAGGAAAGCTGTTCTCAGAGAAGATAATAAGATTCAGATAGGTATGCTGATTACCGCTGTGCTGATGCTGGTATTGTCTGTTTGTAATATATCAGTTGATTTTGCAGGCACCACTCCTGCGTTGGCAATCTCAATAATGAGCACCTGGGCAATACCTGTGTCTGTTATCCCTATAACCTGGGGTGTATGCACACTTATGCTTATGAAAAGTAAAAAGGTGATGTTTTCAAAGGTTCCCTCTTACATTATTTGTTGCCTTGTTCTGCTTGCTATGATAATACT
>JAFUJH010000060.1 GCA_017473775.1 Ruminococcus sp.
ATGTTTGTAGAGCATATTGGATTCTCCGTTTCTGGTTTCTAGACAACTCCATTTTAACGGATTTCTTTCAAATATGCTCTACTTTTTTACTCTTTTTTTCAGTAGGCTCTTTTTCTTACCCCAACATTTATTATAGAGCCCTTAATTCATTGTGCCCTGTGAATCCTTGAACAATCTGCGGATGGATGCACGCAGACCTTTGTATTTATCACCTGATAAATCCGGGCTGTCCTCAAGGATATCGGTGGCGATATCCTGTGAAGTATAGAGGGTGCTCATATCAGAGAAATCAGCAATAGAAAGCTTCGGAAGTCCGTGCTGACGCTCTCCGAAGAAGTCACCGGGACCACGCAGACGCAAGTCCTCATCTGCGATTTTGAAGCCGTCTGAGGTGGAGGTCATAACGCTGAGCCGCTTCTGTGTATTCTCTGATGTGTTATCCGAAACAAGGATGCAATAAGACTTGCTGTCTCCCCTGCCGACTCTGCCTCTGAGCTGATGAAGCTGAGAAAGTCCGAAGCGCTCCGCGTTTTCAATCATCATAATTGTGGCACTGGGAACATCCACGCCAACCTCGATAACAGTGGTTGCAACAAGAAGCTGAAGCTCACCGCTTGCAAACCTTCGCATTGTTTTCTCTTTATCCTGATACTTCATCTTGCCGTGGATAATTCCAACTGCATAGTCGGAGAATTCCTCGAGCATAAGCTCTGCACCATATTCTTCAGCGGCAGTCAGATCAGAATCGTCCTCCTCAACCAATGGACAGACAATATACGCTCTGTAACCATTATCAAGCTCTTTTCTGATGAAGTTAAAAGCTCTGTGACGCTTATCTGTACCGATGAGCAGAGTATCAATAGGCTGTCTGCCGGGAGGAATCTCGTCAACTACAGATATATCAAGGTCACCGTAAATAATGAGTGCCAGTGTACGCGGAATAGGTGTAGCACTCATAACAAGCAGATGTGGGTCATCACCCTTGGTTAAAAGCTTGGAACGCTGAGCAACACCAAAACGGTGCTGTTCATCAGTAACAGCAAGTCCCAAAGACTTAAACACCGTCTTGTCGGTAATGAGGGCGTGGGTGCCTACTATAATATCAATTTCACCCTGTGCCAAAGCTTCCCGTATTTTCTTTTTATTAGATGTTGTAGCTGAACCTGTAAGGAGACCTACACGGATATCGGTATCAGCAAACAGTTTTTGCAAGGTAGCAAAATGCTGTTCTGCCAGAATCTCGGTAGGTGCCATAAATGCTGCCTGCTTGCCGTTTTTGACCATATTGTAGCAGGCACAGGCGGCGATAGCGGTTTTACCCGAGCCAACATCACCCTGGACAAGCCTGTTCATAGGCACTTTGCCGCTGAGCATATCACGGGTGCAGTCCTCCATAGCTCTACGCTGAGCTGATGTAGGAGTAAAGGGCAAAAGAGAAAGAAACTCCTCGGTAAAATCTGCGGTAATATTGGTTCCCCGTGCCTCCTTATGCTGTTGCTTGAGGGAGCGAATACCAAGGGACAGTACAAGAAGCTCCTCCACCATCAGGCGACGCTGAGCCCTTTGCAAAGAGACAGGTGAATCAGGAATATGGATATTGATTATCGCATCACGCAAACCACACAAATCATATTTCTCAAGAATAAAATCAGGCAAAGGGTCAGCCACCTTCAGCGGAAGCATTGAGATTGCCTGCTTGACTGCATTTTGCACCGCTTTGTTGGTAAGCCCTGCAGTCAGTCCGTACACAGGGTGGAATGTATCTGCAGACTCCTTGGCAAGAACAAACTCCGGTGACACCATCTGCACACCTGAGAAATCCTTGGTAGCCTTACCGTAAAACAGATACTCAGTGTCATACTTGAGCATCTGGGTTATGTACTTATTATTAAAGAACACAATACGCATTGCATCAAAACCGTCTGACACCTCAGCCCGCACCATATAACGATTACCGGGGAGTCGGGATTCGCGCATTGTGGCAGAGAGTTTACCCTTGACACAGCAAACCTGTCCGCCCTCTACATCTGCAATTGACAGCGGATTGCTCCAGTCCTCGTAGCTTCTGGGGAAATAATAGAGCAAAGTGCCCACAGAATCGATGCCGAGCTTGTGAAAAAGCTGTGCTTTTTTATCCCCTACACCTTTCAGTGCTCTTATTGGTATTTCAAACAATGATGACATACAATCACCCGAATATCAGATATATTTTTATTATATACAAATAAATAATATTTTCAAGATTTTTTATTATTGTTGTCGCCGTATATTCTCTCTTGTGTATTGTGCTATATTGAAATTATTTGTTCTATTGTTTTGTTTATTTTTATTGATTATTGACATAGTTAATAGTTGTTTATATAATATAGATAATAGAAGGAAGTTATAACGCTCCTAGAGACAACTGTGTAAGAATACCAGATAGTGAATCCTCTTTATTACCCAAATCGACTCGTGCAAACCCCTCCTCCGTTGATTTGAGTAATAGTATTTATTTCCCAGAAGTAGGTGACCAAGGTCAAATTGGCAGTTGTACTTCTTGGGCTGCTGTTTATTATCAGTTTGGCTATCAAGTAGCGAGCAAGTATTCATTAGACGTTACTAGTACAAATAATTTATTTTCACCAAAATGGGTACACAACATAGCAAAAAGTTCAATCGGAAATACAGGTTCATACTATGAAGATGTATATAAAGTATTAAAAAGCAATGGTGCAGTCAGATACTCTGAATTTGCCCCTACCAAATTAGGATTGTCATCCAATGAGGTTTTAGCTAAGGAGTATTTACCGTGGTATTTAGATGAAACAGCATTGACAAACGCGCTTAAATATCGCGTTGCTAACTATCATTTTCTCGAATTCTCAAACAATTCAACTGATACTCCAATTACATCATATAACTCTACCTGTCTTAATAATATGAAAACCTTTTTGTCCACTGGTTCTATACTAACATTCTCAACAGATTTTGGTTACGCTTCGCAAGATTTGATAAGCAGCACACTTTCTTCACAATCTAACGAAGATTTAAATGGAGACTATGTTTGTATACGAGTAAATAACACATCAGGTCAGTGGGAAGGTCATGCAATGGCTATAGTAGGATACAACGACAACATCACATATGACTTAAATGGAGATGGTACAATACAAAATTTCGAACGTGGTGCATTCAAAATTGTTAATTCACATAGCAGTGGTTGGCGAAACAACGGCTACATTTGGATTATGTATGATGCACTTAATAAAGTATCGAACACAAACAATCAAAACACACCAAATAGAAATGCTGCATTTTATAACTATGGCTATAATGTGATAAACATTAAAGAATATCCAAATGATGTAATTGCAAAAATCACATTAAACCATAACAATCGAACTCAAATAAATGTTGATTTAGTTGTATCAAATTCTGATGGTATTTCATATATCGACACAATGTTATTGCAAAACACAGAATCAGAAGATATAAACTTTAGTGGAACAGGTAATGCAACAGAAGAGAATACTTTTGTATTTGACTTTGGAGATTTGTATGCACTTGATACAAGCAGAAGCACTTGTGGCATACATATTAGTGATGAAGAAGGTGGGAATCCAACTATTGTTAAGAAAGTAGAGTTAATTGATAACACCGGAAAAACTATTGTTATTGATTCTTCCTATAAAACTATTAATGGTGCAACAAAAATCTACAGTTACAAATTAGGAATAGTTGGAGATGTCAATGACGATACTAATATTACTACTAGTGATATTTCTTTGATTCAACGTTATTTGGCAGGAATCACCACATTAACGAACGAAGATTTATTATCTGCTGATGTTAATGGTGATGGAGTTGTAACAGTATCTGATGCTACAATCATACAAAAATATATTGCTGGAAACATTGATAAATTTCCAAACGGAAGTATTGTTTTACTAAGCTAAAACAATATTCAACACAAGAGGTTCATATATGAAAATTATTAAATTAATTATAACTTCAGTTATGCTAATACTTATCTCAGCAATTAGTATCACAAGCATCTCTGCAGTACTTGCAGGGTATATAATTGCAGGCGATACAGATATGAATGGCGAGGTAACGATTAAGGATGCCACAACAATTCAAAAAAGCATTGCAGGAATTGAAGATTTCAACAAAAGACAATGTGCCGTTGCTGATGTTGACGGTGATGATAATATTACAATCAAGGACGCCACCATCATTCAGAAAAAATGTGCAAGTCTGATTGAGTCTTTTGATGTACCTGAACATATAACAGATTATATTCGCTTTTACAGTTTCAACGCAAACTATGACTCAGGAAAAGCAATGACAGGTGTCCCTGTTAACTTCTTTGTATCAGAAATATATTCCGAGCCTTCACCTGTAACATATAAATTTTATATTAATTCAGTTGCCGTAACAGATATTATATCGGAAAACAACTACACCCACACCTTTGACGAATCAGGCGAATATAAAATCGAAGTTGTTGCATACAATGACTTGGATAACCACTGGAGTGCAACGATTCAGAATTACGTTGTGGTTGAGCCGTACGAAAACGAAGATGTCTCAATAAAGGCTTTTTATCACAACTACACAGAGAAAGCTTTGAACACAATCGACACAGAAATGGTATTTACCGCAGAAGGAATGTTCGGTTCGGGTGAATATGAATATGCATTTTATGTTGATAATGAACTTAAGCAGAATTTCAGCACAACTAACACCTATCCCGTAGGCAGATTTGAAGAAGAAAGAGAATACACATTCACAGTCATTATAAAAGACAAGTGCACAGGCAAAACAGCCACAGAAAACATGACGGTTTCTGTCAGAGAACCTTTACCCGGTCCGTAAGAAATCATAAAACTAAACAAAACAGCTCAGCTTCACGATTTGAAGCTGAGCTGTTGGATTTTTTCAAATGAATCTTATTCAATACCGAGAATGTAGTAGTAGATGGGCTGACCGCCGTTAATCATATTGATATCTACATCGTTGCCATACTTTAAGATAAGCTCGTCATAAACCTCTGTTGCATCCTGCTCAGAAATGCCTGCACCGTAGATAAGAGTTACAAACTCTGCATCTTTGGTAATCATAGACTTTGCGAGCTTTAAGAGTGCCTTCTTGGGAGACTTCTCAGCAACAGTGAGCTTACCGTTATCAAGGCCGATAATCTCGCCCTCTTTAATCTTCTTCATACCGAACTCGGAGTCACGGGCTGCGAAGGTAATCTGACCTGTAGAAACAGAAGCAAAAGCATCCTGCATTGCACCCTTGTTGATAACAGCATCGTTGTCAGGGTCATATGCGAGCATTGCTGTGATACCCTGAGGAATAGTCTTTGTGGGGAGGATGATAACCTCTCTGTCCTCAACTATCTTTGCTGTCTGCTCTGCAGCCATAATGATATTCTTGTTATTGGGAAGAACGAAAACAGTCTTAGCAGGAGTTGCCATAACTGCCTCGTAAATATCGTCTGTGCTGGGGTTCATGCTCTGACCGCCGGATACTACATGGTTACAACCAAGGTCGGTAAAGAGAGTTGTGAGGCCATCGCCTGATGCAACAGCAACAAAGCCGATTTCCTCCTCGGGAGCAGCTACCTCAAGCTTCTTCTTAGCCTGACGCTTGTCATTCTCAGCCTTAGCTTGCTCATGCTGCTGACGCATATTCTCAACCTTTACGGTGAGGAGCTGACCATACTGGAGACCCCTCTGGAGTGCCTTACCGGGATCCTCTGTGTGAACATGAACCTTGATGATTTCCTCATCGTCAACTACAACTACGCAGTCACCGATGGTCTCAAGGTATGCACGGAGTTTGAGAGGAGATGTTGTGATAGAAGCATCTCTGCCAACAATGAACTCTGTGCAATATGTGAAGTTGATAACCTCATCAAACTCTGCAGCAGCACTGCGGAATGTATCGTCATCAGATGCATCTGATGTACTCTGAGAAGCTGTATACTCAATCATAACTCCATCCTTGATATAGGAGAGCATACCCTCAAAGATAACGAGGAGGCCCTTGCCGCCTGCGTCAACAACGCCTGCCTTCTTTAGTACGGGCAGAAGGTCGGGTGTACGCTGGAGTGACTCATCAGCTGCAGTGCAAACTACAGACCAAACCTGTGCAGGGTCCTGAGTCTTCTTGACAATCTTAGCACCCTCTTCAAAAGCTTCTCTAGCAACTGTGAGGATTGTGCCCTCTGTAGGCTTCATAACTGCCTTATATGCAGCGTCAACGCCAAGTCCCAATGCCTTAACAAGATCCTTGCCTGTTGCTGTCTCCTTACCCTCAAGGCCCTTTGCAAAGCCTCTGAAAAGAAGTGACAGGATAACACCTGAGTTGCCGCGTGCACCGCGAAGCATTGCAGAAGCGATAACCTTAGCAACCTCACCTGCATTGTCAGACTCACAAGCAGACACAGCCTTAACTGCCTCGCTGATTGTCATAGACATATTTGTACCTGTATCACCATCGGGAACAGGGAAAATATTGAGATCGTTGATTCTTTCCTTCTGAGAACAAATGTTGTTTGCACCCGAGATAACGGCCTGCTTTAACATAGATCCTGTCAGCATTAGAACACATCCTTAATTTTCTTTTTTATAAATTAGTATTACTTGTTTTCAAATCATACCATCATAATTATATATGAATAAAGTGTGACTTTCAAGCAAAAAAAGTAAAAATTGGTTATTTGCATAAAATAAAAGGTGTAAAATCGATACATTTGGCACTTACACCATAGAGATTTCACACTCAGACATACTTCTGCAGGATACAGTTCTGCCTGTTTTTTCGTCTATTTCAAACAACACACAATCCATTGAGCAATCTCCCTGCACAGGCTCAAATCTGACGGGGAGACGGCTTTTGAAACTTTCGATAGTAATCTCAGGTCGGATTCCCAAAACAGAGTGGCGGGGACCCGTCATACCTACATCGGTGATATAGCCAGTTCCGTTAGGAAGAACCTGACAATCGGCAGTTTGTACATGAGTATGAGTGCCGAACACAGCCGAAACCTTGCCGTCAAGGTAAAAGCCCATTGAACGCTTTTCACTTGTAGCCTCAGCGTGAAAATCCACGATTATAATTTTTGCATCTATATCTTTAAGTATGCTGTCAATAGTGTGGAAAGGACAATCCACGGGAGTAGAATTATACATATTGCCGATTAGGTTCACAACTGCCACGGAATACCTGCCACAATCAAGCACGCACACTCCCCGACCGGGGGTAGTTCCTGCAGGATAATTTGCAGGACGGATGATGAACTCGTTATCATCCAGATAGGAATAAATCTCTTTACGACGGAAGGAATGATTACCCAGGGTGATAACATCGACACCGCTCTTAAAAAGATAGTCTGCAGATGTGGGGAGAATACCATTGCCGTCTGCAGAATTTTCTCCGTTACAGATTACGATATCTATGCCGAGATTGCGCTTGAGAGCAGGCAAGCGGTCTCTTAAAAATCTGCACCCTACTCCTGCCACAACATCTCCGATACATAAAATCTTCATTAATATCACCCATCTAATACATTCTTTTCATATTATATCACAAATCCTATGGATTTACAATAATGTTTTCCTCAATAGCGATATCCTCAATGCAATCATAGAGGATATGTGAGCTGTAACTCTCAAGGGACTCAGATAAGGTAGCCTCTGCAGTTAAAGTTTCACAATCAGACAGAGCAAACAACCGATAAAGGTAATCCTCAAGCCTCAGTATATTATGAGCTGTATCTCTGTCAAGGGAATATGATACTTCCTCAAACTCTGTGCATTGCTCAGCAGTAATGCCAAAGGGCATTGCGGTATTATTGAGTACTACGCTGTATCTCTTTATATCTGAGGTATGATATCCGCCAACAGACTCAAAGGAAACAGGAATCTCCAACCAAAACGCTCTGAGTTTATATCTGCTGACATTATTAGTGGGCATAAGGGTCTGACCCTGCCTGTCAACAGTGAAGCACGCTGTCCTGCGTGTTTGTGCTATAACCTGTGCATCAGCGTGTACAAGACTGACTCCTCCTGACGGATTTTCGTTTACACCGCTGACAAGAAGCGAGCCTTCTATCACAGCAGAGCCGGGAGCAGTAACTGCCGTGCCGTATTTTGTATTCATACGAAGTATTATTCCGTCATAGGAAGCCTTGATATTACAGGGCACATCAGCCTCAAGGATATGGGGCTTGATTTCCTTTTCTTTTATCTCCACCTCTGCCTTTGTGCCGATTATATTTACTGACATCCAGCCTATCTCATCAATTTGCTTCATTACATCACGCTGCAGAGTTGTTAAATCGGTGCCGTGCTTAAACGCTCCGCAATATAACCCCTCCTCCTCCAAAAGCTCAAGAAGTGTGCTTTCACTGATTGTAGTTATACCGTTTATCTCTATAGTCCAGACAAAACTTTGCATAAGCAATGTTATAATCAAAAACAGCACTGCACCAATAAGCAGACCTGCTCTCGACCTGTACCTTTTTATAATAAAAGGTAAACCATGACGCTCCAGTACACGAAGCCTCACGGAAGCTTTCTTAGCTGTATGGCGTATATCACGATAATCGCAAAGCAAAAGCGAAGCTATGAATTTATCGGCACAAGGCTTTGCAGAAAATATAAACTTCCCACGCCTGAGAGACAGGTTTATAAATCGCTCAGGAAAGCGTCCGATTATCTCAAATACCACATAACCTCTTAACCAACGAATAATTCTGAGTATCATATTTTCTCCTCACATTATGTATTCAACTGCTGTTATGAATCCCTCAATACGCAAAGAAGTAGGAGAAATACACCGCAGGTCAAGTCCCCTGCCTTTAATCTGTATTGAGTACTTACCAAGGCTGACTCGTATCTGAGTTTTGCTATATTCAAGCACTCCCCTGCATCCCTCCACAGAGGCTGATGTATTACCTGATAGTTCTATCCTCGGGTGAACAGCAAAAACATCCCTCAGTGAAAATCCTATTGATGAACTGTATTCTTCACTATTATTCTTATCTGATTTGCTTCTGTTCAAATATGACACCTGCTTTTTATAAATGTATTAATTTTTATGCGAAAAGCTTCATATATATTATTCGGTGAAGAAAATGAAAATATATAAAACAATGTCAAAAAACAAGGCAGCATTGATTTGGCTGGTGACAGGAATGTCACTTGTGACGCTACTGATATTCCCTGAGCAATGCAGAACAGGGGGAACAAACGGAGTGTTTCTATGTATACAGGTACTAATCCCCTCTCTGTTCCCTTTTATGGTTTTATCATCCTTCATTGTATGCTCAGGGTTAAGTTCAAAAGTACCCTCGTGGGCAGGAAGTCTCACACAGGTAATATTCGGCTTGCCAAAAGACAGCTTTGCGGTTATAATCCTGTCTCTCATCGGCGGATACCCTGTTGGTGCGAAGGGAATCAACTCACTTTATAAGGAAGGCAGAATCAGCGCAAAGCAGGCAGAGCGAATGGCAATGTTCTGTGTAGCCTCAGGACCCGGTTTTCTGGTTACCTACACAGGATGTTCAATGCTTGGAAGCAAACAGACGGGATATATACTCCTTGTATCACAGGTGTTAACCTTTATAGCACTGGGAGTTATTGCAAGGTTTGCTGTACAAAAGGAGGTTGAAAGTGAAGAAAAAGTAAACGGAAATATTCATAAAAGAACAGGCAATGCTCTGGTAGTATCTGTCAGTGAAGCAATCAGGGCCTGCGGATTTATGTGTGCTCTGGTGGTACTGTTCGGTGCGGTGTGTGAGATATATCTGTACATTACCGAGGGAGTTCCTACACTTCGCTTTATAACGGCTGTACTTGAAATTACAAACGGCATAAAATTCCTTGCAGAAGGTTACTCTGTTGTGCTTATCTCTGCTATGTGCGGATTCGGAGGTATTTGCGTACACTTTCAGATTTTCACAATGCTGGGTGAAATTAGAATCTCAAAAGTCAAGTTTTATATTTTCAGAGTTGCAGGCGGATTACTGAACGCTTTGTTCACCTGTATTCTGCTGAGAATCTTCCCACAGACACAAGGTGTCTTCTCAACTGTTAATAAGACTCAACCTGCCTTTAATAAAGGAATAACAGGCTGTGTTTTTCTGATAATATGCTGTGTGGTATTCCTTGCATCAAT
This sequence comes from Ruminococcus sp., assembly GCA_017473775.1. Classification (GTDB taxonomy): domain Bacteria; phylum Bacillota; class Clostridia; order Oscillospirales; family Acutalibacteraceae; genus Ruminococcoides. The sequence continues at coordinate 10,174 of JAFUJH010000060.1, forward strand.
AAAATCTGCAAACATTAAACCACGCAAATCAAGATAATATATGGAGGTCAATTTATGTGCGGAATAGCGGGATGGCTCAGTGAATCTGTGAATCTTTATGAAAGAACTACAGTGCTGGAAAATATGTCTGAGACGCTGAAGCGACGGGGACCTGACGAAAAAGGCTATTATGTAAAATCAAATGTTGCTATGATACACAGAAGGCTGTCTGTAGTGGATATTGAACACGGCAAACAGCCTATGGTTGGAACATATGCAGGAGAAACCTATGTGCTTGTGTACAACGGCGAGCTGTACAACGCAGATGAAATAAGAAAAGACCTGATGCTGAGAGGGTACGACTTTGAAAGCCACTCTGATACAGAGGTAGTACTGAAAGCGTATATTCACTGGAAGGAGCAGTGTGCAGAGAAATTCAACGGTATATTTGCCTTTGCTGTATATGAGGTGGTAAAAAAGCGGTTATACCTGTGCAGAGACAGAATCGGCGTAAAGCCGCTGTTTTACACACATAAAGGTGATGACTTTGTATTTGGGTCGCAGATAAAGACTATCCTTGCAAGCACTGTTGCAGAGCCTGTAATCAACGACGAGGGACTATATGAGGTATTCTTCTTAGGTCCTGCGAGGACACCTGCAAAGGGAGTGTTCAGAGATATAAAGGAACTCAGCCCCGGAGAGTTTGCTATATTTGAAAACAACACGCTAAGAAAGCAAAGCTACTTTACAATAGAAGCAAGAGAGCACACAGAGAACGAAGAAGAAACCATAGAGCACACCCGATATCTGATACAGGACTCTATCAGGCGTCAGCTTGTGTCAGATGTACCCCTGTGCTGTTTTCTGTCAGGGGGGCTTGACTCAAGCATTATTACACAGACAGCCTCAGCATATTACAAGGCAAATGGCAAAGGAAAGCTACACACCTACAGTGTGGAATATACAGATAACGCAAAGTACTTTCAGAGAAGCTTATTCCAACCGAACTCAGATACAGAGTATATACACCTGATGATTGATAGTGCGAACACCGAGCATCATCAAGTGATACTGGATAATATCAGGCTTGCTGATGCTCTGCCTGATGCAACAATTGCCCGTGACCTGCCCGGTATGGCAGATGTAGACTCATCACTGCTTCTGTTCTGCAAAGAGGTAAAAAAGGATTTTACTGTTGCATTATCAGGTGAATGTGCTGACGAGCTCTTTGGAGGATATCCTTGGTATCATAATAAGGATATTCTGTTCGAGGAGTGCTTTCCTTGGTCAAGAAGTCAGGATATACGAAGGAAGATTCTAAAAGACGGACTACTGCCTCAAGGTGAAGAATATGTAAGAAGCAGATACCTTGAGACAATTTCAAAAGCACAGAAACTCCCCACAGATACGAAGCTGTCCTCCAGAATGAGAGAGATGTTTATGCTGAACTTCTACTGGTTTATGCAGTGCCTGCTGGACAGAAAAGACAGATGCTCTATGGACTGCGGACTTGAAGTCAGAGTACCATTCTGCGACTACAGAATAGTGGAATACGCATACAATATGCCTTGGGAGCTGAAGGCACTTTACGGCAGAGAGAAAGGTATTGTGAGAAAAGCATTTGAAGGAATACTCCCTTATGACATCTGCTATAGAAAAAAGAGCCCCTATCCTAAAACTCACAACCCCATATACTTTGAGTCTGTAGCTAAAAAGGTCAGAGAAATCCTCAATAAAAAGACTCCGCTTACAGAATTGCTTGATAAAGAAGGGGTCTGTTCAATAATAGATAATCCTGACAGTATCAGCTCACCCTGGTACGGACAGCTTATGCGTGCACCCCAGATACTGGCATATATAATTCAACTTGACACCTGGTTTGAGGAATTCAAAGTAAGAATAGAAAATTGATTCTGTACAAAAAATCTCACCTGTGATACAATAAAGTGCATTGAGGTGAGGTTATGAACAAAAAAAGATATATAGCAAACAAAGAATGGTTTCAAAGCCACCGTAAAGCACAAAATATGCTGAGGTTTTTATACAAAGCTTTGCCACTGATTATGGTGGCTGTTGTACCTGTGATGATTATAGTCAAAGCTTTTATGGGGATAGACCGGGATTTTCTACGGTTGATATTTGTCCCGTTGGTCGTACTTGCAGCGGTAACAATCATGAGAAAAATCATTAACAAGTCCAGACCCTACGAAGTGTATGATACAGAACCTGTAATAAATCGAGACGGCAAGGGAGAGTCCTTCCCAAGCCGTCACACTGCATCAGCATTCATCATTGCAATGTGTGCTATTCCTGTGTCAGTGCCCTTGGCTGTAGTTCTGCTGATAATATCAGTTATGATAGGACTCACAAGGATATTTGCAGGAGTACACTTCATCAGCGATGTTATTATGGGAGCATTAATTTCTGTACTGACAGGACTTGTTTTCTTTGTAATACTGTAAACAAAAAGCACCGTGCTCGTTTATTAAGCGAACACGGTGCTTTTTGTTTAATCGGTTTTTGCTAGGTCCTTGATAACCTCTGAGGCTATAACAAGTCCTGCAACAGAAGGGACAAAGGCAACGCTTGCAACTGTGGGCTTACCTGATGAATCAAGCTCACACTGAGGAGTTGTGGGGATTTCTTTTGAATATACTGTCTTGAGATGATTAATACCTTTTGCTCTGAGTAACCTACGCATTGTCCGAGCGAGAGGACACACTGAAGTTTTGGAAATATCTGCCACTTCAACCATTGTAGGATTGAGCTTGTTTCCAAATCCCATACTGCTGATAACGGGAATATCCAGCTCCTTTGCACGGCAAACAATATCCACCTTAGCAGGGACAGTATCGATAGCATCTACTATATAATCATAAACCGACAGGTCGATAAGATGTGAGTTTTCCGGCAGATAGAAAATATCAAAGCAATTTACCTGAGCCTGTGGATTTATGGACAAAATCCGCTCTTTGATAACCTCTGTCTTTTTCCTGCCTACTGTTGATTCAAGGGCGATTATCTGGCGGTTGATATTGCTCTTTGCAACTAAATCAGGGTCAACCACATCAATAGCACCTACTCCTGAGCGAGCCAGTGCCTCCACAATATAGCCGCCTACTCCGCCCACACCAAATACGATAACCCTTGAGTTTTTCAGCTTATCCATTGAAGCTTTACCAAACAAAGCCTCTGTACGCAAAAATCTATCCATAATAACTCCTTATTTGTTTATCAGTTCAAGGAGCTTATCCTCAGAGAGAAAGCCCTTGGCTGCTCCGTTGTCTCCGATTTTATAGGAAGCAAAGTACACAGCTTTTTGCAGAGAATCCAGAGGATTCCTGCTCTTAGCATAGAAGTGCACAAAGGAAGAAAACAGGCTGTCTCCTGCTCCAACGGTATTAACAACAGGTCGGGTGAAAACTGCAGGTACAAAAGTAAAGCAGTTATCCTCGCGGGTATAAAGCAATGCTCCCTTATCCCCCATACCTACAATAACAATCTGTGGACTGTACTCATTGACAATTAAACTCACAAACTCCTGTTCTCTGTCAATGAAGTTCTCGTTACTAAGAAAGAGTATATCTGCCGTACGCATAAATCTTGCATTGTACTCGTCGTGAATATCACCAAGGCAGTGAACATCAGTTGCAATCAGTACACCTTTTTCCTTTGCAATATGCAGAAGCTTTGCAGAGTAATTGATGTTGCACATACAGGCAACATCTACACCCTCAAGAGCTGAAACAAATCGCTCCTCGTCATAGGAAAGTTCCTGATTATCAGCAAGGTCACAGATTATGTTTCTTCTACCCTCTTTATCATAAAGTATCACTGATTGTGCTGTAGATTTATTCTTGCAAAGAATATTGTCTGTGCTTATCCCCTGAGAGGACAGGTGGGATTTTATAATATCGCCTGCACAGTCACTACCCACAAAGGAGCAAAGTCTGACCTCGTCTCCTAATGTATTAAGTGCAATTGAAACATTAAGACCCACGCCTGCAGGGTTGGATGCTATACCAAAGAATCTGTAATCCACAGGACGGTATTCTATTGGGAAAGAATCCACAGAGGCTGTGGTTTCTATATTAACAAGTCCGCATACAAGAATTTTACTCATATTATCACTTCCGAATTTCAATTAATTTGATTTTATTACATTTTTATCAAGCCGTCAACGATAACTTTTCTGCCATATTTCAAAGCTTTAAGCTAATAATAAACGAAACAGACAGAGGAGGATATATAGTGGATTTGATTTTTGATGAAAACAATGAAAACTCACATATCAATATCAGCGAAAGAAGAAACAAGGGAGTATGGCTGTGTGCGCCTGTGATACTTGCAGGTGCAGTGATTGTGAGTCTCTCTTATATAATTGACATATTATTTGTTGGAGGAGCTGAGTTTGGAATCGGTGAAACATCAGCTATTGCAAAAGCTCTTTATGGTACAGGAAGTGTGATAAACAAGCTTATCTCTCCATTATTATCCGGAGGAATTGCGTTGTATATAGGAGGACTTCCTGCTTTATCGGGAGGACTTATAGGCGGTATGCTGACAGGAATGGGAGTGACACTTAGCTTCTCCTCAGGTAACACAGGTGCAATCACAGGTATATTCGGAAGTATACTGGCAGGACTTGCCGCAGGATACAGCGTACGGCTCACAGACACAGTAATCACATTGATAACAAAAAGGAAAAGTAACATAGCAGTATATATAAGTCCGATAGCATCACTGATTGTAACTGTAGTGCTGATATTCATAGCCGATGCCGCGGCACAAATTATAAATGGATTATCTGCTGTTTTGCTTGCGGCAACAGGTGAATTCAGCAAACTTCTGCTTGTGGTGCTGCTGTCGATAATGATAACAGTTGATATCGGAGGACCGTTGTATCTTGCCGCTCTTGTGTATGGGGTGGCATCAATTGCCACAGATGAGCCGCAGATAATGGCGGCGGTAACAGCGGCAGGCAGTGTACCTGCACTCAGCATGGGACTTGCCTCACTGATATTCAGAGACAGATTTGCAAAGAGAGAGAGAATTTTTGCTATATCAGGAATATTCTGCGGACTATGCGGATTAAGTCAGGTTGCCATCCCCTACTATGCCACAAGACTGCAAAGAGTTATACTTCCCTGTATTGCAGGAGGAGTTATAAGCGGAGGACTTTGCTTTGTGCTTGGTTGCAGTGCCGCCGCTCCTGCAGGAGGTGTCCTGTCAATTATAGGAACAGGCGGTGTTCTGTATTTCTGTCTTGCAGTATTCAGCGGAGTGTTGTTTTCTGCAGGAATTATGGGATATACACTGGAGATTGTTGAAAACAGTGAAGCATCAGAAGTCAGTAACAATGATACAAAACTACAAAAGGTAACAGCATAAAAGCCGTTGCGATACATCACAACGGCTTCAGATTACTCTATTATCTTGCCACCTGCAAGTACACTGTCCCCCTGATACACCACAAGGGACTGACCTGCAGTGACAGCACGCTGAGGTGTATCAAATCGGACGCAAAGCCTGCCGTCATCAGTCATAAATGCAGTGCCTGACTGCTCTGTCTGATTGTAACGGACACGGGCTGTTACTCTAATCTCAGTATTTATTTCTGACAAAGAAACAAAATTAACCTCATCAGCTACTGCGATATCAGAAAATAAATCTTCATTAAAGCCTAAGGTTACGGTATTCTCCTGCATATTCTTTGAAAGCACATACATGGGCTGTGGCAGTGCAAGTCCAAGACCCTTACGCTGTCCGCGGGTGTAGCACACTGCTCCCTTATGGATGCCGAGGATATTCCCCTCTTTATCCACAAAGTTGCCTGCCTGAGTTGTAACACCGCAATTATCCCTGAGGTAATCGTAATAGTTACCGTTTATAAAGCAGATGTCCTGACTATCTCGTTTATTGGCGTTAATAAAGTTTTGCTCATGTGCAATCTCTCTGACCTGAGATTTACTCAGCTCACCTATAGGTAACAAAAGACGGGACAGCATAGGCTGTGTCAGATTATACAGCACATAGCTCTGGTCCTTTTTGCTATCCAGACCCTTTCTCAGCTCAAAACGATTAGTTACCTCGTTAAAAGACACACGGGCATAATGACCCGTTGCTACATAATCAAAGCCTTGCTTGTCTGCATAATCAAAGACAAAGGGAAGCTTAACATATCGGTTGCAATCCACACAGGGATTTGGAGTCTCCCCTGCAAGGTAGGAAGCAGCAAAGCGGTTTATGACCTGAGTCTTAAACTCCTCTCTGTAATCAGGATTGACAAAAGGAATCCCTAAAGCTTCACAGAGCTTGCGTGCATCGTTTGTATCTGTAGAATCGGGTTTATCATATAGCCTGAGCATAATTCCTGTGACATCATAGCCACGGCTCTTGAGCAGATATGCGGCAACAGCACTGTCCACTCCGCCGCTCAGGGCAACAAGGACTTTCTTGTTCATATAAACAATCCTTTTCATAATAGCTTATACACATTATATTATCACAGCACATCCTATCGTGCAAGAGAAACAGGTTGACAAATATGTTAATTACTGTTATATTATGCACATAAAATAAATATCAACTGCCACCGGGTAGTGTAATGCATTGCATTCGTAACACATCGTTAGGTCTTAGAAGATGTGTTGACGGATGCTTATTTTTTTGCGGAGGTAATTATGTCAAAGATAAAATCACTAACAGATTATTTTTCTAAGCTGGAAATATTCCTATGGTGTTCTTCTGTTATTCTCATAATTGTTTCATTCTGTATTTTTGACAAAGAAAACTATCTTACCCTTTGTGCGTCTATTATCGGCGTGACATCGCTGATATTCAACGCTAAAGGAAACCCCTTCGGACAGTTACTGATGGTAATATTCAGTTTACTGTACGGGGTTATTTCATTCACTTTTGCATACTACGGTGAAATGATTACATACATTGGAATGACAATGCCTATGGCGGTATTCGCACTGATATCGTGGCTTAGGAATCCCTACAAAGGTAACAAGGCAGAAGTTAAGGTAAACAGCATTAGCAGAAAAGAGTCTGTATTTATGTGGATATCAGGATTTGTTGTAACAATAATCTTTTACTATATACTTATGTATTTTGATACAGCAAACCTATTGCCAAGCACACTTTCTGTTACCACGAGCTTTATTGCAGTATATCTTACATTCAGACGAAGCCCCTATTTTGCCATTGCTTATGCGGCAAACGATATAGTTCTTATCATATTATGGATTCTGGCAAGTACAAAAAATCTGCAGTATGTATCGGTAGTTGTATGCTTTATGGCTTTCTTGGCAAATGATATATACGGATTCATAAGTTGGAAGAAAATGAAAGAGAGACAAGAGGATAACAGATGAGAAAAGGCACTTGTTCATACAGAGCAAGTGCCTTTGTGTTATTCGTTATCGCTGATTTGCTGAAGCAAGAAATTGTAAAAATCCTCTGCGTATTCACTGCGAGGCAGAGTCTCGTACAGCTCTATGATAAGCTCACGGCTGCATACAGGGGTCTTCACAGGAAGCAGGACAACATTGTCGTTATTGAGCTCTCCCCATGAATATTCAGGCCAGAAGGCTACACCTGTGCCTGTACTGATGATATTCTGCACTGCTGTGGGAGAGTCGGACTCGAACAGAATCTTAGGATAAAAGCCTGCTTTTGAACAGAACTCATTACATATCACACCGAAGAGTCTGGCGTTAGAGAGCATTACAAACTCCTCGTCGCGGACATCACGAAGTTCTATTGACTCCATCGGTGAATACGAAGAGTTTTTTGGAACAGCAAGGTATATCCGCTCTGTCTTAACACAGCGATTGACACTGGGTACAAGTGAGCTGTGTGTAAGACCGTTAGTGCTGATAACTATATCGCAATCTGTCCTCTGCTCGTTCTGTTCAAAGTCAAACACTGCATCAGGATGGTTCTTTCTGTATTCAACTATAGCATTGATGACAAAGGCAGAAGCCGCAAGAATGTTAAGCTTTACTGTTTTGCTGACTCGCTTCTTCATTTTATCTATCTCTGCAGGAATGCTGTCTATTTCCGGGAGGATTGTTTCAAGGCGTTCCTTCAGATACAAGCCATACTCTGTCAGGACGATGTTTCTGCCCTTCTTCACAAATAACTCAACCTGCAGCTCATTCTCAAGAGACTTTATTGCCTGTGACAATGCAGGCTGAGCTATTGATATATACTCCGCCGCCTTGGTCATATGCTGAAATTTAGCAACAGCATAAAAATACCGAAGTTTTTGCAATTCCATAGTAGCACCTCGCAATTCATAACGATTTATTATAGGTTTTATAAAAATAATATATTTTACTTTTGCATTTGTCAAGAGTATTATATTGTAGACAAAAACGAAAAGGAGTTTTCAGTATGACACAGATTTTTGAATTCGTAATGCTTATATGCTTTGGTATGAGTTGGCCCATATCAGTTTATAAAAGCATAACATCTAAATCAACTCAGGGTAAGAGTCTTGTATTTATCCTTGCAATTATTGTAGGCTATGTTTGTGGAATTATAGGAAAGATACTCAGCGGACAGATTAATTATGTACTGGGGCTTTATATCTTCAACCTGATTGTTGTAAGCATTGACCTTGCACTATACTTTGTAAACAAGCACAACGAAAAAGTAATTGTCAAAAATGAGTCCACACAGAACAAAAGGCATCAACCTGTAAACTGAGGTTGATGCCTTTTTGATATATAAGATTTAAAAGATAGTTGACTTTCTCTTTTTAGTTGGAACGGAAACCTTTTTAAGCTCAAAACGCTCGTCGCACATAGCGGCAACCTCAGGAGAATGGCTGACAAGGATAACACACTTACCTGCCTGCGAAAGTCTGCGGAATATATCCATAATCTCCTGCTGAGTATCGGAATCCAGATTACCTGTTGGCTCATCTGCAAGAATAATATCAGGGTCATAGGACAGAGCTCTTGCAATGGCAACTCTCTGTTGCTGACCGCCTGACAAATGTAGAATTCGTCTTGTTGCTTCATCTTCGTCAAGCCCTACATTCTCCAGAAGCTCCATAGCACGCTTCTTTTTCTCTATTCCTTTGACACCTGCGATATCCATTGAAAGCACCACATTCTCAAGTGCTGTAAACTTTGTAAGAAGATTGTAGCTCTGGAATATAACTCCGATGTATTTACTGCGGAATTTGTATTTGTCTATATCCTTTATATCTTCTCCATTATAGCAAATACTGCCGCTTGAGGGCTTTGCAAGTCCTGACAGCAGGGACAGCAGAGTTGTTTTGCCTGCACCTGATTTGCCCACGATGCAGTACATTCTGCCTTTCTCAAATTCATAGGAAAGGTTTGAGAGTACGGGGGTACTTCCGTATGAAAAGCTTATGTTGTTAAGTGATAAAATTGACACGGTTGTACCTCCTTAATCTCTGTTTGCAAGAATCTTCAGCGGCTCATAACGCATAATGAACAACATTGATGCGGCACCTGAAATAATAGTCAGGAGCAGAGCTATCAGAAGCATCTGTAGCACAACTGTAAAATTCATTGCTGAATTAATTTCTGTGATATAGTCGGCACCCTGAGAGAACATATCCCCCACAATTCCGCCTGAGGGACGCTCTGCCTTATCAAAATCTGCATTTGCATCCATATTATTATTTGGTCTTTCTATATCACCCATACCCTGCATATTACCCGGTCTGCCGAAGTTCTGCTCTACCATATCGTTTCTGTTTTGCTGAGAAGTAATCTGACTTTCAAGCAACGCGTTTGTCACAGGTACAGCACACACTCCGCCGATAATAACACCGATGATAACAGCAATTACAGTGATAGTAAACAGCTCGGTCATAAACTGAAGTGCAACTTTGCCCTTCTTCATGCCCATTGCAGTGAGAACACCAATCTCGTACTTACGCTCACGGACACTGAATATGTTGAGTACAATAAGGATTACAGCTCCGATAATAAGAATCACAAGCAAAAACCAGCCTGCCATTTTGCTGAGTGTGTTAAGAGGAGTCAGGCTGTTCTCAAAGCTTGTAATATCTGATGAGGATACAGTGTAGGTATCATCGAGTCCTAAATCCCTGACTTCTTCCTCAAACAAATAATATGAATCTGCATCGTCAAAGACATAGGTGCCTGACAATGTGCCTGTTACTGCAGACTCATAGGTCCTGCCTGTTGTTTCGTCTGTTATTGTCTCTGATACCTGTGATGATGCACTGACGATAGACTCAAGAGCAGTGTAGCTCATATATATCTTATTAGCAGGGTCAGATGAAGAAAAGCCCATAGGACCGAAACTGTTCTCGTTTGCAGAGGAATCGGAATAAATACCCACAACTGTAAGAGCATAAACCTCCGACTCATTATTGGGATTTATGATTGTTATCTCGTCCCCTGTGGCAATTGAGTTGTAAGCAGAAAGCTCCTCTGAAATAATGCAATCATATTCAGAAGTACCTTCATTGAAAACAGTACCCGCTGTAATAGTAGCAGTACCATCAATGAACGAGGTCATTGCAGAATCACTGCTGTAGCCAACCAAGGTAAAATCACCCTGAGATACATTACTCATCATACCCTTACCGCCGCCGAAACCACCCTGAGGCATATCACCCTGGATGCCCTGCATATTGTCTGCATCTGCATTGGTGCTTGCATCTGAAGAAGTATCTGTGCTGACAGGCTCCAGACTGTCTGAGCCGTTCATAGAGGCTGTCAGAGTATAATAGAAATCCTTGACGGACTCTGCCTCAGCATAGGTCAGGTATTCATCGAGAGAAAGTGCAGAGGCTCCTCCCATCATCTGCTGAAACTGATCGCGGTCAAACTGAGGACGCTCACCTGATGCCTCACCCTGCATAGCACCACCCTCAGCTCTGTCACCACGCATATCGTTCATCATAGACTGACGGTCAAAGGATATAGTTGCTGTGACAGACAGATTATCCAAAGCATCTGACCTTGCACTCTCTGCCGCCTGACGGATAGAGAGTCCGATACAACAGGAGGTAGCAATTACAAGGACGATGATTCCGATAAGGATATTCCTGCCCTTTGAACGGGAAATACATCTGAGTGCATTTTTTATTATGTACAATAAAATCTTCCTTTCTCATTTATCTTATCTGATATCAGAATTCTAAGCAAAGAACTTTAACAGTTTATAATGTTTATTTGAAATCTATGTGAAATTTTTCCTTTTCTTTTTATATTATCCACATCTTTTTGAAGTTAAGTTAAGAAATCTTCGTGCATTTATAATGCTCAAACAGAATTATCCGAAGGTTTTATAGTGATATACTTGTTGCCGACTGTTATATACAGTAAAAAATGAGGAGTGGTTATATTGAAAAAGAGTTTTTATCTGAAGCCAAAGTTGTTTTCCACTATGAAAACCTACACCAAGGAACAGTTTGTAAAAGACCTTGTGGCAGGTATCATCGTGGCAATTATAGCTTTGCCCTTGTCAATCGCATTAGCTCTTGCCTCCGGAGTTGAGCCTGCCTGCGGTATTTACACCGCTATAGCGGCAGGTTTTGTAGTATCGTTCTTAGGCGGTAGCCGAGTACAGATTGCAGGCCCCACAGCGGCGTTTGCAACAATCGTAGCAGGTGTTGTAGCGGCACAGGGTATGGACGGACTGTTCATCGCAACAGTTATTGCAGGTATTATGCTGATACTGATGGGTATATTCAAGCTTGGCTCTCTCATCAAGTTCATCCCCCACACCATCACCACAGGCTTTACTGCAGGTATTGCTGTGACAATCTTTATCGGACAGATTAAGGATTTTCTTGGACTTTCCTATGCAGAAGGAATCAAGCCTATTGAGACTCTTGAGAAAATAGAAGCCAACATCGGTGCAATAGGCACCTTCAGCTGGCAGGCGTTGGTAGTAGGACTTGTGTGTCTCGCTATACTTATCTTCTATCCTAAGGTAGAAAAGAGAGTGCCTCCCTCACTGATTGCAGTAGTGGTTGGTGCATTGATGGTTGCATTCATACCATCATTTCAGGAGGGGGTGTTCACCATTGGTGACCTTTATACTATTCCCTCGGGACTTCCTAAGGTAGACTTCGGTGCTATGGACCTGAGCTTTGAGAAAATCAGAGCGGTACTCCCTGATGCATTTACTATCGCAATTTTAGCGGCTATTGAGTCATTGCTGTCCTGCGTTGTAGCTGACAGTATGGTAAATTCCAGACACAACTCCAATATGGAGCTTGTGGCTCAGGGTGCAGGTAATATTGCGTCTGTATTCTTCGGCGGTATTCCCGCAACAGGTGCTATTGCAAGAACAGCCGCAAATGCAAAGAACGGCGGCAGAACTCCTGTAGCAGGAATGGTGCACGCCATTGTACTGTTGCTTGTGCTTCTGTTCCTTATGCCCTATGCAGAGCTGATTCCCATGCCTGCAATTGCGGCTATTCTCTTTATTGTTGCATACAATATGAGTGAGTGGAAGAAGTTTGTACGAATCTTAAAAACAGCACCCAAGAGTGACATTATCGTTATGGTGACCACTTTTGTACTGACAGTTGTATTTGACCTTGTGGTTGCTATTGTTGTGGGACTTGTGCTTGCCGCTGTACTGCTTATGAAGCGTATGAGTGAGGAGACTTCTGTTGAAGGCTGGAAGTACATTGACCCTGAGAACGACAGAGACAGCATAGACCTGAAGTCTGTGCCCAAGGATGTGAGAGTTTACGAGATAAGCGGTCCCCTGTTCTTCGGTACTGCTGACACAATTATGGATATCAGAATCAAGGACTACACCCACACTCTGATACTGAGAATGAGAAGCGTAACCTCCCTTGATGCAACAGCAATGAACGCAATTGAGAATCTGCACAAGAAGTGCAAGGAGCAGAATGTACGCCTGATACTATCTCATGTAAATACCCAGCCAATGGCAGTTATGAAAAAAGCAGGCTTTGTCGATGCAGTAGGAGAAGAAAACTTCTGTGCACATATTGATGAAGCTCTTGCACTGGCAGAAAAAGTCACTGCATAAAGGAGAAGAAAATGGTTAAACATATTATACTATGGCAGCTCAGAGATGAGCTTACAACTGATGAAAAATCTCAGGTTAAAGCTGGAATCAAAGAAGGACTTGAAGGGCTTATAGGACAGATTGAGGGTCTGCTTGAGATAAAAGTAGAGAGTAACGGTCTGCCCTCCTCAAATGCAGATGTAATGCTGTACTCTGTATTTGAAAGCGAAGATGCTCTGAAGGCTTACGCAGTACATCCTGCTCATGTTATGGTAGCAGATACTAAGGTAAGACCATACACCAAGACACGCCTGTGTCTTGACTTTGAAGCCTGAAATATATAAAACTGACCTGCTGTTAATTCAGCAGGTTTTCTTTTATCTCAGACAATATTTCCTTTTATACTTGTCTTTATGACAAAAAGGCTGTATAATTGCTTTGTTATTACTTAGACAAAGGATGTATATATAATGAGAAAAATCAAAACCTTCCTCCGCCGTGTGGCATCGGGTAGTTTCAAGCGGTTTTTCAGAAATCTGAATATTGTACACAAGGAATCAGGCAAAAACAGAATTGCACTGTTCTTTGATATGGTATACTGTATGCTTGCCTACGGAGTGGGTTATCTTGATTATATGACCTTCGGATATGCTTATATTAAGAAGGACAAGCGTAAGACCTTTATGACTATGGATGATAACATTCAGATGTGCAGGAGGATGAACAAGCCTGAGGCATCCGATGTATTTGAGAACAAACTCATATTCAGCAAAACCTTCTCAGATTATCTGGGCAGAAGCTATGTTGATTTACAGGATGGTTTTGATAAATTTGCGGAGTTTTGCAAGGGCAAGGACACATTCTTTGCTAAACAGCCTGTATCCTTCGGCGGATTGGGCGTTAAAAAGGTAACACTCGAGGGACAGGATTTAAAGGTAGTTTATGATGAGCTGATGGAAAGCAGAATGTTTTTAGCTGAGGAGACCATCACTCAGCACGAAGAAATGAACAAGCTCTGCAGCCGCTCTGTAAATACAATCCGTATTGTGACGATAGTCAGTGATACAGGCAAGGCACATCTTATCTACGCTCTGATACGCATAGGCTCAGGCAAAAATGATGTTGACAATGTAACCAGCGGCGGTATGTATACTCTGCTTTCACCTGAAGGCAGGATTACTCATCCTTGCTTCTGTGACAAAACGGTGTCTTATTATACAGAGCATCCGCACACAGGTTGTCCGTTCATTGGATTTACTGTCCCCTACTTCAAGGAAGCTGTAGACCTGTGCTGTAAGGCAGCCCTCGTTGAAAAGCGAATCCGCTATGTGGGCTGGGATATTGCAATCACACCTGAGGGGCCTGTACTTGTAGAGGGCAACAGCCTGCCCGGCTATGATATGCCCCAGAATCACCGATTCCACGACGACGGCTGCGGAATCAAAGCTGTATTTGAAAAAGCAATCAACGATTGATAAACTATGCTTCATAAACCCACCTTCCCGGTGGGTTTTATTAATTTTACATATGAAAATCAAAAAACCTCAGACAGATTGTCTGAGGTTTTTTTGGCACCCCCTGCGAGAATCGAACTCACAACTAACCCTTAGGAGGGGTTTATTATATCCATTTAACTAAGGGGGCATAATTTTCAAATATTCAGATTGTAAAATGTTTAGAAAACGCACCTCCTAAAGAGGGGTTTATTCATACGAGCGAAGCGAGTATCAAGGTTCCGGGGCACCCATTCAAAATCTTTGATTTTGCTAATGGGTCGGGTTCTTATATCCATTTAACTAAGGGGGCATACTTATTTTTGCAACGATTATTTTATAACATTGTAATGTCTTTGTCAAGACAATAACTATACAATTATAGACATTGGATTTGTTGACTAACACATAGAAGTAGAGTATAATAATCAAATAAACCTGAACAAGGAGAATTGTTATGACGAGTTCTAAGCTTGATACAGCAAACCATAAAGCTAAGATTAGCTGTTTGTTCTGCAATATGTCTGATAAAAAGAAAACAGCATTATACTTTTTAATATATACTCTATGCTTTTCATTGATAATTCTTCTTATATTTTGGAAGTATATTATTTCCGGTAAAACACTTATCTGGAATCTTGACGGTATGACTCAGCACTATTTGGTGTACATCTATATAGGTGAATGGCTGAGAGAGATATTTAATAACATATTCATTGAGCACAGTTTTGTTATTCCTATGTGGGATATTAATATAGGAGCAGGCTCTGATATAATCACCACTTTCAACTATTACGGCTTGGGAGATCCTCTGTGCCTTCTGACAGCATTCTTCAACAAACACAACGCTTACTATATTTATGATATATTGATTATAGTCAGGTTATATCTGTCAGGAGTATTTTTTTCCTGCTATTGTTTCAGAATGAAACAAAGAGGAGTCGGGGTTTTTCTTGGCACATTCGCTTATCTTTTCTGCGGTTATTCTCTATTTTCCTCCGTCAGACACCCTTTCTTTATATTACCTATGATGTTTCTACCCTTGATGCTTATGGGTGCAGAGCGTATTCTTTCAAATGAAAGCCCTGTCTTGTTTATTATGTCAGTGTTTATGTCACTGGCTATAAACTTTTACTTTGCCTATATGGTTATTATTCTGACAATTATTTATGTGGCTGTCAGGTTCTTTACATCAAAGTGCGAAGAATTACTCAAGACTCTGCTAAAAACAGTGGGAAGGTTTATGCTGTACGGCATAATTGGAGTAGTGATGTCTGCAATACTGCTGTTACCTGTGTTGCTTGTTTTTCTTAACAGCAGTCGTACAGAGTTATCAAACGAAACTCTTATACTGTATGATCCGCTTTATTATCTGCGTGTTTATTCGGGTTACTGCGGATATGTAAATGCAGGCTCATGGACGGTCACGGGTTTTGTACCGTTAACACTTATATCTGCACTGCTTCTTTTCAGAAAGAAAGGTGAATACACCTACCTGAAAATACTGTTTGGAATATTTACGATATTTCTGCTCATCCCCATTGCAGGAAAATTCCTCAACGGTTTTTCTTATATTGCAAACAGATGGGTATGGGGATATGCGTTGTTGCTTTCTTTCATAACAGCAGTGATGTTCAATCATTTATCCGAGCTCACAAAGAGAGATAAGATATTCCTTTGTACAACCACTGCCGTTTACTTTATCACATCATATATTATACAAAAGCGGCTTTTCAGCAAGTCGAACACTTCTGTTATCGTGCAGCTGTTAATACTACTTGCGACAGTGGGTGTGATTGTCCTTGCAGGACTCATTCTTAAAAAGAACGGTAAAAGAATCATTGCCTTCTGTACTGCAGTGCTTTGTTTCCTTTCGATAGGTGTTAACGCATATTATGTGCATTATTCTGACACAAATGACTACTTCTCTGAGTTTGTTAGCAAAGAAAACGCAACTGCATTACTTGAAAATTCTGTTACAAATATAATGTCTGATGAGATGCAGAATGAATTTTACAGATATGAGCAAATCCCAAACCGCACTGTAAGAAATCAAAGTATTATTGATAACTCACACGGTGTTTCCTTCTACTGGAGTCTGACAAACGATAATGTAAGCAACTATCTGCACGAAACAGAGGCAGTTACCTTTGCTTCACACGATTTTCTCAATTTTGACAGAAAAACATTCATAGATGAGTTGTTTAGCGTAAAATACTTCTTTGCACCTGAAGGAACCACTCCCGCTCCCTACGGTTATGAATACAACAGAACACTTAACACACATCAGGGTAATTACGATGTTTATATCAATAAATATCCCCTGCCTCTCGGTTACGGATATTCTGATTATATTACCAGAGACAGATATGAAACATTAACCGCAGCACAAAAACAGGAAGTGCTCCTGAGTAACATTCTCTTGGAATCTGACCACGATTCATATAGTAAGAACATATTTGAGCTTACAAGTAAAAGTTTGGAAGCAACCAATGAGTGCGGTGAGGGTGTAACCATAGAAAACAATCGCTTTATAGTTACAAAAAATAACGCTGAGGTTACTTTAAACTTCGATACAGTAAAAAACTGTGAGCTATATTTAGATTTCCGCAATCTTCACTGCGAAGATGAACTGTGGACTTCAGATATCAAAAAAATGAACGGTGAATGGGAGTCTCTGGATACCGATTACTAGTATCAGGTAATAAAAAGAGAACTGCTATCCAGAGATGCCTAGAAGTATATTATCAGCGGTACTTCAGAGGATTGCACTTTTTCTTTTAACCTTTCTACACCTGATTATCAAGGATATGATAAAGCACACAATTTTCTGGCTAATGTAGGTTATACAAAAGATGGCCGAGATTCCATTACTATCAAATTCCACGATGCAGGAATATACAGCTTTGACAGCATAGATGTAATCATGCAGCCTATGGATAATTACAGAGAAAATGTCTTGGAGAGAAATAAAAATGTGCTTGAAAACACTGAGATTGTTCACAACGGTTTCAAAGGAACAGTAAACCTCTCAGAATCTCAGCTTATGTTCTTCTCTGTTCCCTATTCAAAGGGCTTTGAAGCTTTCGTGGATGGTGAGAAGGCAGAGATACTCAGGGCTAACACATGGGGTATGGCACTTGACCTTGACGAAGGTGAGCATACAATTGAATTCAGATATGAGACACAAGGACTCAAAGTTGGTGCAGTTTTAAGCATTGCAGGATTTATAGCCTTTGCCGGTGTAATTACTTATTACAATATAAAGAAGCGTAAGGAAAAGGTAACTAAATAAAATTAAAGCTCATTGCAAATCACGCAATGAGCTTTTTGTTATGTTATCTTCTTTTCTTTGGTTTGCGGTTATTCTGCGGATTACGCTTATTGCCTGATACACGACCTGAAGTCTTTCGTACAGACTGCTTTGCTTGCTTATCTGGTGTAAGGGGTGTTACCAAGCAATTCTTGCCTGTACCGATTAAATCGTGTCTGCCTGCACGGCGTAGTGCATCGTGGACTATCCTGTGATTCTCGGGCTTATAATACTGAAGCAGTGCCCTCTGCTCTGCTTTCTCTCGGGGAGTACGGGGTACATAGACCTCCTCCATTGTATATGGGTCAAGACCTGTATAGAACATACAAGTAGACACTGTACCCGGTGTTGGATAAAAGTCCTGCACCTGCTCAGGATGGAGACCTTCCTTTTTGAGGAACTTTGCAAGCTCAATTGCATCATTGAGGGTACTGCCCGGATGAGAGGACATAAGGTAAGGTACAAGATACTGCTTCTTGCCTATGCTCTCTGTCAGCTCATAGAAACGCTTTTTGAAGCGGTTATATACGGTGACGGGAGGCTTACCCATATACTTGAGTACATTTTCTGAGCAATGCTCAGGAGCAACCTTGAGCTGTCCGCTGACATGATGCTCCACAAGTTCTTTGAAGAAAGTCTCGTCCTTATCTGCAATAAGGTAGTCAAAGCGGATTCCTGAGCGGATAAATACCTTCTTGACCTTAGGGAGCTTTCTGAGTTTACGAAGCAGGCTGAGATAATCGCTGTGGTCCACATTAACTGCAGGACAAACAGTGGGTGCCAGACATTTCTTATCAGGACAAAGACCCCGTTTGAGCTGAACATCGCAGGAGGTGGAGCGGAAGTTGGCAGTAGGACCACCCACATCGTGGATATATCCCTTGAAGTCGGGCATATCGGTAATAGTCTTTGCTTCTTCAATAACAGACTCGTGGCTTCTGCAACTTATCTGTCTGCCCTGATGATAAGCCAATGAACAGAAGTTGCAGGCTCCGTAACAGCCTCTGTTATGGATGATAGAAAACTTAACCTCCTCTATACCGGGCACACCGCCCAGTGCTTCATAAGAGGGGTGATAAGTACGCATAAAGGGCAGGGCGTAGACTGAATCCATCTCGTCCATTGACAGAGGCGGCATAGGGGGATTCTGTATAACAATCCTGTCCCCGTGACGCTGGATGACTACTGAGCCACGCACTGCGTCATGCTCCTGCTGTTGAATCCTACAGGACTTGGCATAGTTACGCTTACCCTTATCCGACAGGTCGGACACAGCATCGAAGGAAGGACACTCCTTGACAGGACCCGGAGTATAATCGTGGGTTTTCACGGCGTAACAGGTACCACGGATATCGGTAAGTGTCTTTGAACCCTCTCCCATTCTCAGTCGGTCTGCAATCTCAACAATATGCTTTTCACCCATTCCGTACATCAGAAGGTCTGCACCTGAATCAATAAGTATGGATGGACGCACTTTATCGTCCCAGTAATCATAATGAGCAAAACGCCTGAGTGATGCCTCGAGTCCGCCTATGGCAATAAACACTTCACCGAAAAGTCTGCGGATATTCCTTGAGTATACAATTGTAGCACGGTCAGGGCGTGCACCTGCTTTGCCTCCTGCTGTGTATGCATCCTCGCTTCTGGGTTTCTTTGCGGCTGTGTAATGAGCAACCATAGAATCGATATTACCGCCATTGACCAGAAATCCAAGCTCAGGTGTACCAAAGCGAAGATAATCGGAGTCACTTCGGGGCTGAGAAAGAATACACACACGGTAGCCTTTGCTCTCAAGCACACGGGATATTATAGCTGTACCGAAGGACGGGTGGTCAACATAAGCGTCACCTGTAACCAATACAAAGTCGGGTCTGTCCCATCCAAGGTCCAGCATTTCTTTTTTAGTAATAGGTAAAAAGGGCATATACGGCACCTCACAATTAGTTCAAATATAATATACCATACTTTATGAATAAGTGCAAACACTTGAATTTGTATATGAACAACAGAAAATTTTTTCTATGAGCGATGCATTTTATTTTTTTAACTATTTACAAACCCTTATATTTTGGAGTAAAATAACTGTATGTTTTATAAAGTGAAGCTTTATAAAGCTAAGTCCAAAACGGAAGGTTTGATATTTATGAAAATCAGAATCGGTATATTCGGCTATGGCAACCTGGGCAGAGGCATCGAAAACGCTATCCGCCAGAATCCCGATATGGAGCTTGTTGCTGTATTTACACGCCGTGACCCTGCAACACTTAAAATCGGTACACCCGATGTTACTGTTGCAAGTGCCAATGATGTTGCTGATTACAAAGACAAGATAGATGTAATGATTCTTTGCGGCGGCAGTGCAACTGACCTGCCTGTGCAGACACCCGAGCTTGCAAAAATGTTCACAGTTGTGGACAGCTTTGATACTCACGCAAAAATCCCCGAGCACTTTGCAAATGTCGATGCAGCTGCAAAGGAAGGCGGCAAGGTTGCTATGATTTCCGTAGGCTGGGACCCAGGTATGTTCTCTGTGAACAGGCTGTATGCAGGTGCTGTACTGCCTGAGGGTGAGGACTACACCTTCTGGGGCAAAGGCGTAAGTCAGGGACATTCTGATGCAATCAGACGCATTGATGGTGTACTGGATGCAAAGCAGTATACAATCCCTGTTGAAAGTGCTCTTGACGCAGTAAGAAGCGGAAGCGCACCTGTACTTTCTACAAGAGAAAAGCACACAAGAGAATGCTTTGTAGTAGCAGAAGAAGGTGCTGACAAGGCACGAATTGAAAAAGAAATCAAGGAAATGCCCAACTACTTTGCTGATTACGACACAACAGTTCACTTCATCACAATGGAAGAGCTGAAGCGTGACCACTCAGGTATTCCCCACGGCGGCTTTGTTATCCGCACAGGTAAGACAGGTGCAAACCGCGAACATAACCATGTTATCGAGTACAACCTGAAGCTTGACTCTAACCCTGAGTTTACCGCATCTGTAATCGTTGCCTTTGCAAGAGCGGCTCACAGACTGACAGCAAAAGGAGAAACAGGCTGCAAGACAGTATTTGATATTCCCCCTGCCCTGCTCAGTGCAAAATCTCCTGAGGAGCTGAGAAAGACTCTACTGTAATTATTACACTCAGATATAAACGAAGGACTTGCTGATTTGTAATCAACAAGTCCTTTTATTATTATAACAGGTCGTCAAAGAGGCGGATATTAGAGGAGTTTGCAGTAAGCTCACCTGATTGAATTTTCTTGACAACCTCAACAATGCGGTCATTGATAGGTGTAGGTATACCGCACTTATCACCCCAAATGCAGACAACACCATTGATAGCTTCAATCTCACAGGGCTTGCTGTGTTTCAGGTCCTGTAGCATTGAAGGCTCAATATTGCGGTGCTTCTTCATTGCTATGGGAATCAGCATTGTAGCAAAAGCACGCTTGAGAGCACCTTTATAATAGAATAGCTTTGTTATGTTCTTACCCTGCACAGGTGCAAACTCAGCACCTGCGGCGTGGCCTACATCAATACATTCCTTCATACAGCGGACAGCAACCTTGCGTGCATCCTTGTTCTCAGAAACATCACCAAACACACCGCCGACTACAGTACCAAGACCTGAGAAGGTAGCGTTAATCAGAAGCTTTGACCAACGGGCACCCAACAGGTTTTCTTCCTCGTATACAGGACACATCAGCTCAAGTAAATCTTTGACCATATTGAACTGATTATCAGTGATGCCGTTCATCTTACCCATATGGAAAGAAAGGCTATCAGGGTCGCTTGTGAGAATACACTCACCCGGAGCTGAAAGAGTCGCACCCCACTCTACTACACAGCCCATAGTGTGGCCTTCGCCTACTATCTCGGCAATCAAAGGCTCAGGCAAGCCGTTCTGCAGAGTTACGATAACACCGGTGTCAGAGAGATAATCCTTGAGCATTGTCACAACTTCTTCGTTATGAAGCTGTTTTGTCATAAGAAGAATCACATCATATTTACCGCTCATCTCGTCAGGAGTAATAGCTTTGACAGGAACTGTCATATCCACAGTACCACTGATTCTTGCACCCTTTGAATTGAGAGCATCAACATGAGCACGGTTGCGATTGATAAGGTCAATCTGACCTCCATTTTTTGTTATGTATGCACCGAGAACAGTTCCAAGTGAACCTGCTCCATAAATAGCATATCTGTTCATATTATCACCTCGAAGTAGAATAATGAAATCATATCATAAATCAATATAATTTGCAATTTACATATTTTTAAACCAATCAGGTCTTTTCATTAATTCATCGTTGATTCGTTCAGCGTCAGCAGTTTTAATAAAATACACTCCATTATCGATGGTTGTTATAATAGTAGTATTTATATGGTCGGTGTGAATTTTCGCAATTTTATTATTCGGTATATACTCAATATTATAAGGCTTTTCAGTGTTCATTATTACAAGCTGGTTTTCATAGAAATATACATTGCAGTTTTTGATAGTACTCTCCAATGCACTATCATTTCTGCCAAGATAAAAATTACCGTTGACTTTCAAATAATAATCAGATGGTAAATTATCCTCTAGTTTTTTCACCTTTTTATAAAATACTTTTTCGTGTATTAATAAAAAGGCAAGCAAAAGACAAGCAAACAGGGTTGCAGAGGAAAAAGCCATGACCAACGGATATTGCATATTAATATAATGAAAAACTAAATAGCAAGGAAAAAAAGCAAAAACGCCGCAGAAAGAAGAAACCAATATACTCCCCTTCATAACATACCTCACATATCATTTTATACAATAATATAACATAATCCTATGATAAAATAAAGACAAACAAAGAAAATAACCCGTGAAAAATTCACAGAAAATAACTTCGTTTCTCTTGACAAGTGAGTAGTGTTATGATAAAATAGCATTTGTTCGATACGGAGAGGTGTCCGAGCGGTTTAAGGAGCTAGTCTTGAAAACTAGTGATACCGAAAGGTACCAAGGGTTCGAATCCCTTCCTCTCCGCCAATTTTATCTATTATATATTTTTATATAATTCACCATGGTACGGAGGATTACTCAAGTGGTGAAGAGGCTCCCCTGCTAAGGGAGTAGGTCGGGTAACCGGCGCGAGAGTTCGAATCTCTTGTCCTCCGCCAGAAAAAGCACTTGCGAATGCAGGTGCTTTTTTCAATGATATCCCCCTTCCTATCGATTCGGATATCATATGACTGCACAGTATATGAAAAGGTGGAAAATCTATGTTCTCATCAAAACGAAATCGCATCATTAAAAAAGCTATCAAAAAGACTCTGTTGGAGTTTGCTGACAGAACTCCAAAAATATATGAGCATTTATTTTACGGTGCAGTTGATATAGGACCGCAGTATCTTGTTGTCTGGTATCTGTTCGAGACTGATGCCGAATTAGAATCTGCAAAAACATCAGGTTATTGCGACGAACTTGAAAAAACTACTGTTCAGAATTTGATTTCACTTGGATATCCACAAGAAGCATTTAGTTCTTCATATCAGGAATTGCCAATAGATAAAATCACCATTCACGGCTGTACAGAAGAAGATAAGATAAAAATGATAGATGCACTGACTCATAGAAAAGCGATGGTTTCATTTAGCACAAAAGAAGATATCGACAAAAAAGCAAATGGTGACTATTATCTTTACTTTCATTAAAAGGTGATTAAATGCTAATTGTACACAGCACAAACTTCAACGAAGCTTATGATATACTGGAATCTTCTTTTATCCCTGCTGAGTTAAAACCTCGTGATGTACTTTTATCTCAGTGGAAAAATGGTGAAGTCAATATTGCGGTGCAGGAGACAGACGGAGAGATATCAGGTGTTATCACTCTTTGGGAATTTCCTGAATTCGTATTTGCAGAAAACTTTGCTGTAAAAGAAGATTTCCGTAATAAAGGCATAGGGGCTGCCTTGCTCAGAGATGTTATCAGCAAATACTCAGACAAAAGAATTATCCTTGAGGTAGAGCCACCTGAAAGTGACCTGCAGAAAAGACGGATAATGTTTTATGAGAGAAACGGGTTTACGCTCTCCCCCTTCGGATATATTCAGCCTGCACTGAGAGCAGGTTGTGATGATGTAAAGCTGCAGATTATGCACACAGGTGATAACCTTTGTGACAAGGAATTCAACAATATAAAGACAGAAGTATTTACTACTGTATACAAATGTATTGCAGAGTAAGGATAATAATCGGTTACAAAAAGTTACATTCCTATATATTGTTTAATAAATTGTATATATTGTATAAAACCCCTTGTTTATTACTATATTTATTGTTTTATTGTTATTTTTATCGTAAAAAGGGTTGCAATATATTGACCTTCGTGTTATAATGTTTACAAAGTTGTAACTAACGATTGTAATTTTGTAATTACTAAGTCACACGGGCTTGTTTTGGGGGCAACATTCCCCTATATCACGGAGGTATTATTTTTTATGGTTCGTTTCAGAAAGTTTATTTCTTTATTACTTATATTAATAACAATAGCCACTATGACTATTGGCGGCAATGCAATGCTTCATGCATCAGCCGCAGGCACAGGCACAGGTCTGGCAGAACACGCACTTAATGCTTACTACAGCGGTTGGAGCTATGTTTACGGCGGAGCTTCAGCAGGTGCAGTTGACTGCTCGGGCCTGATTTATATGTACTCAGGCTCAGGCTCAAGAAGCGATATGATGGGCTCATCCCCTGAGACAGGCTCTACTGCTTATGGTATTCCCAACATTCACGGCCTTGGTCTTTATCAGCCCGGCCATGTTGGTGTATATGTAGGCTCAGGTATGGCAGTTGATGCAAGAAGCGAGGGCTACGGCGTTTGTTATCAGTCTGCATACACAAAGAACTGGACAAACTGGTTCAAGGTTGCAGGTGTATCCTACCCTACTGACGGCTGGGAATACTTCAACGGAAGCTACTACTACTATGAAGATGGCGAGTACCTGACAAACACATCAATTACAATTGACGGTATCACATATTATCTTGATGCAAACGGTGCAAGCTCCTCTACCCCCGGCGACACAAGCGCTGTTGTGGACAACCCTACATCCTCAACTTCAAGCAGTACTGCAAGCAAGGTTATGAAGGTTGGTTCCTATGGCGACAATGTAACAGAGCTCCAGCAGAGACTGACAGAGCTTGGCTTCTACAATGGTGACATCACAGGCTACTTCGGTGAGCAGACAGAGGCTGCATATATCAGGTTCCAGAAGGCTGCAGGCGTATATGTTGATGGTATTGCAGGTGAGTCTGACCTTGAGATTCTTTACTCTGACTATGCACCTCAGGGCTCAATTGCTCAGGTTGGCAACACTGCACAGGATGCAGAGACAGAAGAAATCGAGGACACTACAGAGGAAGTAACAACTCCTGATACATACACAAACGGCACTTACCACGACAATGTATACAAGATTCAGACAGAGCTTGCTAACCTTGGTTACTTCAATGATGAAGCTACAGGCTACTATGGCTCACTGACTGAGTCTGCAGTTATCAAGTTCCAGCTTGAGAACGGACTTGCCACCACAGGCGAGGTTGACGAAATCACATACACAACACTGTTCAGCTCCAGAGCTCTGGAGAATCCCTACACAGAGGATTCTGCTGACAGAACTATTATCCGCAACCCTAACGCAGGTAACACTGAGGAGACAACCTCACCTGAGGCTACAACTGCTCCTGCAGTGACTACACCTCAGACAGTATCCCCCACCGAGGCTACTGACATTGTTATCAAGTCTGCACAGCTTGCTTCAAAGGCACTTGAGGGTGTGAATGTTAACGCTCAGGAGACAAGCCGTGAGACTAAGAACAACGGCTCCTTCCTTGTATGGTTTATTGTAATGATTGTATTTATGTCCGCCGCATTCTGGATTGTATTCTCAACAGAGAAGAAAAAGAAGAAAGCAAGATACGAGAGAATCAAAGCAAGAGCCAACAGAAACTGGTAATTATCCCCTATCAAAACTCAGACCGCTTTACTATTATGTAAAGCGGTCATTTTATATGCAAAAGATATTAAAATATGTAAAAACCGCCGCGGATATTGTTCTGCGGCGGTTTGCGTTTGATATTATGTAATTTGTAATATCAGATTACTCTGAAAGCTCTGATGTACAGTGAGGACAGCGTGTAGCCTTGATGTCGATCTCTGTGCAACAGTAGGGACACTTCTTGGTTGTAGGCTCAGGCTTAACTTCTTCCTTCTTAGGAATAAAGCCTCTTACCTTAGCTACAGCCTTAACAAGCAGGAACACAACAAAAGCAAGGATGAGGAAGTAGATTACTGCGGAAATGAAATTGCCATAGCAGAATGCAGGAATTCCTGCTTCCTTCAGAGTAGTTGCTGTAAGCTCAACACCCTCGGGAACTTCCTTGAGAGGAATTATCATACTTGAAAAATCAAGACCGCCTGTGATAAGAGAAATGAAAGGCATAATCACATCGTCAACCAGTGACTTGATGATTCCCTGGAATGCGGCACCGATAACAACACCGACTGCCATATCCAACACATTGCCCTTTGAGATAAACTCTTTGAATTCATTAAAGAACTTTTTCATTACTGAACACCCCGTATTTAATTATTTATTAAGAACAGCCTTATGAAAGACCTTCTTGCCCTTTTTGACTACAACATATCCCTTGGAGAAATCCTCCTCAGTAAGGGAGGCAAACATATCTGTAATCTTAACATCATCAACAAGGACACCGCCCTGCTGAATAAGACGCTTTGCCTCGCCCTTGGAGGGACAGAGCTTGCACTTGACGAGTATATCCTGTACTGTGATTTTGCCATCAGTGAAATCAGAAGCCACAAGCTCAGTTGAAGGCATATTCTCAATATCGCCGCCGGTGGTGAACAAAGCTTTTGCAGTAGCCTGAGCCTTTGCAGCCTCCTCCTCACCGTGGATAAGCTTTGTAACCTCGAAAGCAAGAATCTCCTTGACCTTGTTAATCTCTGAGCCTTCGCACTTGGACAGCTCGTCGATATAATCAAGAGGCAGGAATGTGAGCATCTTCATACACTTGATAACATCAGCGTCATCAACATTTCTCCAATACTGGTAGAAATCGTAGGGAGAGGTCTTGTTGGGGTCAAGCCAGAGAGCACCCTTTTCGGTTTTACCCATCTTCTTACCCTCTGATGTGAGAAGCAGCGAGCAGGTAAAGGCGTTAACCTTTGTTGACTCGGGTACAGGGTTACCTGTCTCCTCTGCCTCCTTAGCGGCAATACGGCGAATAAGCTCAACACCGCCTATCATATTGCTCCACTGGTCGTCGCCGCCCAGCTCCATCATACAGCCATACTCCTGATTGAGCACATAGAAGTCATAGCTCTGCATCAGCATATAATTAAGTTCAAAGAATGTAAGTCCACGCTCCATTCTCTGCTTGTAGCACTCAGCGGCAAGCATCTTGGAGATAGTGAAGTGAACGCCAACCTTCTTGATAAAATCAATGTAATTAAGGTCAAGGAGCCAATCAGCATTATTAACTGCGATTGCCTTGCCATCGGAGAAATCGATAAGACGGGACATCTGGGATTTGAAGCACTCTACATTGTGCTTGATATCGTCCATAGTCAGCATCTTACGCATATCGCTCTTACCTGAGGGGTCACCGATTACACCTGTACCGCCACCGAAAAGTGCAATGGGCACATGACCTGCACGCTGAAGGTGTGACATAAGGATAATCGGAATAAAGTGACCGATGTGCAGGGAGTCTGCTGTGGGGTCAAAGCCGACATAAAAGCGGACAGGACCTGCGTCAAGTTGCTTTCTGATTTCTTCCTCGTTTGTGCACTGGGCAATAATGCCACGGGCTTTAAGTTCGTCAAAAACTTTCATTGGTATCATTCCTTTATCTGGATAATCTGAATACTTATAAGGACAAGTATAAATGTATTTGTGATTTTGGTCAAGTGTTTTCTTTAGTCACTTGAAATATTATTGCGTTCAAGCCACTGCTGATAGGTAATCATAACCTCACGGGGCTTTGCACCCTGATAGGGGCCTACGATACCCATCTTCTCCATATCGTCTATCATTCTGCCTGCACGGGCATAGCCTACTCGTAGCCTGCGCTGGAGCATTGATGTGGACGCCTGACCTGCTTCGATGACATACTTGATAGCTTCTTCCATCTTATCATCGAGTTCTATCTCGCCGCCTGCATCGTCACTATCCTTGCCTTTTTTGTCCATTTCCTCGGCGGCAATACGACGGATAGTCTCCTCAATCTCCTCGTTATACTGAGCCTGATGATTCTTCTTGATGTAGCTTGTTACGCCTTCAATTTCTTCATCAGATGCATAACAACCCTGAACACGGATAGGCTTAGGCGCTCCTGTAGGTGAAAACAGCATATCACCGCGACCGATGAGGCTCTCTGCACCGCCACAGTCAAGGATGATTCGGGAATCCTGACCTGTGCTTACCTTGAGGGCAATTCGAGAAGGAATGTTAGCCTTGATAAGACCTGTGATAACATTTACTGTAGGACGCTGAGTTGCAAGTACAAGATGCATACCTGCGGCACGAGCCATCTGTGCCAGACGGCAGATAGCGTCCTCAACCTCCTTAGCGGCTACCATCATAAGGTCGGCAAGCTCGTCAATAGCGATAACAATACGAGGGAGTTTCTCCTTAGGAACAGGAAGTCCGTTGACCTCCATACATACAGGCTCAGCCTCTTCCCCGTCAGCAGTATCTGCATTCTGATTTTCTTCTATATATCTCAGGTTGGACTCAACAAGATTATTGAATGACAGGATGTCCTTGCAATCATACTCAGAGAACAGCTTATATCTCTGCATCATTTCTGTTACAGCCCAGTTAAGAGCACCTGCCGCCTTCTTGGCATCAGACACAACAGGAATGAGCAGATGAGGCAGTCCCTTGTACTTGGAGAACTCTACCATCTTGGGGTCTACAAGCAGAAGCTTGACCTCGTCGGGAGTTGCGTGGAAAAGAATACTCATAAGCAGTGAGTTTACGCATACGGACTTACCTGAGCCTGTAGTACCTGCAATAAGCAAGTGGGGCATCTTGGCAAGGTCAGCAGTAACGATGTTACCTGAGATATCCTTACCAAGAACACAGGTGAGTTTACTTGATGCTGTCTGGAACTCAGGTGAGTCAATCAGCTCACGCATAGTAACCATACTGATGCACTTGTTGGGTACCTCAATACCAACCGCGGCTTTACCGGGGATTGGAGCCTCGATACGAACGCCGTCAGCCGCAAGGCTGAGAGCTATATCGTCTGCAAGATTTGTGATTTTATTGATTTTAACTCCGGGAGCAGGCTTGAGCTCATATCTGGTAACAGAGGGGCCGCGGCAGATGTTACTGATAGTAACCTTAACACCGAAGCTCTCCAGTGTCTCCAGAAGCTTCTGAGCGTTGCCCTGAAGCTCACGCATAGCTTGGTCGTCATTGGAGTCTGTGGAAGGTTTGAGAAGCTGAACAGGAGGATATGTATATCTGGGAACAGGCTTCTTATCAGCCTCGTTCTGCTTAATCTCTGACGCAACAGCACGGGTCTCCTCAACGATATCAACAGGAGTTTCATCATCTTCTGCAGTAGCGTTGGGGTCAACTGCAACTGTCTGAGGATCCGCCTGCTTTGCACCCTGAGCAACATAGGGAGTCTCCTTACTGCGTGTGATGCCCCTTGCAACAATAGATGCCTTGGATGCATCATCACCTGTGTATTCCTCGTTTGCAATAAGAATGGAGCTTATGAGCTTATCAGAGGGGCTGTCGGTTGCCGGTGCTGAGTCATCCTCAGGAAGTATATCATCAGGGGGATCAATTCCCTGAGCAGGTTTAGTCTTACCCTCTGTGAGAGGAATATCAATTCTGCTGTCAGGCTTTTTCTTTCTGCGCTTTTGCTTTGGCTGTTCAATAACCCGTACTGACTCATCTTCTTCGTAATCCTCAATCTCTCTGTCACGCTGTCTTGCGTTACGGATTGCTGTCATCTGACGCTTTGCAACATTTGCAATATCCATCAGGGATATACCTGTGAGAATCATTATACATACTATCAGAGAAAGTATAGCAATAAACTTAGGCAGGAAGTTATCACCGCAAAGCTTCACAAGAGGATAGCCAAGGATACAGCTTATGATACCGCCGCCGATACCTGTAGATGTGTCGCTTGAGTCTGTATATGACAATCCCATAGACTTGAAGAAACCCACATCCTTATACTCACCTGAGCCAAACATAAAGAACAGTGAGGACACAAGGAGAATAATGAGAGTTGAGAGTATGAGCTTTGTGGAAAGTCGGGACATCCGTTTTTCCTTAGCTGTCATTATTGCAAGGTATCCCAGCAAAAATGGAATCAGGATAAAGCCGAAGCCGAATACTCCGTACATAAATCCACGCAGTGTGCTCCAGAAAGCTTCACCCGGGAATATGACAAGAGCAAGAAGCAGTATAGCACTTGCAAGGAGAAGTATTGCCTTAACCTGTGGGTTCATAGGTGCATACAGGGGCTCCTGTGCTTTTGCTGATGCAGATGTTTTCTTTTTCTGCGTACTCGTCTTTTTAGTTGAAGTACGCTTGTTAGTACTTTTCTTTTGAGCCAAGATTGTTCCTCCGTTTTTAAATTCCTTATATATCTGTTAATTATACGAATGATATAATCTGTCCTGTTACAAGTTCAATAATACTGATTACTGTGATGATAACGCCCATCAAAGCGGCATAAATAACAAAGATGTAGGTCTTGTCGGTTTTGAGCAGCCACTTAAAAAGTGCGATTGAAAGATAACCAACAATTGCAGAGGTAATCATACCTACAACGACAGGACCGAATGAAATATTGAGTCCGCCCTCCTGAGAAAGTGCGTCGGAAAGCTCCAACACTGCGGCTGCAAGAATAGATGGAATAGCAAGGATAAAGGTATAATCCAATGCCTTCTGCTTGGAGATGCCTCTGCTCTGTCCTGCGGCAAGAGTTGAGCCTGAGCGGGAAAGTCCCGGCAAAATCGCAGCTACAGTCTGAACACAGCCTACAACCAGTGCGTCAACGAAATTGTAGTTCTCCTTAGGCTTAGCCTTGCCTTCAGCAACTGCCTTTTCTCTGTGCTTATTCATAAGAATACCTGCCATAAGAAGTCCTGCTGTAAGAAGCAGAGAAATACCTGTGATGATAAAGTACTTGGGGTCACCTGTGAACAGGTCAGCCAAATCCTTGACCTTCATACCGCCTCCGATAGGAACAAAAAGCAGGAACAAAGGCAGGAGTCCTACAATAAGCATAACTACAAGGTTTCTGTCCTCGTCCATATTCTTAAAGGAGAACTTGCCTGTAAATATGTCCTTTATCATACCAAAAACTGCCTTAATAAGACGAAGTATGAGCTTGTGATAGAAGGCACACACAGATACCAGTGTACCAACATGGAGCATTACATTGAAGAAAAGGTTATCCTCTGTAATACCAAAAAAGTGCTGAAAAATGTTCAGATGTCCGCTACTGGATACAGGCAGAAATTCTGTGAGTCCCTGCACTATACCCTGAAGTAAAGAAAGTATGTAGTCCATTGTTTCCTCCTTGATACCTTTCAAATTTATTCTATATAAAAATATTAAAACCTGCTTTGTAATATGTAAGACAGCTCAGGATTTATCACCGTTGCTGTCGCTGTAAAATTCTTCTATCATTTCAAACAGGCAGTTCATTGCATCTGACAGTGTACCTACAGAATCGATGAGTCCTTCATCCACTGCCTCCTGCCCCTCAAGTATAGTGCCTATGTCAAGTACCAGCTCGCCTGTATTGAGGACAAGCTCGTTGTACCTCTCCTTGGAGATGTTGGAGTTATCGGAGACAAAGGTTGTTATTCTATCCTGCATTCTGCGGAAATACTCAAAGGTCTGGGGCGCACCCACAGTGAGTCCCGTTGTACGAACAGGGTGTACTGTCATAGACGCACTCTTGGCAATGAAACTGTGCTTACTTGCTACAGCCAAGGGAATACCAATTGAATGACCGCCGCCTAAGACAATGGAGACCACAGGCTTCTTCATTCCTGCGATAACCTCGGCAATTGCAAGTCCTGCTTCAACATCGCCTCCGCAAGTATTGAGCAGAATCATAAGTCCGTGGATTCTGTCATCCTCTGATGCGGCTACAAGCTGAGGGATAACATGCTCATACTTAGTGGCTTTATTCTGACCTTGCAATACAAAATGACCCTCAATCTGCCCCACAATAGTCAAGCAGTGAACTATCCTGCCCCGTCTGTTTACAAGTACAGAGCCTGTTTCGTTTATCTGCTCTGTGTGTTGCTCGCTGATAGGACTGTCACTTTCCACTGAGTTGCCGTCATCGGCAGGATTTTTAATAAAAGAGTCATCCTCATTGCTATTACCCCAATGTGAGTGTAACTTATTGTTTTGCTTCATTATAATGCACCTCTTGGAGTAGTTTCCCCCGCAGACACAAGATAATGTATACAATTATTAATATTATAACACTACACAGTAAATTCTTCAA
Organism: Ruminococcus sp.; assembly: GCA_017473775.1. Taxonomy (GTDB): domain Bacteria; phylum Bacillota; class Clostridia; order Oscillospirales; family Acutalibacteraceae; genus Ruminococcoides. The sequence goes on from JAFUJH010000060.1 coordinate 42,545, forward strand.
GGATTATATATATAATTCTTCATTACAATGTTGTTGCAAAAATTATAAGTATGTGGTATGCTATTATACTAAGGAGTGAAATATTTTGGACACGAATCTGATAATAATCTATTCCATAATAATTGTTATTCTTATTGCTATTTCGGCATTCTGCTCTTGCAGTGAGACCGCGTTCTCCTGTACAAGCACCATAAGGCTCAAGAGATGGGCTGACGAAGGCAACAAGAAAGCAAAGCGTGCACTGCAAATTGCAAACAACTACGACAAGACACTGACAGCCATACTTATTATGAACAATGTTGTAAACCTTGGCTGTTCATCCCTTGCAACTGTGCTTTTTCTGGAGATATTTCCCAATTACGGAGCCGCTATCTCCACAGGTGTGATGACCTTACTTGTGCTTACCTTCGGTGAGATTATCCCCAAGTGTTTCGGTAAGGAAAAATGCGACAAGCTTGCACTCGCGGTGGCAGGAATACTTAATGCAATGATTGTTGTGCTGACTCCCTTTGTATATCTGTTCCTTGGCATCAAAAAGATTGCACTGAAGATTTTCAGCGTTAAAGGTGAGGACTCAACTGTTACAGAGGACGAGCTAAAGTATATTGTTGAAGAAATTGAGGAACAGGGCATACTTGAAAAGCAGGAAAGCGAAATGGTACGCTCTGTGCTGGATTTTGACGAAACCGCAGTTGTTGAGGTGCTGACTCCCCGAGTTGATGTGACAGCTCTGAATATTGAGGAAGACCACGACAGAATTATGGAAATCATCAAAAGTCAGAGATACTCAAGAATTCCTGTATATGAGGAAACCATTGATAACATAGTCGGTATACTCCACACATGGGATTATCTTGATGCGGCGGCATCAGGCAAGACACCTGTTCTGCGAGAGCTTATCGGCCCTGTTCAGTTTATCTTTCAGACTCAGAACCTTTCCTCTGTACTGACAGAATTCAGAAGAAGGAGACTCCATATGGCAGTTGTTACCGACGAGTACGGCGGTACACTGGGTATTGTAACTATGGAGGACCTGCTTGAGGAAATCGTTGGTGAAATATGGGACGAGGACGAGGAGATTGAGAGCAGTATCCAGAAAATATCTGACCGTCAGTGGAGAGTTGACGGCGATATGGAGCTGGACGATATGTATGACCTGTTCGGTATGAAACGCAACGAGGAGGACTCGGACTTCGTAACTGTAGGCGGATTTATCTCTGAGAGGCTGGACACTATCCCAAAAAAGGGAGACAGCTTTGAGTTCAGAGGACTTTCTATCACAGTTGACAGTGTGACAAATCAGCGTATTGACACAGTTACCATTAAACTGCTGGATAAAGAAACCAAGCAGGAAGAAGAATAAAATTTACTCCCCTACCCTGAAATTAATTTAGCCTGAGTAAAGCGCACAAGCTCTGCTCAGGCTTCTTTATATTTTACGGATGTTTTACTGTGTAAAATTTTGCAGAGGATGCTGATTGGAATACACAACAGTCCCCACAGCACACTGTACAAAAGGCAGACCTGACCCAGTATATTCATAGGCATACGGGAATAATCCCAGACTCCCAAGCCAAAGCCAAGGTTTACAACACAGCCCACAGCGAATTCAAGGCTTGTTATTACAAGCGAGCCGAGAACACACCTCTCCGGCATAGAAAGCTGCGGAAATCTGCCGTACAGCTTATACAGTGCAAGGAAGCAGGCACCGCCTGTGAGTATCATGGTCCAATGGGTACGCTGTCTCCAGATAAGCTCCACTGCACCATAAGCAATTCCCCCTGCAGAGAACAAAAGCAAATCCTTTCTCAAGGTTTTCAGCATATTAATCACCTGAGTATAGGATGCACATAATAACGGTATTAATACACAGGAACACAAAAAAGAGGTGCCGTAAATACAGCACCTCTGATTTTTATTGTCAAGAAAAGATGGATTAATAGTTCTCAGCCTTAATCTTGAAGTGAGCCTGGGGATGGAAGCATACAGGGCAAATCTCAGGAGCCTCTGTACCGATAACGATGTGACCGCAGTTGCCACACTCCCAGATAACAATAGAGCCCTTCTTGAAAACTTCGCCCTCTGTTACATTCTGGAGAAGCTTGCGATAACGCTCCTCGTGAGCCTTCTCGATAGCTGCTACGCCCTCGAACTGGTCAGCAATAGCGTCGAAGCCTTCTTCTCTTGCTTCTTTAGCAAAAGTAGCGTACATATCTGTCCACTCGTAGTTCTCACCCTCTGCAGCTGCTGCAAGGTTCTGAGCTGTAGTGCCGATACCCTCCAGATGCTTGAACCAGAGCTTTGCGTGCTCTTTCTCGTTGTTTGCTGTTTCCTCAAAAATCTGAGCAATCTGAACATAGCCCTCGGAACGCGCCTTGGAAGCAAAATATGTGTACTTGTTTCTTGCCTGAGACTCACCTGCAAAAGCTGCCTGAAGGTTAGCCTCGGTCTTTGATCCTTTAAGATTCATAATAGCACCTCTTTAATTTTATTTATTAAAAACAGTAATGATTACTGTTTTGTTGATTTAATTATATTACATAGATTTCAGTTTGTCAAGCACTTCTTCCTTAGAATACAAAGAATTTAACACATCAAGGAGGGCGTTGGCTGAAAGATATGTAGGAAGTCCCAACTCTGACATAAGCCTGCGTCTGAGCTCGGCAGAATTATCCCTGCCTGATAACCCTAACTCAAACATATCCGTCTTAGTCAAAGGAGATGTGCATTTAGTCTGAGTCCCCTGCCCTACATCTACGCCGCTTTTTATGAGAGCTTCTCTGAGAATATCGGCACTCAATCCCTCAACGCCCAGATACCCCTCCTTGGAAGGAGCAGCCTTGCGTTTTTCTTTACCTTTTATCTGTGGGATATAACAGTGTTTTATCTCTGAATCAGGAATTATACCTCGTAAGAAATTACGGATAACAAAGCCTGCGGAGTCACTGTCAGTCATAATCACAATGCCTCTGTCCTGTGCGAGCCTGCGAATTAAACTCTGCTTTTCTTTATCCTTAAATACTCTGAAGCCGGATGTGGTGATTATGGGAGCATCAATAAATTCACTGAGCCGCTGTTTGTCGTACTTGCCTTCTACAATGACAGCTTCTTTGATTTTAAGCATAATCAAGCTCCCTTTTTGCAATAAGCATCAGGTCTGCAATGAGCTTCTCCAGAGCGGCTTCCTCATTCATTGTTGTTGAGTTAAGCTTTGCGCTGAGGCTCACTATTGCGTCAAGACTCTCACGCAGGGCATTGGTAGACAGCTTCTCTGCCTTTTTGGGAGCTTTATTAAGCACCCACGAACGATTTCCGTATTTGAAGAAATCTGCGGTATCCTTCATTATACCTCCTGAGGTAACAGTAACCCGCGCTCTGTACAAATCTACATAGGCAAATCCCAGAATACGGAGTATGTCCCGTACCTCCTCACGCTGAGCAAACAACTGATAAAGCTGAGTGTAGGCTTTGTCTGTATTGCCGTAGATTACATTATCTACCATATCAAAGACCTTTGCTTCCAGCTTTTTGATAACTGTAGCTTCCACCATCTCAAGAGTTATTTCGTCGCTTTCTCCTGCATAGGCACAAACCTTGTCAAGCTCCAGCCTCAATGCAGACAAATCTGTACCGCAATAATAGATAATCCTTGATGCAACAGGCAGTGACAGCTTCTTGCCTACCTTATCAGCCCATGTAGAAAGCTGATGCTCCAGTGCTGTAGCAGAACGCATATTAATCTCTGCAACTGCACCCATACCCATTTTATCCACAGCAGTGCAGAAGGGCTTGAAGCGGCTTCGCTTCTTCTTATCATCTGAGTCTGATTTATCAGACGCCTTATCCTTTTGGGAAAGTGCAGTAAAACTGAAGATAACTACTGTTGAAAGCGGAACAGAACTTAGCACATCCATAAAGGAATCGTACTGCTCCTTGGAAAGCTTGTTCAAATCCATATCTGTTACAAGAACGCAATTGTAGTCTGCCATAAAAGGCACTGCACCGATTGCATCTGCAATAGATTGGATATCTGCATCAGATGAAAACTGATGGAACGCAAACTCTGAAGGCTCTTTGCCTGCAACAGCTGTGACAAGCTCTTTGGTGTAAAACTTTACAAGATACTTCTCGTCACCGAATATTACATATATATTATTGAATTTTTTTGATGATATATGCTTTTTGAAGCTTTTTTCATCAAGATAAGCCATAGCTACCTCACTAATTAATCTTTATATCATAAACGATATCCATACCTGTAATAATCTTATTCGCAATGGGAGCTGATATCTCTGCTGTTGCCAGAGACATATAATCATCACCGGGTATTATAAGTGTATCACAGCTCAGAAGTCCTATATTGTCAACAAATCTATGGGTTATGATAATATCGGGAGTTCTGTATTCTTGCTGAATACTGATGGCATCTGCTCCATCGGGCAGAATCAGGATGTCTGTATCCCCTGCTGTAATGTACTCATATACAACACCATCCGCAGGCATAAGCTCAACCTTCAGTTTATCCCAGAGATACAGGGTTTGTTCTGATGTGTATGTGCTAACTTCTGCCGAAGTATAAGTACTGTTATTATCATACAGCAAAACTCTTTCATAGTCAAACTCATTCATCAGATTTTCTGCATAAAGGAAAGAATTTTCCTCAGATGTAGACACAAGTACATTCCTGCCCTGTGATGAAAGGTCTTGTATCACTTCTTCAAGCACATATCCACTCCATTTACTGCCGCCACAACTGAGCACAGCATAGCCGTCTGTGCTCTCGGCAACTACAGACAAAGCAGTGCCTGTATCAGGTATATGTAAAGTTATGACAGACTCACGGCTCAGATTATACGCAAAGGCACTCCACAGCAAAATCAGCAGTGAGAACGCCACTGTTATTCTATAACCTGCTTTGCTGTCAATAAGAAGTGCTACAGCAATCAGAAAGAGAGTTACTGCCAGCCAGATATAAAAATATATCTTATCCGTATTTATATATGCGAAGGGAAGCTTTGACAGAGAAGAACATATAAATATCAGGTACTCATAATACAGATTCACCACAAAACCGAAGATATCACTTAGCAGAGGCAGGAATTCTATATGATGCAAAAGTGCACACAAGGCGGCACATATAATCACAATTGTAAGGAACGGCACCGTCAGCAGGTTTGCAACAACAGATACAAGAGAAAAACCACCAAAGAAAATAATAGAAATGGGCAGTGTCCAGACAGTGGCACATACACTGCAGACTACAGAATAAACTATGGTATCTGTAACAAATCTGACTACGCTAAACTGCATTATCCACAGGTTATCAACTCTGAGCTTTACAGGAGCAGAGAGTTTATCGCTCCACACCACAATACCTATAGTTGCAAAGAAGGACAGGAGCATTCCTATATCACCCACTGCATACGGGTTAGGCAGAAGTATAAGAAGTGCCGCCGCACCGATAGAATTAAGTGAGTCACTGCGTCTGGATACAAGGTTACCGATATTGAAAATAATCAGCATAACCGCTGAGCGAATAACAGGAATACCAAAACCTGTCAGAAGTGCAAAACTCAGAATTGCAAGTACTGTCAGAAATGTATACACATACTTGTTACGAAACATTGCTCTGAAGATTTTTTTGAAAACAGCCGCAATTATGGACAGGTGCAGTCCTGATACTACTGATATATGAGAAAGTCCGCACAGACGCAGAAGGTCTGTGACCTCATCGGATATAGCGTGCTTATCCCCGAGAAGCACAGCAGAAGCAAAGCTTGCTGTATCATAAGGCAGCTCCATATACAAGGATGTCCTAAGATAGCTTCTGAGGCGGATGATATGATACATCAAAGGCTTTTTATCAGGAGTTGTGACCTCTACTACTGCATCCTCATCGGGCAAGTGGCACCTTAAAAACAAACGCTTGGACATCTCGCCGCTATATACGCACTGAGTAAGCTCACCCTCAAAACACACCTCGTCATAAGGTTCTGAAAATATATGCTCACGGGAATACAGCAACAAACCTGTATTGACCTGCTCGCCGCCTATAGTACTTACATCCAGCTCATAGCAATAATATTTGCCTTGCATATATACTTCCTTTTTCTGCACTGCTGTAACCTGACAGGTCTTGCCCTCATATGTCTGTTGCAGAGGCTGTACATACAGGTGGGTATAACCCATAAACAACATTACACAAACAGCAATAGTAGCAAAAGCAAGCGGCAGGGTGCCCTCCTTCCTCACTGAGGGCACAAGCATTGACACAACAAACAAGACAAGCGAGACAATACCAGCTATAAATACGACAGACTCCTCAAAATAAAAACAGGCTGTCAGTGCACAAAGACAAGTAATGCCTGTGAGTCCCAACAGCCGTTTCATAAAAATCAATCCTTAATATTATCTGATATGCATAGCATTATTTAAAGAACAAAGGAAGCTTCTCAAGGAAAACAATATCCTCTCTGTCTGCGGCGTCACCCTCTGCAAGGATAGCCGCCTTGCCAACCACAATACCGCCGGAAGCCTCTACAAGCTGTTCCATCGCCTTGAGGCTCTCGCCTGTGGAGATAACATCATCAAGAATAAGTACACGCTTACCGCGGATAGCCTTGACCTCAGTCTGTCCAAGGTGTAGTGTCTGCTGAGAAGCAGTGGTGATAGACTTAACGGTAACGCTGACGGGATTCCTCATATAAACCTTGAGTCCCTTGCGTGCTACCACATACTGACCGCAACCCTGACGGGCAAACTCATATGCAAGAGGAATAGACTTAGCCTCTGCAGTGAGCACAACATCGTGTTCAGGGCAAGCCTTCAGCAGTTCAGTTGCCGCTTTCTCTGTAATCTCTACATCATTAAAAAGAATAAATGCGGCAATGTCAAGGTGCTCGTTTACAGCGAACATCTCAAGCTCACGCTCACAGCCTGCAATTGTCATTTTATAAGTAGTGCTCATATTATCCCCCTATAAATCAACAAATCTTTTCGGTTAATTTGGTACCGCCAACAAGATGGAAGTGAATGTGACGCACTGTCTGTGCTCCATCCTCGCCGCAGTTGTTGACAATGCGGTATCCGTTAGTAAGTCCTTTGATGCGTGCAATCTCAGGAATCTTTGAAAAGATATATGCAATGATACCACTGTTCTCTTCTGTGATATCATCAGCACAGGTGAGCAAGTGGTCTTTAGGAATAATAACAACATGAACAGGTGCACAGGGATTTATGTCCTCAAAAGCAAGGATTTTATCGTCCTCGTAAACCTTTGTTGAAGGAATGTCGCCGTTTATAATTTTGCAAAAAATACAATCCATTGTAAAAACTCCTTTGATATAAGTTATACATAAATTGTAAAACCTTTTGAGTCGGTAGTCAAGGTTTTTCCACATAAAAATGCACCTTCTGCAAAAGAAGGTGCTATTTTATCAGATATAGCCTGCTTAAAGCATCAGGCTTTTTTTGCTTTGATTTTCTTTTCTTCACCGCGGATAAGGCGCTTGATGTTATCTCTGTGCATTATAGCAACGAACAGACCAATGAAGAACATAATCACAGTTGTGACGATTACATAGTTGAGTCTGATTGGAACATCAGTACCGATTGAAGGCTTGTACACAAAGAAGAATGTGATTACAAAATTCCACACAACAATTGCAATAGTACAAGCAAGAGATGCTACAGAGATAATCTTTGTAGAAAGGAAGAACGCAAACCACACTGCCAAAGTCAGCACAAGCATCCAGGGCATCGGATTAAGAACAAGCAGAATTCCTGCCATTGTGGTAATACCCTTGCCTCCTCTAAATCCGAAGAACACAGGGAAGCTGTGACCTAATACACAGAACACACCTGCAAGGTACTTTCCGTATGCGTTGAACTCAAACCTCAGTCCCTCTGAAAGAGCTTCAATACCTGCATTATCAAAGGGCATATTGAATATCCACATTGTAATAAGCACAGCGATAATGCCTTTGAGGCAATCAAAAACAAAGGTGAATATGGCAGGGACCACGCCAACGCTACGCAACACATTAGTAAAGCCTGCGTTACCAGAGCCCATTTCTCTTACATCCTTCTTGCTTGAAAGCTTTGTGAATATTACAGCAAAGCTGAAACTGCCAAGAAGATATGAGATAAGTGCGCACAAAAGAATTCTCCACCAATAAATTGTAATAAACTGCATTAATCCTTGTCTCCTCTCTCACGGACTACGATACGGATAGGAGTACCCTCCAGACCAAAGGTCTCTCTGATTCTGTTCTCCAGATAACGCTGATACGAAAAATGGAACAGCTCGGCGTTATTGCAGAAGAATACGAATGTGGGAGGCTTGGTGCTGGGCTGGGTCATATAGTAAATCTTCAGTCGTCTGCCCTTATCTGAGGGAGGCTGAACACGAACAGTAGCCTCAGCAAGAAGCTCGTTAAGGACACCTGTCTTGATACGCATAGCATTAGTGTTTGCCACATACTTGATAAGCTCAAAGAGTCGGTCAATACGCTGTCCTGTCTTGGCTGAAATAAAGAGTGTAGGTGCATAGGACATAAAGCCGAAATCCAGGTCAAGCTGCTTTCTGAACTCGCTCATTGTCTTGTCGTCCTTCTCGATAGCGTCCCATTTATTGACGCAGATTATACATCCCTTGCCTGCCTCATGTGCCATACCGGCAATCTTGGTATCCTGCTCGGTGGGGCCCTCCTCAGCATCAATCATAATAACACAGACATCACATCGTTCGATAGCCATTTTTGCACGGATGATGCTGTATTTTTCGATAGCGTTGTCTACTTTATTCTTACGGCGGATACCTGCTGTATCAATGAATATAAACTCACCGTGAGAATTTGAAACCTTGGAGTCGATGCTGTCACGAGTAGTACCTGCAATGTTGGAAACAATGCTTCGCTCCTGACCTGTGACTCTGTTTACCAGTGAGGATTTACCTACATTAGGCTTGCCGATAATGGCAACAGAGATAACCTCGGAATCTGTATCCTCGTAGTCGCTCTCAGGGATAAGGTCAAACACTGCATCAAGCAGGTCGCCTGTACCGTGGCCGTGTACAGAGGATACCTGTATGGGCTCACCGAGACCTAAGTTGTAAAACTCGTAGAAATCAGGGTCAGGCTCACCTATACGGTCACACTTGTTGACACAGAGGACAACGGGCTTGCCGCTTTTCTGGAGCATCTGGGCAACCTCGGCATCTGTTGCTACAAGACCTGAGCGGACATCTGTCACAAGAATTGTAACATCTGCTGTCTCGATTGCAAGCTGTGCCTGGCGTCTCATCTGAGAGAGGATGATATCATCGGAATAAGGCTCGATACCGCCTGTATCTATAAGAGTTGCGTGTCTGCCCAGCCATTCAACTTCACCATAGATTCTGTCACGGGTTACACCGGGTGTATCGTCAACAATAGAAATACGCTGACCTGTAAGCTTATTGAACAGGGTTGACTTGCCGACATTAGGTCTGCCGACAATAGCAATTACGGGCTTTGCCATATTTCCCACTCTCCTTTCTTTATATAAAATGAAATTGTTTTCTTATCTTATAATTGCATCAAGCAAGGCTTCTCCGCTGCTCTGTACAGATACAACGGGAACACCGAGCTGTGCTGAAGCCTCATCAACCGTGATATCATCAAGGAATACATCCTCATCACGGCGAAGCATACAAACAGGAATGAGTACTCCATCCCCTAAATCCTTATTTTTAAGCTGAGATATAAGGTCATTACCCACTATAAGTCCTGACACATTAATCATTCTCCCAAAGAAATCATTGACAATAGGAGAAACATTTACACGGACATTGGGGAATTTATCGTGGAGCATATCACACAGCTCACGAAGATATGGTGCAGCACTGACACCGCAGGCGATGGTTTTGTTACGGATTAAGTCAGGGTCACCCTCTGCATCCTCAAGTGCAAATATGAACTCCTCTTTCTGCAATGCAATTAATCCCACGCCATTTTCAAGGCAAGGATAATCCTCGTAGAATTCGGATTCAGGGATATCACGCTCAGCAAGGATATAGAGTTCGTCTGAGGCAAACATTATGCGTCTGCCGTACTTGTGGGCACAAGCATCGCCAAATTTGTCCACGATATCAAGCACTGCATTTGCAGAGTCTTTGTTAAAAGGTGTCAGAGGATAGAGTCCTTCCCTATGGTCTGTAAGACCTACAGGAACAATTGCAACAGAATTGACGCCCAATGCCTCTAAATCTGTAAGCGAACGCTCCAGCTCCCTGCCGTCGTTGATACCGGGGCAGATAACAAGCTGACAGTTCATATCAATTCCTGCATCAGCAAAACGCTTCATAGCCTCAAGGGACTTACCTGCAAAGCGGTTATTCATCATCATACAGCGAAGCTCCGGGTTTGTAGTATGAACAGAGATGTTCACAGGGCTTATATGCATCGTGATGATACGCTCAATCTCGTGCTCTGACAGATTTGTAAGGGTGATGTAGTTACCAAACAGGAAAGACAGGCGGCTGTCATCATCCTTGAAGTACAGCGTCTCCCTCATACCCTTGGGCATCTGGTCGATAAAACAGAAGATACATTTGTTGCGGCAGGAATGCTCCTTATCCATAAGATAGGAATCAAACTCCATACCAAGCTCGTCATACTCAGGCTTGCGAGCGATTGCTGTCTGCTTAACTCCGCTTGATATAAACTCAACTGCAACCTCACGCTCAAGCTGATAAAAACGATAATCAAGAACATCGACTATTTCGTGTCCGTTAAGAGTAAGCAGAGTGTCCCCTGCTTTGATACCGCAGCGGTCAGCGCTGCTACCGGGAATTACGGAATTGACTATAACTGCCACTGTGGCACCTCCTAAAAGGTATTAGAAAACTTTCTTACACAGTAAAACTGAATAAACAGAAACAAATAAATTCTCTCCCTCAATCAGCATAGCTGACAACTCCCTCAATCAGAGGAAGCCTAAAAAAACAAAAGGGCGGTCAGATATACTGCCGCCTTGTATCTTTTGTCTTACTTAGCATTGAGAGTAATTCTGTAAGAATTAGTCCTCTTTAACAGCGATAACCTGTCTGCCGTTGTACATGCCGCAGTTTGCGCATACCTTGTGGGGAGCTTTGAACTCACCGCAGTTGGGGCATGTGCTCAGTGCAGGAGCATCAAGCTTCCAAACATTGGAGCGTCTCTTGTCTCTTCTTGCCTGTGAATGTTTGTTCTTTGGTACTGCCATTTTACAGTCCTCCTTATATTTATGTGTTAATCAAGTAACTGTCTTAAAACCTCGAGTCGAGGGTCGATTGGGCGGTTATTACAGGAGCACTCACCCTCATTAAGGTCTGCACCGCAGGTGGTACAGAGACCCTTGCAATCTTCACTGCAAAGGTACTTGAGAGGAAGCTCAAGCAAAATATCGCTCAGGACCAACTCATCGAGTTCAAGGCGATAATCGGGAGTTTCAATATAGTCGCCATCGTCGTCACCGCAAAGGGACGGTATTAGCCGATGCTCAAAGGAATACTCCATATCCTCTACGAGAGGCTTCATACAACGGTCGCAGGGACGGTTGTAGACAAAGTCTGCATTGATATACAGATGAACTATTCCTGTTTTGTTGCAGGCTGTAGCGGTCACTTTAGCAGGAGAGTTAAACGGATATCCCCCATCAATTTCGATATCGCTAATTGCCAGTTCGAAGCTGACTGTCTTAGCAGCTCCGTCGCGTTCGAAAACTTCTTTAAGGTCAAAAACCATATAACACCTCAAAAACACAATGACGCATAATAAAACATCGTTTAATATTATATCCTGTAGTCGGCGGTTTGTCAATATAGAAATTGCCGATATTTATGGTTTTTAGGCAGGATTTAGTTATATATTCTGCAACATATTGTGTATAGGAGGAATTTTTATGCCGGCATAACATATTGTGCACAGAAAAAGTGCCACAGATAAACCGTGGCACTTCAATGATTTAAGCTTAGTGACTATCAGATAGCCTCGCAAACAGCCTTGAGACCCTCAGGGAGGTCCTCCTCTGCTGCAGAGATGAGGAATGTGATTTTTGTATCGCTATCCTCAGCAAGCTTGTTTACCTTTGTGATAAACTCCTCAAGGCCCTCAATAGCTGTGGGACAAATCTTGAAGGTAGAATCAACAAGGATGTCAGATACATCGTAGTTGCCTGCACAGATACCGGAGAGGAATCCGAGAAGCATATCATAACCGCTGATCTCGTAATGATCAGAGTCGATAAGACGAGCTTTATGTGTGATGTCATAGGTGAGCTTGGAGCCCTTCTCAATAACTACAACATTGCCTGTGGATGCTGCTGCAGTATCGTTTGCCAGTGCGATGAGCTTCTTTGTTTTGCCCGAACCCTTTTTGCCGATAATGAGTGTTACCATAAGTTTTACCTCCGTAATGTTTTTTAGACCAGTCTTGCTTCCAAGGCTGCTTTTTCCTGCTCGTATCCCGGCTTGCCGAGGAGAGCAAACATATTCTTCTTGTAGCTCTCTACGCCGGGCTGGTTAAAGGGATTTACACCAAGGAGATAACCGGAGATAGCGCAAGCCTTCTCAAAGAAGTAGATGAGATAGCCAAGCTCTGACTCTGTCATCTCGGAGACATTGAGTACGATATTGGGAACTCCACCGTCATTGTGAGCAAGAACTGTACCCTCAAAAGCTTTTCTGTTAATGAAGTCCATTGTCTTGCCGCAGAGGAAGTTGAGTCCGTCTACATTCTCAGGGTCTGTACCGATTGTGATTTCCCTTTTGCATTTGTCGAAAAGTACAACGGTCTCGAAGAGGTCTCTTCTGCCGTCCTGAATGTACTGTCCCATAGAGTGCAGGTCAGTAGAGAAAACAACACTTGCAGGGAAGATACCCTTGTTGTCCTTACCTTCACTCTCGCCATAGAGCTGCTTAAACCACTCAGACATCATGGTGAAAGCAGGCTCATAAGATACCAGAACTTCTGTAGTCTTGCCCTTGCGATAGAGGCAGTTACGAAGTGCTGCGTACTTGTAGCAATCGTTGGTGAATACATCGTCGTTGTCAAAATCAGCCTGTGCCTTCTGTGCACCTGCCATAAGAGCATCGATATCTGCCCCTGCAACAGCAATGGGAAGAAGACCAACTGCTGTGAGCACAGAGTATCTGCCGCCAACATCATCGGGAACAACGAAGGTCTCGTAGCCCTCACGGTCAGCAAGCTGCTTGAGTGTACCGCGTGCCTTGTCGGTTGTGCAGTAGATACGCTCCTTTGCACCCTCTTTGCCATACTTGTTCTCAAGAAGCTCTCTGAGAACACGGAAAGCAATAGCAGGCTCAGTGGTAGTACCTGACTTTGAAATCATATTTATAGATACATCCTTGCCCTCACACAGGTCTATAAGCTCTGAAAGAGCTGTGGAGCTGATAGAATTACCAGCGTAGTAGATCTGAGGAGTGTCCTTAGCAAGAGCGTTGTAGTTGGGAGAAGTAAGGAACTCGATAGCTGCTCTGGCGCCCAGATAAGAGCCGCCGATACCGATAACGATGAACACATCTGTGTTTTTCTTGATACGCTCGGCTGCAGCCTTGATGCGTGCAAATTCTTCTTTGTCATAATCTGTGGGCAGAGTCAGCCAACCGATGAAGTCGTTACCCAGACCTGTGCCTGTGTGCAGAGCCTCGTGTGCTGCCTTGACCTGGGGAGCGATAGCTGTGAGCTCCTCCTGTGAGACAAAGCCTGATACATGTTTGTCAGAAAGATAAGTAGGCATTGTAATCCTCCAATATATGTGCGACCTCGCGCACTGAGTTTTAGTTATTGGTATTATACTATATTTCACAGCATAATGCAAGGAGGATTTTACAATTTCACTAAATTATTTGTAAAAACTCACAAAGAACATAAATTTTGCCACAAAAGTTTATAAACTGCACCAAAAGACATAGCCTCAACAGCACAATCGGTAACAATATTATACTCATCAATGGTGGAGCCAGCGTAAGAATATGTAAGTTTTCCCACTATACTTCCCTTTTCTACAGGTGCTTCAAGCTCCTCTAATACTTCAAACTCTGATGTCACAGCTTCTGAGTTACCCTTTGGCAACAACACGCTATCTGAAATTTCACACTGAAGTGTCACTTGTGACTGCATACCGCCCTTGACCTTAACGGGAGTAAGACACTCCTCAGGTAAAACGAGCTTTTCTGTTTTATAGTTGGCAAAACCGTAATCCAGAAGTTTGGCACTGTCGGAAAATCTTGCAGTACCTGTATCACAGCCGAGGACTACTGCTACAAGAGACATACCGTCACGGTGTGCAGTAGCTGACATACAACTTCCTGCCTGACTCGTGGTGCCTGTCTTTAGTCCTGTGATACCTGTGTAGGATTTAAGGAGTTTATTTGTATTAACTATCTGAGTCTCTCCGCCTCTCAGATAATCAAGCCAGATTGAGCTGAACTCAAATATATCTTCGTGAGTTATGAGCTCTGCTGACATGAGGGCTACATCGTAGGCTGATGTGACATGACCCTCCTCGTCAAGCCCGTTACAGTTTTTGAACACAGTTTCATTCATACCAAGAGTTTTGGCTTTCTCGTTCATTTTTGATACAAACTCCTCCTCTGTGCCACAGATATGCTCTGCAAGAGCAACTGCGGCATCGTTGGCAGAGGCAACTACCACAGCCTTTATCATATCGTAGACGGACATGGTCTCTCCTGTTTCAAGCCAGATATCGGAGCCGCCCATTGAAGCGGCGTGAGCTGAAGCGGTAACTGTATCATCATAGGCAATCCTGCCGCTGTCAATGGCTTCAAACACAAGAATAAGAGTCATAACCTTTGTAATAGAAGCACAGGCACGCACATCGTGGGAATTCTTCTCAAACATAACTGTCTTTGTGACAGGTTCAATAAGAATTGCCGAAGGTGCGGATATTTCTTCGGCGGACAAGGCTGATACTGAGACAGGGCTGAAAACAAGCAATGATACAAACAGTGTACAAACAATAATCACAGACACAAGTCGCCGTGAACAGCGGATTAAAAAATTTCTCTTTGAAAACATAAAAAGCACCTCTTTCATATTCATTGAATAAATATGAGAGAAGTGCTTTATGTATTCATATTAAAAGGTCAGGCTTTATTAATAATACAGACTGCGTGGGCTGACATACCCTGCATAGTACCTGTGAAGCCTAATTTTTCTTCTGTGGTGGCTTTGACATTAATTGCATCAATATCCACATTGCAGGCCCTTGCTATATTCTCACGCATTGAAAGAAGATAAGGCTTGATTTTTGGCTTCTGTGCAATCAAGGTTGCGTCGATATTGCCTACTGAGTAGCCTTTATCTTTAAGCACAGCTACCACCTGTTCCAGAAGCTTTATGCTGTCTGCACCTTTGTAGGCAGGGTCAGTATCAGGAAAAAGTCCGCCGATATCCCCAAGTGCCGCCGCACCAAGGAGAGCATCCATTACTGCGTGGACAAGCACATCAGCATCAGAGTGGCCATCAAGTCCAAGCTCAAAGGGAATTGTCACGCCGCCGATGATAAGAGGTCTGCCCGAAGTCAGTCGGTGCACATCGTAGCCGTGTCCTATTCTGAACATATTATTACTCCTTCCCTGCTCGTTTTCTGAGGATTCCCTCTGCAAGAGGAACATCCTGAGGTGTGGTAACTTTTATATTAGTATAATCTCCTATTACAATCTGAACCTTTGCACCTACGGTCTCTACAAGTGCACAATCGTCTGTGAAGTCTGCACCAATGTTCTGTTCAAGAGCTTTTAAGTACAGCTCCTTCTCAAACACCTGTGGAGTCTGAGCAGCTCTGAGTGTTGAACGCAAGGGTGTATCGATAATAAAGCCCTCATCGTCTACAACCTTGATAGTATCCGTGACAGGTATTGCCAAAGCGGCGGCGCCGTTTTCTATTCCTGCACAGACTACCCTGTCGATATCATCAGGCAGAATAAGAGGACGGGCTCCGTCGTGGATTGCAAAATGAGTTGTATCAGCACTTGCGGCATTGATACCTGCTGTAACACTTTCAGAACGGGTTGCACCACCAAGAGCAAAGGAACTGACCTTTTTGCAAGATTCCTCAGCGACTATTTCTTCAATCTGCAGGCGGTCACATTCTCTGCAGACTATTACCACTTCGCTGATAGTGTTTGCGATTTCAAAGGCAGAGAGTGTATGGGCTATGACAGGCTTTGACAGCAATGGAATAAACTGCTTGCTGATTGAGCCCTGCATACGGGTTGAGTTACCTGCGGCAACTATCACAGCAGTAACATGGATATTGTTATTCATAGCATCACCTGTGATTATGTTAAGTAGGGATTAAAGTAGTGAGCTACAAAGTCAATGCCCCATATAACAAGGCAGGCGGCTATGATAAATAATATCATCCAAATCATCTGCCATGTACGATGCTTGACTCCGTTTTTCTGCTCAAATTTTTCTTCATAAGTCTGAGTGGGAGCAGATGAGGTGTCCTCTGATTCAGGAACAAGCCTGTCCTCGGGAGATACAAAACCTAACCCCAAACACACATCAAACGCCTTCCGGTAATACTCAAAGGGCACAAGCAAATCAAAATCGCTCTCTGCATTGACCTTGGCGTTAAGCTCGTTGTATACATCTCCCTCTGTCTTGACAAAGGAGCAGGGTATGCCCACATCTTTCAGGGGATTCTCAAGCAGAGATATCATTCTGCCCTTTACGGTTACAACACAAACTGCACTCTCAGGGCTGATATCAGCAACAGCACCGCTACACAAGTCACACTGCTGTGCATCGGAATTAACAATATGTTTGCAAGAGGAGCAATATTTCATAGTAAACACCTCGATTAATATTCTATAATGATGATAACACAACAATCAAAAATTTGCAACACAGGAAAGGACGCTGTACAGCACAGCGTCCTTACACTAAAGCTACACTATAACAGGCTGGTACTGCTTGCACTCCAGAGCAGACTCCACGCAATCGGGTATCAGCTCAAACCTTGCCACAAGAGAATTAGGCTTTGTAGCAGGGTCATCCTGACCAAAGGGAACAAAATAAAAATTCCTTGTGTTCAGAAGTCTGCCGATGTTCTGAGCTGATGCGCCTAAGCCGTCATTGGTAGCAATGCACAGAAGCACAGGGCGTTTGATTCTCAGATGAGATTTAGCCGCCATTGTAACAGCAGTGTCAGTGACACCGTTTGTAAGCTTTGACAGTGTGTTGCCTGTACAGGGGGCTATAACAAGCAGGTCGCACATTTTCTTAGGACCTATGGGCTCTGCCCCTGATATAGTGTGTATTATCTTGTTTTCGGTTATTCTCTCTATTTCCGAAATAAACTCCTCTGCTTTTCCGAAGCGTGTATCTGTGGTGTAGGCGGTTTCTGACATTATGGGCAGGACCTTATACCCACGGCTTACAAGCTCCTTTATCTGGGGAATTGTTTTCGAAAAGGTGCAGAAAGAGCCGCACAAAGCGTAGCCGACGGTTACTCCTGTCACCTGTCATCCTCCTCAAGAATATGATAAATTGTCTTTTTAACTATCTCTCCTGCGGTTTTGGGAGCAGCCTTACCGGGAAGTGATAAGGCATGAATATGAGTAACGCCGAGACGCTCTGCGGCATATTTATCCACTCCCCCGTCACCTGAGGCAAGGTCAATTATCACTGCGTGCAAGGCTATCTTTGCAAGGAGCACACAGGTGAGTATCTTGGCAGGAATTGTATTGAAGATAATATCAAAACCTTCCTGCTTGTATAATTCATCTGTTCTCACAGCCTTTATACCTGACAGCTCAATCCACGCAAGGTCTGAGGGCTTACGGGCACTGACGGTAAGGTCTGCACCCAAATTCTTTAGCATTGAAGACAGTGCCTTACCGATTCTGCCGTAGCCGCACACAAGACATTTAGCTCCGTTGATTGTTCCCTCAAAGGAACGCATTGCAATTTCCAGAGCTCCCTCTGCAGTTGCAACAGCATTGCACACAGCAAATTCCTCACGGTCATAGTAATCATAAGTGCTTGATGACAGCACAGGACAGACAGACTCAAGACGCTCCTTCATACCGCAGAATATTCTTTTGCCTTTCATAGCAGATACAAGCTCCCCTGTAAGAGTGATATCCTCCTTGGAAAAAGGTGCGGGTATCAGACCTTTCTGATTCACACAGGGCAAGGGCAAAATAATAACCTCGCTCATAAGCGCCGCTTCAAAGGGAGTTGTTATCTCTATATTTTTCATTTCTGCTACTGAGTCAAAGCCTCCAAGCGCAACGGCGAAGCCATCATCACAAAGAGAACGCGCACAGTAAAGCTGGCGTTTATCACCGCCGATTATTGCAAAAGAGCCGCAGCCTGTCTTCATAAAATACACCACAACATTTCATATTTTCTTGTGGTATTTTATGCTTTAGTGTACAGTGTGGTGCTGATTCTGAATATAAAAAATGCACCGCCGTAAATCAGCGGTGCAATAAACAATAAATGTTTGATTATTAAAGAATCTTCTGCAGGAACTGCTGAAGTCTGGGATGTTTGGGAGTATCAAAAATCTCTGCAGGTGTGCCGTCCTCAAGAACAATACCCTCGTCGATAAAGAGCACACGGGAAGCTACCTCTCTTGCAAAGCCCATTTCGTGAGTAACAACAACCATTGTCATACCCTCCTGTGCAAGGGAGCGCATAACATCCAGTACCTCTCCTACCATCTCAGGGTCAAGGGCTGAGGTAGGCTCATCAAAAAGCATAACATCAGGCTTCATACAAAGTGCACGGACAATGGCTACACGCTGCTGCTGTCCGCCAGAGAGTGTAGCAGGATATGCATCTGCTTTATCCTGAAGACCGACTCTGGCAAGGAGTTCCAAAGCCTCAGATTTGGCTGTAGCGTTAATCTCTTTAAGAGAACGGATGTCTGCAGGTTCATAAGCTTTTTTGAAAAACTTTCTTAGTCTTGCCTTGCGTGCCTTTTTCTTTGCAACATAGACAGGTGCAAGGGTCATATTCTGAAGCACTGTCTTATTTTTGAAAAGATTAAAATGCTGGAAAACCATACCCATTTTCTGGCGATGAACATTAATATCCACCTTCATATCGGCAATATCTACATCGTGGAAAAAGATGTTACCTGATGTGGGGTCCTCCATACAGTTGAGGCATCTGAGGAGGGTTGATTTACCTGAGCCTGAGGGCCCGAGAATAACAACGATTTCGCCCTTTTTAATTTCAAGGTTAATACCGTCAAGGACTACATTTTCACCAAATGCTTTTCTGAGATTACAAACTCTTATCACTTTTCCTCAACCTCCCCTCAATTACTTTGAAAAGCAAGCTAATGAGCAGTACCATTACAATGTAGATAACCGCCATTGCAAGATAAGGCACCATAAACTCATAGGAGTTTGTACCTGCTGTGTTGAAGGCTTTGTAAAGGTCGGTTGCACCAACAAAGCTTACAACTGATGTTTCCTTAACAAGAGCTACGAACTCATTGCCCAGTGTGGGAATGATATTCTTGATTGCCTGAGGGATGACAATTTTCATCATAGTTGCTGAAAAGCTCAGTCCCATTGCACGGCCGCCTTCCATCTGACCTGCGTCAACAGAAAGAATACCGCCACGCATTATCTCTGATATGTAAGCACCGCTATTAAGTCCGAACACAAGAACAGAAACATTGACGGAGGTGATATTGACACCCATCAGCGGAAACAGAACATAGTAAAAAAGAAGCAACTGCACAACAATAGGAGTACCTCGGAAGAAAGAAACATAAACGCTACAGACACCATTGAGAAATCGTATAAATCCCTTGTATTTAGGTGACACCCTGACAGCTGCAATAAGCGTACCGATAAGGATACCGATGACAAGACCGAGAACAGCAATTATAGCTGTGTTCTTCAGTCCTAAAAGAACCATTTTGTAACCTTCGCCGGCTAACATATAGTCCAGAAAGATTTCAATTTTTCTATCAAAATTACCCATAAAATTTACCTTTACATAAAACAAATGCCTCACCTGAGTAAGGTGAGGTATTCGTATTGACTTTTAATATTATGCTAACTCGTTAAGAGACTCTGTGATGAACATAGCAGGCTCTTTGTCGATGATTACATAATCAAGGTTACCGTTGAGCATATCCTGAACTGCGAGAGAGCCGTTCTGATAACCAACGCCTGTTACATTAAGACCATCAAAGCCCCAATCTGCATCACCCTGAACATAGAACTGACCTGTTGTGCCGTTCTGGTAACCAACCTTAACATCCTTGCCAAGGCTGTTGAGCTTTGCTTCAATCTCATCAGGAGATGTGATACCGTCGAATGTGGTATCGTCAGACTTTACGATAAGACGCTGGGAAGCCTCGTAGTAAGACTCAGAGAAGTCAACAGACTCTTTACGCTTCTCGTTGATTGTAAGACCAGCCATAGCGATATCACACTTATGCTGACCAACAGAGAGGCAAACTGCGTCAAAGTCCATATTGTTGATAACAAGCTCCATATCGAGGTAATCAGCAAGAAGCTTTGCGATTTCCATATCAATACCGAGGTACTTATCACCCTCCATATACTCGAAGGGCTCAAAAGCAGCATTTGTTGCAACAACAAGCTGCTCCTTGGACTCGTCGTACTCTGCAGACTCTACAGCCTCAGGAGTACCCTCGCCGAAGTACTTGTTACAGATAGCATCAAGTGTGCCGTCTTCCTTAATCTGAGCGATAAATGTGTTTACCTTTGCAAGAAGCTCGGGCTGTGCCTTGTCAACGCCGAAAGCATAAAACTCTTCGGTAAGGTCAACCTCAATAACCTCTGCAGTTTTTGCAGTGTTATCTGTGCAACCAACCATAAGGGTAGCGAGCATCAGGACAGCCATAATAAGTGATAATAACTTTTTCATTGTAATTCCTCCATTAAAATAATGCGGAAAACCGCTTGCTGACTAATGTCAGTATGCAGTTAAGTATAAGTTAAAATGCAGTATTTGTCAACAATGCAGATGAATATTTATTCAGTAGTTTCCAAGGGGCTCTCCCTACACCTGCGTTCTATAGTGATTATGCATAAAGAGATTGACAGATAAAAAGAAAAAGCCTGCACAAAGCAAGCTTTTGTTCTATATGCAGTCATTGCATATAATATGCATACAAAGCCGTCACCTGCCGTCCCACAGATATCGGGACAAGTCAACTCTGCCGTCTTTGACCTCTATCCCCTCTGATTGCAAAAGCTCTATCTGTCGGTTAACGCCACCGAACACAAAGGCTGATGAAGGCTCACCGAAGCGGTTTACAACACGAAAACAGGGAATATTATCAGGGTCTGGGTTTGAGTGCAGAGCATATCCCACCACCTGTGACCAACGAGGATTGCCTGCAAGGAGTGCAACCTGACCATAGGTGGCAACCTTACCATAGGGGATTTTTCTGACAACATCATATATTCTTTCAAATGTGTTCATATAATCATCCTTTGAAATTGATAGAAATATGATTTCATATATAACGCAGAATAAACATAATGATAGCAATTAAATTAGAATTCAAAATAGAAAACAACAGACAATCCCTCAGTCAGCTTCGCTGACAGCTCCCTTTACACAAGGGCGCCTACAGTTTCTTCTCCATTATTATAAATCTGCCCTTGCGCCAATAAGCCTCGCCTACATCAGCAAAGCCCAGCTTATGATACAAAGCAAGAGCCTTTGGATTACCTGAGAAGGTATCAAGGTGGATTGCCTCAAAACCCTCGGAGAGTGCAGTTTTCTCTACATACTCCATTACCTGAGTTGCAATTCCGCTATGCTGAAGATGAGGAGAAACGCAGAGTCTATGTACCACGCACCACTTAGCATCGGGGTACTGCCAATCGTTATGAAAATACTCCTCGTCAGCACAGGTGTTCACCGTAAAAGCGGCGGCAACCTTTCCATCTGACAGACAAAGGGTCATCTCTCCCCTTGCGATATCCTGTATAAAATCATCCTTGGTAGGATAAACCTCGTCCCATTGGTCAATGCCGCTCGACTGCATATGTGCGACTACATTTTTGTATAGGGTCTGTATTTCAAAGAGGTCATCTATTGTAGCTTTTCGGAAAGTTAAGTTCATAATAAATTCTTATCTGTTAAAGTTTCTAATTCCAATAATAGTTTTTGTTTCATTTCATTAAGTTCATCTATTGATGGACGGTTATCATCACTATACATTTTATCTATCGGATACCACCAAACAGGACCTTTTCCGTTATTCCCATACTCTCCCAAATCTCCGCTGACTCTCGGAAACAAATGCCAATGCAAATGAGTTTCACCGTTACCTAACAACTCATAATTCATTTTCTCTGCACCGAAAGCCTTGGAAACAGCCTGAGCTACAATAGACATTTCTTCCAAAAATTTGATTTTATACTTGCTATCCAAATGAAACAGTTCAATTTTGTGTTCTTTACAAAGGAATAATGTATAGCCCTTAAAATGCTGATTGTCACCAATAACAACATATCCTGTTTCTAATTCCTTCACAAAATAAGGATTGGTCGAATTCTTTATCATTTCAATCCTATCACAAATAAAACACATTTTATGTTCACCCTTTCAATAGCAATTAACACAATCAGTTGTAATCCCATTTGTTAGACTTAGCAGTAGTAATAGACGCAATGAGCAATCTCCGAAATTTACTACACTTGGAATATCAATCATCATATTCTTTTGAGATTATTATATTTGTATCCTTTTTTATGATTTGACACTTCGTGTCATGAATTGATGCGAATGCCTCATGAATTCTCGCTTCGCTCCATGATTTGAATTGCTCTGCTAAAATGTGCCGTCAGGCACAATTCATGCCCACAAGCCAATTTATGGTGAAACCTATTCATGTCCTAAGGACAATTCATTGAATCAGTCTCGTGTTAAGCACGCGACTGATTCTACATGAGCAGTTCTTGGGAACATATCAACAGGGGTGACTTCCTGTGTGATGTAGCCGAGTTCAGAAAAAAGTTTGAGGTCGCGGGCTAAAGTTGCAGAGTCGCAGGACACATAGACTACACGCTCGGGTGACATTTTGGCTACAGTGTTTATAAGCTCTGCGTCACAGCCTTTTCTGGGCGGGTCGAGGATTACAACATCGGGTTTTATGCCCTCGCGCTCAAGCTGAGAGGCGGCGTCACTTGCGTCACCGCAGATAAATCGAGCGTTATCAATTCCGTTAAGTTCTGCGTTTTTCTTTGCGTCCTCTATAGCCTTGGGTACAATCTCCACTCCAATCAGACTTTTACACTTATTTGCCATGGAAAGTCCGATTGTTCCTGTGCCGCAGTAAAGGTCAATGAGAGTCTCCTCCCCTTTTAACTGTGCATATTCCTGTGCGATAGAATAAAGTCGCTGTGCCTGACGGCGGTTGACCTGATAGAAGGACTGAGGTGAAATCAGAAATTTCAGGTCGCAGAGTATATCGGTGATATACTCCTCACCGTAGATTGTTCTGAACTTCTTGCCTACTATCACATTTGTTTTTTCTGTATTAGAATTAATAATTATACTTTTAACAGCAGGGATTGTCTGAGTAAAGCTCTGTACAAGCTCATCCTCAAAGGGAATTTTATTGCCGTTTATAACAATGCAGACCATAAGCTCATCTGTAGCCTCGCCGTATCTGAGGTACAGATGACGAACAAGTCCTGAGTGGGTCTGTTCATCGTAGACGGAAATATTTTTTTCTTCTATAAAATCTCTGAGGATTTTTGATGCAGTGAGGAAAACCTCAGGCTGAAGCTCGCAATCCATACTGTCAACAATTCTGTGGCTGTGACGGGAGAAAAATCCCATTGCAACTTTACCCTCCTGTGTAAGTCCCACAGGTATCTGCGCTTTATTGCGGTAACGGCAGGGATTCTCAGCACCTACAATGGAGTTGATTTTTGTATCTATTCCGCCGATACGGCTTATGGCATCTGCTACCCGCTTTTCTTTGCTCTCAAGTTCTGCCTCGTAGGTAATATGTGAATATACACAGCCTCCGCACAATCTTGACACCTTGCAGACAGGAGTTACTCTATCGGGCGAGGGTGTGATAATCTCCTCAATTTTGCCATAAGCAAGAGTTTTCTTCACTTTGAGAATTCTGACTTTCAGCTCATCCCCTACTGCAGACATAGGCACAAACACGGCAAGACCATCCTGTGTTCTGCCGATACCCGAGCCTTCTGAGGACATTGCTGTTATATTGAGATTTATAATATCGTTTTTACGAAGTTCCATAAGTCACCTTATACACAAAATTTAATAAAATGTATAGTAGAATAGGCTACCCCTCAGTCACCTACGGTGACAGCTCCCCTGACAAGGGGAGCCACGAGTGCTACTCTGTCTGAGTTGTATTCCTTATCAAAGAAATGCTTTATGATATTTTATCATCTATCGGCGGTTTTGGCAATGACTGAAAGATAAAAAGGTAACAATGTTGACACAGATATTTATTTTTCTTATAATTCTAAATATAATAAATATGTTAAAACATTAATATAACTTTTCGGAGATGATAAAATATGAAGTACGACCATATACTTGAAAATATAAAAAGAATTCATTTTATAGGCATTGGCGGAAGCGGAATGTGTCCTCTGGCAGAGATTCTGCACACAGAGGGCTTTGAACTTTCAGGCTCTGATGCAAATGAGTCTGACACATTACAGCGTATCAAAAGCTACAACATCCCTGTATATATGGGTCACAAAGCTGAAAACATTGAGGGTGCTGAGCTTGTGGTATATACCGCCGCTGTAAAGGCTGACAACCCTGAACTTGTTGCCGCTAAAGAAAAAGGTATTCCCTGCCTTGAGAGAAGTGTCATGCTGGGTATTGTTACACGCAGATACAACAGAAGCATTGCAGTTGCAGGTACTCACGGCAAGACTACAACAACAGCAATGATATCTCAGGTGCTTATCGGCAGTGGCTTTGACCCCTCTGCAATTATCGGCGGTAAGCTGAACTATATCGGCGGTAACAGTTATGTAGGACAGAGTGATATAATCGTTTGCGAGGCTTGCGAATATGTTGATACCTTCCTGCAGTTGACTCCCTTCGTATCGGTAATTCTTAACATAGACGCTGACCACCTTGACTACTTCAAAACCTTTGAGAACATAAAGACATCCTTTAACAAGTTTGCAAACCAGACCACAAAAGCTCTGGTATTCAATGGTGATGACGAGGATTGTCATGAGGCACTGGGTAATGTTCCCCTTGAGAAAATCACTTTTGGTTTTAACGAGGGCAATGATTATCGCGGTGTAAACATTGTATCTACAGGTATGAATCAGAGCTTCGACCTGCTTTATAAGGGTGAGTTGCTGACTAAAGTCGAGCTGATTGTACCCGGTAAGCACAACATTGCAAATGCTCTGGCGGCGGCGGCTACTGCACATTATATGGGCGCAACCCCTGCTGAGATTGCAGAGAACCTGAAAAAATTTGCAGGAGTACACAGAAGATTTGAGGTACTGGGACACCCTTGCGGAATAACTGTTGCTGATGACTTTGCACATCATCCCACAGAGCTGTCCGCTGTGCTGACCTCTGCTATGAATATGGGATTCAAGAAGGTGTATGCTGTGTTCCAGCCTCACACCTACTCACGAACAGCACTGCTCCTTGATGACTTTGCAACTGCACTGTCAATTCCTGATGAAGCCATTATCTCTGAGATTTTGGCTGTCAGAGAAATGAACACCTACGGCATTGAGTCCAGAGACTTAGGTGTAAAAATCGAGGGTGCAAAATGCATTGACACCTTTGAGGAAATCACTCAATATATCAGAGAAACTGCCGAGGAAGGCGACCTTGTGCTGACACTTGGCGGCGGAAATGTATATATGTGTGCTAATATGATTTTGAAAGCACTGAACGAGAAAGAACAGGTCGAAAACTAAACAATAAATAGAGCAAGCACCGACTGCGAACGATACGCAATCGGTGCTTATTATAATAGCATACAAAAGCATCGCACAAATGCACTCAGGTATACTCTTGCTCCTGCTCTAATTTTTCAACAAGTGTAACTTTGCATGATATTTTCCACTGTGCTTTGTTTCCTTTGTATCTGCCTTTGTTTTCCGTCACAGTGATGGTTGTAGAGGTTTTAAATCCATCGGTCAGAACAACACACAAGGAACCATAACCAACATCAGAGCATTTGTCCACCTCGGTAATGACTGCGTCGATTATTACTGTTTCGGTAGCATCAAGGGGAACTATCCACTGCTCACCGCTGAAAATAGTTCTGTCGTCACAGGAGTAAGACTTTCTCCAATCGTTCCCTACAGAATCATTGGAAATCTCGGACGCTGTAATCGTCAGCTTATACACTCCATGAGTGTAATTCTTCTGACGCTCGTAAGTATGCTCCTCCTGACATCCAAGAAAAGAAAGCAGTGTAGCAACCACACACAGAAAAACAGCAATTTTTCTCATAACTTTCACCTTAATAAAAAAGCGCATCCCCGAAGAGATGCGCCGAAAAAGTGTTTCCCTCGGTTTCGTTACCACACTACACCGATAAATATCCGCAAGGGAATAAAGAGAGAACACCTTTTACCAAGGTAGTTTCTCCCCTTACGGATAAAACATTTATCGCATATTAAAGTGTAGTGTGGTGCCATCATTTTATCACATAAAGGTGAAAATGTAAAGGCAAAAAAGCGCATCCCCTAAGAGATGCGCCGAAAAAGTGTTTCCTCGGTATAGTTGCGACACTAACCATTTCCCACACGGAATTAGAGGAGAACACCTTTTTCCAAGGTAATTATCCAATTTTCAAATATACCGATGCTGACAGCTTACGGAGAAGCTGAGCAAGTGGGTAGATAAGCAAACCTACTACAAAATTGCTGATGCCATGGATAACATCAAAGGGAATTCCTGAGATAATCCAAGCTATCATCTGTCTGAAATCCAGCCCGAACATCAGCGCCTGTGCAGGTGCGTAGAGCGTGCCGAACAAAAAACCGTGGAGTGAGCATATCACAGGATATACCACAACTGCCCACTTGCGAGGCATATTGCGAGGCAGAAGCATCACCACGCCCCAGAGCACTGTCCATATGTACAGATATGGCACCCACCATGCGTTGAAGCCTGCAATGAGTCCGTTGAGGAAAACATAGATGTAGATAGGAATCAATGCTTTGGTGCGGTAAACTACAGTGAACAGCACAGTGAACATTCCAAGCAGATGGATATTGGGCAAAAACTCCATAAGCATCTTTGAGCCGAACATCAATGCTCCGAACATTGCAAAAAGAGCCATCTCGAATATGGTAAGCCCTACCCTGTTTTTCTTTGGCTTGTTCTTAATATCTGATGCTTCAGGCTTACTTTGTGTAGACCATTTCATAATGAGCACCTGACTCAATATCGGTCATATCGACACCTGTCATCATCATTTCGCCGTCCTGATAGAATGCCCAGTATGAGGCATCAACATCGTAATCAGCAAGCATACCGTTGACAGTCTTTACATACAGACCGTAGTCACCCTCGTCGCCTGATACAAGCTCATTAGCAAGGAGAGCCTTACCAACTACTGTTTCGTCAGTGTTGATGGTAAATGTAACACTATGCTCACCTACTACTACCTCAAAATCAAAGGTGTTTGCACCCTCGCCGAAGGTTTTATCCTCTGTGTAGGTAGCGTTTGCCCAGACTGATGCATACTCGTCAGGAGTTGTAGTCACAACTGAATTGGTGGATGTTACAGTGGGGTCAGAGTCTGCAGGAGTTTCTGTACAGGCTGACATTGAAAAAAGCAACATCACACACATAATCATTGCAATTACAGATGCAAGCAGACGGCTTGCGGTTTTTGTGGGTTTCATAAGAATCCTTCTTTCTTCTTACACCTATAAACAAAAGCAAACGCACCCTCCAAGAGAGGATGCGTAAAATACAAATCTTTATCAAATGCATATACCCTATCCTCCCAGTTGCCCAAGGATTGTTTACACACCACGATACGATAAGCATTCCGACTTGAGTCAATCTGACAGATACGGTAATGGCTGTTGCGATGGATTCTCACCATACTTTCCTTATCCCCTTGCAAGCAGTAGCGTGTGCTCTGCTTGTTCGGTTGCATATAATATGCCGAATCGTGTTTTATTTACTTGTGCTTTGTTATATTAGGACTGTGTCCGAAGGATATTATACCACATTATGAATAAAAATCAAGAAAAAGTGCGGAAATCCTCAAATCTCCGCACTTTTTGTTACTAAGAATTACCAATTGGAATTGTTCTGACTCTCGCCAAAGGTGCTGAGTGAATCGGGGACATATTCCTCAAGAATCAGTGTCAGCTCCCCTGTTGAGTTATTACGCTTGACAGAGAATACTATCTCATCGCCTACTGACTTGGTATTGAGAACAGCCTCGATATCCTCTGCGGATTCAACCTGTGTACCGTCTACAGAAAGAATAAGGTCACCGCTCTTGAAGCCTGCCGACTCAGCATTAGAGCCGCGGTCAACACTGTACACATAGCATCCCATCTCGGATAAGCCATACATCCATGCAAGCTGTATGGAATCAACATCAATAAACTCCATACCTGCGTTGACTCTGCCGCGGACATAACCGAACTGCTTCAAATCAGAAATTACATCTACAGCATCATTGACAGGAATTGCAAAACCAAGGCCCTCAACCTCAGAGCCTGAGGATTTGGCAACTACTATACCTATGAGTGAGCCCTGAGCATCAAAGAGTCCGCCGCCGGAGTTACCGGGATTGATGGCTGTATCTGTCTGTAAAAGACTCATAGTCTGTCCGTCAACCACAACATCCCTGTCAAGAGCACTGATGATGCCCTCTGTGACAGAGCCGCCAAGCTGACCCAAGGGGTTACCGATTGCTACTGTACGCTGACCGACCTTGAGGCTGTCTGAATTGCCGAAAACTGCGGCAGTAAGGTCCTGTGCTTCTATCTTGAGCAAGGCAAGGTCTATCTGTGAATCAGAGCCAAGAAGCTGTGCATCGTAGCTTTCTCCTGAACGAAGTGTAACTGTTATCTTCTGTGCACCTTCGATTACATGATGGTTGGTGACAATGTAGCCTGTGCTGTCAATGATAACACCTGAACCTGCACCGGACTGAATATACTGCTGTGCAAAGCTACCCGTTTTGACAGACTCGGTAGTAATCTCAACCACTGCATCTGCAGTACGCTCAACTATCTGTACAGTTGTAATCTCTGTGGCAGTAGTGCCTGTAGTATCCGCATTGGATACAACCTGATTGATAGTAAGTCCCTCTGTTGTGGGCTTATTCTTGTCCTCAAGGTAATTGACAAGATAGGCTGAGCCTGTGCCAAAAACACTTGAAAGCACTATACAAAGAACAAGTATCAACGCAACAGGTGTATTTTTCTTTTTCTTCCTTTGCTCCTGTTTTTGAGGTGCTTCGGGTATCTTATAAGGTGCATCACTCCCCTGAGCAGGAGCAGTATCTCCGTACCACTCGCAGGAATTCTGTGCATCACCGTCTGCATATGCAGGAGCAACAGAGACGGACTCTGATACAGCGGATTCACCTGAATAGTCTATGCTGTACTCAGAAGACTCGGGAGACAACGCCTGTGGAGTCTCTGCCTGTTCAGGAGTAACAGGCTCAGCAGGAGTTGGGGCATCTGGGCCGTTGTCTGCTCCAAAAATATTCTCGTAAGGGTTATCTGACATAAATATACCTCCAAACATTTATGATTTAATCCTTTGTAATTATACTATATCCCCTAAGTGATAACTATATGAAATCCTGTTGATAAGAATAAAAAGATATCAAAATGCAACTCCGACCACCACAAAGGCAGTCGGAGTGTTGTTGATTATAGCAAATTATTATTCGGGAGGATTAACCTCAAATGTTGAGCAAGTGATGCCTGCACCGTTTGATGTAGGAGCGTAGCCGCAATTGCCTGATACTACACAATCCAGAGTTTCTTTGAGGATTGTCTTCTTGTTAGTACAGTAGAACTTGACTGATGTACAGCCTCTGTCTACATAAATATAATACTGCTCGTGGCCGTTTTCGTCAGTGCCGAGGTAGGCCATTTCCTCACCGGGTGTGGTCATAGAGGAGCCGCCACCTGAAGCAAAGCATCTGATTTTATAGAATGACTTTTCCTTCCATCCATAAACATCAGTGAACACGATATACAGCTCTGAACGCTTCTCTTTGACTTCTGTGTAAGAGCCGTCCTCAGCAATGGCGTTCCACTTACCCTCTGTGTAAATAAAGTGATTGGAGTGAAGCGCTCCCTCTGAGTCTGCAGTAGGCAGGTTGCCTGTCTGCTGACCTGTGCCGAGGATATTATCAGAGAATACAACTGTGCATCCGATATACTCGTCAGGAATCTGATAGTACCAGATATCATCCTCGCCCTCTGTCATAAGGATACCGGGCCATGCGTTATTCTCGCCGCCTTCGTCCATAAATGCATAGCAGTAAACCTGAGCCCACTGAGTAGCGGAGTTATCAAATTTTACCCAGTTTGCATCTTCCTCAGTAAGCTTGAAATAATAGTAGTCTTTGATTTCGGTGTCATTCTCGAGTGTTAATGTGGCAATTGAGCCATACTCCTCAGAGCCTAACATCTCGCCGATTCCCTCACAACCACTGTCAAGACCTGCGATATGCTTCTGAATTGCAGTAGCATCCTTGATGTTGACATTGGGAAGCTCATCCTCTGTAAGGTCACCGTCAACATTTGCAAGCAACTGCTGATAATCAGCTAACTGCTCAAGGCTGGCAACAAACTTCTGGATAAGTGTAGCATCTTTGATGTTGACCTCAAGGTCATCATCTGCATCGCCAAGGATTCCAACAACATCACCGCCGATTGCCTGCTCAACAGGAGTAATCTCAAGAGTTACCTTACCTGTGTAAGCAACAGGCTCTCCGCCGTTTACTGAATATGTAGCCTCTGCACCGTTTGCAACGATATCAACTGTGATAGTGTCAGTGGTGAAAGTACCGCTTTCTTTAGAAGCGGAGAGCACGGGAGTTTCAGGGTTATAAAGAACAACAACACCTGTTGAACCCATTTCTCCACCAAGCATACCATCTGCACAAGTAAACCTTGCACCTGTTATCTGGTCTATATAGTTACCTTCAGCAAGATTCTGAACAGGAACATTAACATACCCTGCATTACCCTTGCAATTAACAATAACAGCACCAGAATCTCCGCGTTCAATTATAGCATAGTTGCCCGAGCTGGAAACAGCCTCCCCTGCACCCTGGAAGTGATTGTGGAATTTATTGATTGCTGCTGTGTAATCATCGTTCCAAGCTGTATCGTAAGCAACACCAAGGTCAAGATTGTAAACATCTTTTGGAGTATTGGTAGGACGAGCAAGGTACATTGATACAACATCTGCACGGGATGCCATACAAGCCCATCTCTTTGTGAGAAGATTTACAGAAGGAACATTGTTTGACTTACAGCCGTCCATATATGTATCGTGGGACTCGTCCCAGAGGACTGCTGTCTTACTGGTCATACCATTGCTGAAGGACTTGGGCACAGCGTTAGCGGCAGTACCGCCGTTAACTGCATCACAGATTGCATAGAATGCAGTGGAGTTTGTGATGTTCATATACTCAAGATACCAGGAGAAGGAACGCTCTGTGGATACAGTGTTGAGAATCTCGCCGTACATATAGAGGTCCTTGCCGTATTTATCCTTAGCATAGGGATAGATACCCTGCTTGCCGTTGATACCGTCATACATAAGTACATCCCAGAAATCGGATGCATACTCGCCGTCGTACTTGGTCTCGATGTGCTTAGCGGCATCAATACGGAAGCCGTCGATACCTGCGTCGATACACTCCTGCCAGTAGTCAAGGATAGCCTCCTGAACTACAGGGTGGCTTGTATCAAGGTCAGGGAGCAGAGAAACTGCGTTCTGAGTGCAGTCAAAAGCACCTGTGTCGTTATACTTACAGTTTGCATAAGGATAGTGGAATGCACCGGCGTCAATGATAGCTCTGGAGCTTTCAAAGTCCCATGCTCTCTCGCAGAGGTAATCAACTGCGTTTGCGTCCTTAGGCAGGGTGTTTGCATTGATTTTGTAATCTACGGTCTCTGAGTTACCAAGGTGGTTAATAACTGCGTCAGCAATAACAAACAAACCAAGCTCGTGAGCAGCATCAATCATCTCTACGAGCTCAGCCTTAGTACCGAGAACATTGTCCTCGCTCTGGTTCAGCTCGTAAGCTGCAGGCTGATACATCATCCACCAACCGTTGTCGTTAGCCTCCTGCAGAACCTTAACACCTACGGTAGCTTCTTTGAGCTCTGTAGGAGGAGATATCTGGATTGTAGTAAAACCTGCCTCAGCAATAGCCTCAAGGTTCGCTTTAA
Source organism: Ruminococcus sp. (assembly GCA_017473775.1). GTDB lineage: Bacteria > Bacillota > Clostridia > Oscillospirales > Acutalibacteraceae > Ruminococcoides. The sequence continues at coordinate 75,009 of JAFUJH010000060.1, forward strand.
CCTCATTGTAGGACCAGTTCCATGCCTGAAGAATAAGTCCGTCGTTAACGGTATAACCCAGACTGTAGTCCTTTGAAGGCTCTGCTGTGTCTGTAGTTTCTGCAGAAACAGTAAAGCTCGCAACAAAAGCACAGCTAAGCATCAGCATAACTGCAAGGAGCAAGCTTATGAGTCTTTTGGATTTCATAGTAAAACCTCCGTTAATTTTTTGAATAAGCAAACGCATATTCATCTTCACTGTAATTATAAAAAACAAAGCGTAATTTTTCAATTAGCATATACACCAATATTTCGGGTATATGTTTGTTGATAATACCTCTTGCATCATACAAAAAAACAAACAGCAGGCAGTGCAAGATACACCGTCTGCTGTTGTATTATCATCGTAAATAACAGTTATTTGCGATTATTCTTCTCTTTAGCAAAGCACTTCTTATCAAAAGAAGGATTAAAAGCATAGAAATTCTTACTATCCAGCTTATCCGTAAGGATTCTCAGGCTTTCTCCGAATCGCTGATAATGAACAATCTCCCTTTCCCTCAGGAATCGAATTGGGTCGATAACATCCGGGTCATCGCAGTATCTGAGGATATTATCGTAGGTGGTACGCGCCTTTTGTTCTGCTGCCATATCTTCGTGGAGGTCGGTGATGGGGTCACCTTTGACCTGAATATATGAGGCGGTGAAGGGTACACCTGCGGCAGAGCTGGGATATACACCAGTTGTATGGTCTACAAAGTATGAATCAAAGCCTGCCGCCTTTATCTGCTCCTCAGTCAGGTTCTTTGTGAGCTGATAAACTATTGCGCCTATCATCTCAAGATGGCCGAGCTCCTCTACACCAATGTCGTTAAGGGTAGCCTTCAGTTCTGGGACAGGCATTGAAAATCGTTGGCTGAGATATCTGAGGGAGGCGCCCAGTTCTCCGTCCGGGCCACCATACTGTGTAATGATAATCTGTGCAAGCTTGGGATTTGTCTGCTTTATCTTCACAGGATACTGAAGTCGCTTTTCATATACAAACATATAGCTTTACTCTCCCTCCCATGGCCATGGGTCATTGACCCAGGTCCATTTTCTTGTATTATCATTGTTCATTCTCAGGGGGCCAAACTTCTTCTCGTATTCTTCCACAAGGGGTCTGAGTTTTTCCTCACACTCTGCAATTTTTGCTATTGTCTGTTCATCCTTGGGATGAGTATCAAGAAACAATCTGTATTCATGAATTGCAAAGGCGTGGGTGGATATTTTTCTGAGCAGGATGTTTCTTGCTGTCATCGCATAACACCTCTGCAAGCAGCGCCATACCATGGCTTATCAAGGGACGGAAACATTGTTCCTGCTTCAAAACCGCGGACAGCGGTGTAGCTTTCTGCTCCGTTGGGCTGGAATGGCACATATGCCATTCCCTCTACTGTCTTTTCAGGCAGAGGAGGGATTCCGTAGGATTTCATTATATCTCTGAACAAGTCCACTGTTTTTTCTCCTTTCTTAAAGCTACAGCAATGAATTTGGTTTAGTTGCCAAGCTCTCAACACATACTATGCAAAGCCGGTTGTTAGCGTTACGAATATTAAGCATATATTAATCACAGATGCTCTTTTGAGAGTTATGTTTTGGACAGATTATGTGGTACAGTTCAGATTATTATTTCATAAAATAAAACTGACACCACTTGAAATGCGATGTCAGTTTATAGGTTGCTTATTAATATAGCATGCACAATTTGAGACCGTGCAAAGGATGTGTAATAAACTCCATTTTTTGGTACACCAGAGCAATCTAAATTCGAACCACTTTCGTTCGATATGCTTTCGGTATCTGCCAGGGTGATTGTGCGCTGTCCGTCTTTGAAATTGAATGTCAGCAACAGTCTATCATCATATACAAAGATGGCATTGACAAAGGTATCAACAAGCATCTGGCGGTGCTTCTCTTGGGTCATATCCAGCTGGCGGAACTTGTGCAGCCAGTATGTCATAAAGTCTGCGGAGATTTTGGGCTTCTCCAGCTTTTCTTCTGCAATGCGGATTTCAAGTTCTTCTTTCCGTGCTTCCAGGTCGGTCAACTTGGATTGCAGAGCCTTGGAAGCCAGACCATTCATAATGGCGGTGACGATGTTATCAATGGCCGTTTGGGTTTCCCGTAGCTGCTTTTCATAGATGGGCAAGTCGGATGTTTCTTCATCCTGGATGCGCATGAGCATGGAAACAATGGCTTCAATCATATCATCATCCATCAGCATGGCCATGGTTTCGGTAATGACCAGGTTTTCAATCCAGTCTTTTTTGACCGCTTTCTTTTTGCAATCGTTCAGCTTCTTCTTGACCGCATGGCATTTGTAATAGCGGTGCGTGGTGCCGTTGCGAGCGGTGCCGCTCTCTCCGTTCATAGAGGTACCACAATGGCCACAGAACAGCTTGGTGGTCAATAGATAGGCTTCTTCTGCCTTGGCTCTGGCTGGGGCCTTGCGGTTCTTAGCAAGCCGTTCTTGTACTCGGTCAAATAGGTCTTGGGGTACAATCACGGGGAAGCCATCTGGAATGACAATATCCTGGAATGCGTATTCTCCGATATAGCGGCGGTTTTGCAGCATCCGCTGGATGATGTTATATGTGACGGGCTTGCCCTTGTTGTTGGTGATGCCGTGGCCGTTTAGAAATTTAATGATGTCGGTAATGGTCTGGCCATCATCGTACATTTTGAACACTTCCAGGACATAAGGGGCAGTTTCCGTATTGAGCAGAATGTTCTGGTCTTCATCGACCTTGTAGCCGATGGGGAGAACACCGCCGTTCCATTTGCATTTTTCTGCATTGACACGCAGACCACGAACAACCTTGGTTTTGAGGTCTTCGGAGAACCATTCTGCCATACCCTCCAGCATGGATTCCAACAAGATGCCCTCTGCACCCTGGGAGATTTGCTCCTTGGCAGAAACAACACGGACACCATTCTTTTTCAGCTGGTTCTTATAAGATGCGCTGTCATATCTGTTACGGGCGAAGCGGTCAAGCTTCCACACGATAACAGTATCAAACAGCTTGCGCTTGCTGTCCTTTATCATCTGCTGGAATTGGGGTCTGTTGTCGGTGGAGCCAGAGAGCGCCCTGTCACTATATGTACCAATGATGTTGTAGCCGTTGCGCTCTGCGTATGCGGTACACTCTTTGACCTGGCCCTCTATGGATTCTTCTCTTTGGCTGCTGGAGGAGTAACGGGCATAAATGACTGCATTCATAAAAGATACCCCCATCTGGTTTGTTTGGATAATCATACCATAATGGGGGTTCTTTAGTCAATTCTGTAGGGTGAAAGTTCACACTACAGAAACAAATACCCAGGCCGTGATGCCTGGGTATATTGTTCGATGAAGCAGTCAAAGCAGATTTGAAAAGTAACAAGCGCTGCAGCCGCAGCTGCAAGATTGTTGCTTTTTGAATCGGTTGCAAGGGTGTGGCATCGCCAGGGGGTGCAGCCCCCTAAGAGATTGGGAAGCCGTCTGGCTGGGCAAAGCCCATTGAAGACTGGGTAAGCCTTTCAGGCAAGGGCAAAGCCCTATTGATGAAGCCGATAAAACTGGCAAGTTTTGGGCCCCTGTACATTTGATGCTTTGCGTCAAATGGTACTGGGTACTAAATGGAGCACCCTATTCCGCTTTGGGTGCGACTTTTAGTGCTTTTGTCGTCTAAGCTATTGGCAAACGACAGAACGACAATGAGTGACTTCTGTTCTGAGTGTAGAAGACGAAGAACGGAAGAAACGAAATTGGAGAGAGGGAGTGAAGACAATGGCGAAGACTACAAAAGCAACTTCTCGAAGTGGGCGCAAGGGTAGAAGTGGTGAAGCATACAATGCAAACCACAATACCCTTGAGGCCACGAGGAAGAACCAACC
>JAFUJH010000008.1 GCA_017473775.1 Ruminococcus sp.
ATATAAGCGTTAAAGGCTTCCTCACTCTCTGCATCTACAAAGTCATAGTAACGGAAGCCCTCAGAGCTGTATGCCACGGTCTTAAACACGGCTATAATCTCATATTCGCCCTGCTGTGTGAGAGTATCAAACTGAATGGTTTTGTGTTCCTCATAAAAGCTCTTGGATTTGTAATCTTCCAAAGCTCCGAACATCTTGCCGCCCTTGATGTGATGACCGTAAATGATAAGGTTATCGCTGCTGTCAAGGTCGCAATTTTCCTGCACATAGGGAGTACCTAAATCGCTGTACTTTTTTGCAAAGTTGCGTTTGAGATAGTAGTTCGGGTTATCCTTTGTCTGCATCACGGGATAATTTATGGTCGTGCCGGCTATGGAAAGCCAGCCGACCATATCCGTGTTTTGCAGGAACAGTTCGCCGTACTCTGTGAGTATGGTTTCGTCCTCATTCAAAAGCACTTCTTCTGGGGCTTCGCCCTCTGCGGTCTGGGAAGAAGCCTGTTCCACGATTTCGGCAATCTCCGCAAAGGCTTCTTCCTGCTCGCTCTCCTTAGTGTAATGGTCGTAGATGTGGTAGCCGCAAAAAGCCGCCGTACCTAACAGGCACACAGCGGCAATAAGGCAGATGATTTTTACATAATTCTTCATAGGCTTTATCCTTTCTTATCTTGCATATTCCGTCTGTTTCTTGGGAGCAGAAAGTTCCCTGCAATATTCGGGATATCTTACCTTGATACCCTCCATAAAGTAGGGAGCGAACTCACAACAGAACAGGTCATTGGGCGTGTACTCATCGCCACGCCTGTCCTCGGAGTAACCGTTCCAGAGATTAAAAGCAAGCTGACACACCCTTACCGTGCCGCTTGTCTGCCAACCGCCACGCATACCCTCTGGTTCGATACAGTCATCTTTGAAATTAAACATTCTACCAATGTTCGCCCTTGTTTCCGCAGAGATACCCATTACATAGAAAAAAGCCCTGTGATAACAGTCGTTGACTTTACATTTCATCATATTTTCCAGAAAGAAATCACGGTGAGCCGTATCACGGAATTTAATATCAGCCATAAAAGACCTCCTTTCTTAGACCTCTCCAAACTTGGTTGTCATCAGCTTGTAAAGCTCGGTGTTTCGTGGGAACTTGTTTACAAACGGTACAAGGGAGCTGCCGACTTTGAGAAGTCCCTGTCCTGCACCGACATTCGTGATATAGCTTAGCTGAAGGTCGGAGATATTAAGGAGCTTGGCAAGCTCAATCCTATCCGTAGATGCTTGGTTAAGCATAATGATAAACTCGCTGTTTGCAAGCATCGTCCTCGCCGTATGGCTCTGCAAAAGGTCGTCCACATTCTGCGTGATACCCGTACAGTACGCACCGTATTTACGCACACGCTTCCAGAGGGTAAAGAGGAAGTTTGCGGAGTATTCGTGCTGAAAGAGCAGATAAATCTCATCAATGAAAATAAAGGTGTTTCTGCCTTTGGCTCTGTTCTGCGTGATGCGGTTTAAGATGCTGTCAAGCACCACAAGCATACCGATAGGCTGTAACTGCTTGCCGAGGTCAAGAATGTCATAACAGATTAGGCGGCTATGGGTATCCACATTTGTATGCTTGGCAAAGGTGTTTAAGCTACCGTCCGTAAACAACTCAATAGCAAGGGAGATTTCCTTTGCTTCTGGCTCGTTCTGCTTTAACAGTTCCTCACGGAAGTCCTGCAAGGTGGGCGGCGTTCCCATATAGTTGCCCTGCTGATAATGGCGGTACACCGAAGCCGTACAGCGGTCAATAATGGATTTCTGCTTTGCTCCCAGACTTGTACCGCCGATGAGCTGTTCGCAGAGGGATAAAATAAACTCCGATTTCAAGATAACGGGGTTAGCACCGTCACCGTAATCGGAGTTCATATCCATAGCGTTGATGTGGTTATTACTTGTAGCAGAAATGTGGATTACCTCGCCCTGCATAGCCTTAACAAGCGGCGAATACTCACGCTCTGGGTCAATGATGATGACATCGGCGTTAGGGTCGGTCAGAATGATATTCGTCATTTCCTTCTTTGCCGTAAAGGATTTTCCTGCACCCGATACGCCGAGAATAAAGGAATTACCGTTAAGGAGCTGTCTGCGGTTAGCGATAATCATATTTTTACTGATTACATTCTGCCCGTAGTAAACGCCGTTTTCGTGGTAGATTTCCTGTACCCTAAAAGGAATGAATACCGCAAGGCTCTCCGTGGTAAGGGTACGCAGGGCATCTATCTTTCGCACACCAAACGGCAGAGCCGTATTCAGCCCGTCCATTTGCTGATATTTCAGCACAGCGAACTGACAAAGGTGCTTTCTGGCGGTAGTGAGCAGGGCTTCCGTGTCGCTGTCAAGCTGTTCTTTGCGGTCTGCGGTATGCACTATAGTCAGCACGGCAAACATCATTCTCTGGTCACGGGTCGTAAGGTCATCAAGGAACTCCTTGCTTTCTTTTCGCTGCTGTTCCAAGTCATACGGGATAACGGCAGAAAAATTGTTGTTCTGGTTTTGCTTTCTCTGCCAATTCGTGATATTGGTTTCCACGCCGAGCAGTCGGTTTTCCACCTCTCGCACGGCTTCATCTGTGGGAACGGGGATAATGTCAACGGACAGCATCATATTCCTGTTCAGCTCACAAAGCTCCGCCACCATACTGTCCTTGATATAGGCGGCGTACTCTCTGAGGAAAATCACACGCCCGTACCTGTCGCCCATTTTGAAGCAGTCGCTTTCAAATTCAAAGGTGTCGGGGCAGATAAAATCCTTAAAGTCGTGACCCTTACGCATCGTCTGGGAAATATCAAAGCGGAACGCCGTTTCCTCGCCTGTACGGTAGAAATCGTGAAAGATACGGAGCTTTTCTTCCGCATCAAGCTCAACGCAGCGTGACCCCAGACGGGAAAAGTGGGCGATAAGGTCAGCACCTACACGGGCGAAATAGTTTCGGGCTTCCTCAATATTTTTCTTGCAGACAGATACGGTCACATATTTATCCTGTACGATAGAGTTCGCACCTGTAGCTTTATCAAGGAGCATCTTGTTATATTCCTTGCGGTACTTATCCAGACCGTCCTCCGTCATAGGAATGAGAATAGTCTGCTCGAAGTCCGCCTTATTCAAGCGGCGGTTGTTGATAGTGATTTTCGTGGTAGCTCCGCTGTCAAGTGAATTAAGAAGCTCCGAGTATTCAAGAAACATCGCTTCCTTATCCTCACGGCTTGCCACGGCGTAGTTTATATCCTCAAACTTAAAGGTCTTAGCGTATTTGTTCTTGCCGACAAGGAAAATGCCGTCCTCCCAAATTGTCTTAATCGGAATAACGCTCTGCACTGACTTCGGCACAACAAACTTTTCCTTGTCCTGCTTGAACAGGTTTTTGAGTGTTTTAAGCATTGGTTTTCAAAGCCTCCTTTTCGTGATTTTGGATTGTGGTTTTCAGCGTTTCATAATAGAGATTATCGGGATTAAACATCAGCTTTTTCGGCATCAGGAACTCCGATTTAATCCACGCCCAGACGAACTGCTCAGCGGTCATTCCGTTGTACTTGACAAAGCCCATTACTGCAAAGGGTGATGCACCGAGGATACACACCCAACTGAGGGTTTCCGTTCCGAAGTACGGGCGGAGAATAAAATACAGTCCTACCGCTACACCACAGGCAACGGCAGAAAAAATGAACTGTCGAAGTGACAGCCCAAAGAACATACTCTCCGTGTAATTACGGATTTCTTTATTTATCTTTACTTCCAATAGTTGCACCTCCTTTATAAGCCCATCATTTCTCTTACAACACGGTCTGCCATTTTGACCGCACCGACAAGGACGAGCATATTAAACACAAGCTCTCCGATATAGCTCCATACCATAGACACTGCCGCAGCATCGGGGTCAACCGCAGGGGGCGAAGCCGCAAAGAGAGAAAAGATGATACAGGCAAGTACAATGATTGCTCCCTCCAGACATACGGCGGCATAACTCTTGATAAAGCTCTTGCCGACACTCTGGCTCGGCTCTCCTGCAAAGGTGGAAAGCGGAACAGGGGCGATTGCGGTATAAAGGTAGAGCTTAAAAAATCTTCCGTACACGGTCATAATCATAATGAACGACAATACCGTGATGAACAGACCGCCTATCAGCGTGACCGCCCATAGCGGAATACTCTCAAAAAAGCCGCAGTCCTCAACAGCAGTCACAATCTCTGACGGCAATACCGTCTGCTGTGCCGTTCCGAAGCCTGCGGCGTTCATAATGGTGGAAATAAGCCCCTGCACGATGTTAAACAGAGCCATCATCAGCTCCAAGCCGTAGGTCACAACACCTTTTGCAAGGGCGAAGCGGATAAACAGTTTCAATGCGTGTTCGGGTTTCTTTACCTCTGCAAAACTGCCGCAGGTACGCATCACACCTATGACAAAAAACAGTACGAGCAACGCAAGCCCGATAGCCTGCACCGCACCGTGTATATCTACGATAACATTCCATATCGTGCCGCCCTTAAAGTTCTCTGGGGATTGGGTAATGAGCTGCCATATCTCCGACAGCTTATCGTTCCAAGTATCAAGAGCGTTCTCCAAGTTCTGCACGACCCAATTATCAGACATTCGACCACCTCCTTGATGATATTAGATAACGGAAGCAAGTCCGCACGGCGGATCTGCTTCCGTTATCTTTAGTCTTGTGTCAACCTGTTGTTATCTTAGCCTGTGATAAGGGTCAAGATTTCCTTTGCAAAGGTAATGATGACGCCGCCTGCAAGGGTCAGAAAACCGTTCGCCCTCTGGGACGGGTCGTGAGATTTGAGGGACAGACCAATCTGCACGATACCGAAGCCGAGCAAAATCATACCGACAGCTCTAATCAGACCGAAAATGAAATCGGACAGGTTATTGACTACGGTAAGAGGGTCGCTTGCGGCAAAGGCGGTCATAGATGTGCAGACCACAAAGGTCATTGCCATTACCGCCATACAGTAAAATCGGAAGCCCTTTTTTACCTTGCCAGACATCGGCAGCTTTGTGGTTTCCTTTTCCTCGTTCTTCTTAAAAAGTTTCATAGATAAATCCTCCTTTAGATGTTGAATATTTCTTCCAAGTCCTCATCGGACAGAATCTCATAGGAAGTGCTGACAGCATTTACGCTCACGGCGTTCTTAGGAATATCGCTGTCAAACACAAGGGTTGCGACAGCCTGCGTAGGCTCTCCGTGGATATACGGCGGTTGTCCTCCGTCAGTTGTCAGTTTCACATTCGGGTGCTTCATAATGTCATACTTGAAGTCCATTACAGGGCGTTCTCCACGAACAAAAAGAAGTGCGTAGCGGTTATCAAGCATACGCACTTCGTCTGGGGTCATCAGCTCACGCCCCGATATTTGATAGTTGGTAGAGTAACTGCCACTCCGACCCTCACTCTTGCCATAGGTGTTGGTATCAATGGTTTCCTTGCCTAAAAGCTCCGACACATATTTGTGGGTGCTTTGCTCGTTGCCGCCCAGATACAAAAACTCATCGCAGTTGCCGACAATGCTTTCCCATTGCTTTTCAAACAGGGCTTTGAGCTGTGCCAGATTTTGCAGGATAATGGATACCGATACACCTCTGGAACGCATAACGGACAAAATCTTATCGAAGTCATCAGGCAATGAAACATTCGCAAATTCGTCCATTATAAAGTGGCAATGCACGGGCAGGCTTCCGCCGTACTTGTGGTCTGCCAGATAAAAAAGCTGTTGAAAGAGCTGGGTATAAAGGATACTGACAAGAAAGTTAAAGCTCGTGTCATTGTCGGGTATCAGAGCAAACAAAGCTACTTTCTTTTCGCCCAGACTTGGCAGGTCAAGCTCATCGGTGGCGGTCAGCCCTGCAAGGCTCTCCAGATTGAATTTTTCAAGCCTTGCGGCAAGCGTTATCTGGATACTCTTTAGGGTCTTAGCCGAGCCAGAGTGATAATCCCTGTAATACTTTAGGGCGATATGCTCTGGGTTTACCATTTCCAGACGGTCAAACAGCTCGTCCAGAGGGCTTACATAGCTGTCATCGTCCTCACGGACTTCGCCTGCCCGTAAAAGCTCCATAACCATAGGGAAATTCTGTTCGTCTGGCGGTGCTTCATATTTCAGATAGAACACTAAAGCCAATAGTAGCATACTCGCCGCCGTGTCCCAGAACGGGTCTTGCGACTGTGAGCCTTTCGGCGTGGTCGCCTTAAACAAGTTCGTTACCAAACGCTGCACATCGTTGTCGTTCCTAAGATACACAAAGGGATTGTAACAATGGCTGCGGTGCATATTGATAAGGTCAAGCACACGCACCTCATAGCCCTTGCTCTCTAACAGACCGCCGATGTCACGGACGATTTCGCCCTTTGGGTCAAGCACCACAAAAGAGGTGTTGCATTGCATAGCGTTAGGCTTACAGAAAAACCTCGTTTTTCCCGCACCAGAGCCGCCGCAGACTAAAATGTTTAGATTTCTGCGGTGCTTTTTACCGTCCAGACCGATGCGGACATTCTGAGTCAGCAGTTTATTCTCGGACGGGTCTTTATCTCGGTACTTCTTATTCAAAGCACCTGCGTTGCCCCATTTAGCAGAGCCGTGTTCCTCACGCCTGCGGTAGTTCCTGCGTGTAGAGAAATAAATACCGATTGCCATAGCATAGGCGGCTAAAAAAATAAGGACAGTCTTTAAGCTGTCCTCACATACCGTTATAGCAAAAGGCGTACCCATAGCCACGGGCAGACCTCGGATAATCTCTACCAGACCGCCGCCCACATAAGGGGCAGTCAGCAGGGCAAGCCATACGACAGGGATAATGCCGCAGGCGGAAAGGATTAGGCTCGTTTTCTGGTCATCGTTCCTCATTGCACCTGCAATGCACGACCTTGACCTTTTTTGTCGGGGCGTGTGCCACCTTGCTTATCAGCTCGTCAACAGGCTCGGTGGGGCGTTCCTCCTGTAACTGCCGTGTACGCAGGGTGTTGAGTGCATTGATGACGATATTCTTATCGTACTTATCAAGTGCGATATGGTATCGTTCCTCTTTCATAGACAGCACCTCCGATTATCGTTCCTGCTCTTTGTTCTTTGCAGGCTTGTTCTTCTCCATACTCTTATACATATCGCTCTGGATTTCGCCCAGAACATCACGCATCGTACCAAGCTCGCCCTTGAACGACTGCGTATCCATTTCTGCATA
>JAFUJH010000061.1 GCA_017473775.1 Ruminococcus sp.
CTCCGATTATCGTTCCTGCTCTTTGTTCTTTGCAGGCTTGTTCTTCTCCATACTCTTATACATATCGCTCTGGATTTCGCCCAGAACATCACGCATCGTACCAAGCTCGCCCTTGAACGACTGCGTATCCATTTCTGCATATTCTCTGGGAAGTCTGGAGAAGTCAAAACCTCTGGTATCCACACCGTAACGGGAGCTTACCATATAGGCAACGCAGAAGGATTTGAAATCAGAAGCATCACGACTCTCGTTATACTTAAAGTCATAGACCGCCGCCGCAACCTCCTTTGACATACTCACAAACAGCACTTCCTCGGACAGTCCCTTTTTGACAAAAATGGTCTGCTGAGAGCTGTCGTAGTAGGCAGGCAGTTCAAGCTCATTTACAGGAACACAAGGTACGGGACTTGCATCAATCAGAGCCGACACAAGCTCACGCATAGATTTCTGCTCCTGCGGCTGCTGTCTGTCCTTTGCAGAGGTTTCGGAAATATCATAGACCTCTTTGGCATTGTAGCCCACCGCCTTAGACCCGTCCTCACGGGTATACTCCTTGCTCGGCTCAAGGATAATCACTTTCTGTGCGTCCTTATTAACATAGACACGGCTCGCTTTCCATTTGCCGTACTCTTTGAGCTGTGTCGCTTCGGGCATCTGTGCCGATACCAGAACGGCGTTGGCAACCGAGTAACGGTCAAAGCGACCTTGCACATCAAGATACTGACGGAAGCTTTCGCCGTCCGTCATCATTTCGGAGCAGGTGTTGTCAATCAGCTCATAGGCTTCCTTACGCTGTGCCTGCTTCTGGGCAGCCCAATTCTCTTTATCGAATGGTTTGCTGCCGCCGAAAACATCATAAATACTCATACTTGTTTACCTCGTTTCTTTGGATTTTTTGTGTTTCTTTTTTCTCTGGGGCTGTCTATGCGTAGTTCTACCGTTGGCACTTTTAGCCCTGTCGGAAGCTCCGCTTTTGTCCTGGGCAAAAGTGCCGTTGTCGGCTTCCTGCTCCTTGCGGCTCTCCTTGATTTTCCGCAGTTCCTCTCTGACAGAAGGTTTTTCCTTAGTCATAGTAGCCCCCTCTGCGGACTTGCTTGGCTTCTCTGAGGTAGGCTCGGACTGAGGGGATTTTTCTGTCTTTGCCACCGAGGGGTTTGGGGCATTTTCCTCCTTTTGGATTGGCTTGCCCATAAGCTCGTCAAGCAGCTTGTCCTTTTCCGCCTTGTCTGGCGTAGTGATTTCTGGCTCTGGCTGACCGTCTTTAGCATCTTTGGATTTTTCCGCTTCGGTCACAATAGAAGCGGTATCCACCGATGCAAGGTTGAAGCGTTCCACGATACGGCTGATTTTCGATGCGTCCTCCGCACGGGCGATAACATCGACCTCCGCATTGGGGTCATTGTTCTTACGGTCTGTGAGAACACAATATAAAACGCCGTACTTTTTGGCTTCCTGCGTAAACTTTTTAAGGTCGCCGTTTTTGACGGTAAAGACCTTTAGCTCCTTTCCAGAGCGAAGCATCGAGGAAAGCCTTGCCTTACCTTTGGTTTTCTTTTCTTCTTTGAGAATGGAATACAACAGGATAGCGATGTTCTTCGCACCTGCACCTGTGATTTTGGCAGCGACCTCAAAGCCCTCCAAGCTCATTCGGACGATTTGTTCTGCCGCTTCGCCGCCTGTGTTCATTCTTCATCAGCTCCTTTCTTTGCTGTTCTTCATCTGCCCGTATGGTTGCAAGTTTTTCTTTGAGAGTATCGCTACGGGCAGCGATGCCCTCGCACAGTCTGACCTCCTTTCGTATGGTACTAAGGCGTTTGGAAATATCGGATAGCTCCACCTTGACCTCGGCTTTGGTATCCTCGTCCTTTGCGGTACGGGATTTGGAATAAAGCTCCTTACGCTTTTCAAGCAGGGCAGACATTTCCGTTTCCAATGAGCCTTTATATGACAAGAGCTGCTCCGCCGTATCAATGTGGTTACGGCAAAGCAGCCTTGTTTCCTTTGTTATGGCTTCCATTTTCATAAGGTCGTCCTTTAACAGATAATGAAGCCGTGC
>JAFUJH010000009.1 GCA_017473775.1 Ruminococcus sp.
CAGAGCCGATGAACTCGTGAGATACCTCACAGATCATCGGCTCTTTCTTTTACATAGAATTGGTCGCACAGCCCACCAAATAAAAAAAACGGTGCTTTGGTGGGCGGTATTGTCACGCCCAGATGAAAATGAACTGCCCTCTAAACCCGTTTTAAGGTTTGGAGGAATTTTATGTGTTGGTCAAATACGACCATCACGCTGCTTATCAGAAGCAGCAGTAACATATAAAGCACCACACATAAGCGAGGATAAGCTGTTAAAAAAAGCCTTGCCTATGCGTGGGATAAGAATACTGTTGAAGTAGAGATTACATTTCTCTATGTTAGAACTGAATATACCTATAACTTTGTCTGTGTAGATATGTGTATCTATGCGGACATTTTTTGTTCAAAAGACCTTGCCGCTTCTGGCGTTGGCTGCCGTAGCCCACCTCAATCTGAATTTTCTCAAAGAAATTCAGATTGGAGGTACACATTATGGCTTACAACAAAGCCAGAGAAGAAAAGAAATGGCGGCTCTGGAAAGAAGCCGAGGAAAAACAGTTGCGGAGTTTAGGTGTCAGCGAGGACACCATAGAACAGCTCCGTGTTCACGATTGGGCGATTTTCAATTCCGATAGGCGGTACTATCAGCGTATGCAGGAAACAGGTACATACCTTGAGGAAGTCGCAGAGGATACTACACCACCCGAAATAAAAACAGTTGAGGATTTTCTGAATAACATTGAAAATCAGCAGCTCTATCAAGTTTTGATTATGGTGGACAGGCTTACTCTGCATATCGCCTTGATGAAAATACAGGGATATTCCACTCGTGAAATTGCGGCTTATCTTGGTATTACAGAGAAAGCTGTTTACAGACGAATGGACAGGCTCAAAGAAAAATTAAAAAAGTTTTTTGAGTAGAGGGGAAAATCGAATATTCCCACGGGCTACAGGGTGAGAGGACAAAAACCTCTTACCCTGTTTTCCTTTGTGTGGCGAAAACGGGGGGCGTTCCTTGACAAGTGAATACCCATTCGCCAAATACTTTCTCTTTGTGATTGTGATGAGCATAAGCGTGTGCAGCGATACGCCAAGACCCGCCGACAAGCGGATTAGCGATGAAAGGCGGTGAGCGATACAATATCGACTGAAAATATCGGGCAGCTCCCGATTTCGCCATAACCCACAAAGAGCATAATGGTACTCCCGTCCAGTCACAGTCCGAGCGTGATAAAACCGTCGCAGGCAATGAGGGCGGCTCTGTCAGACCGACAGTTGGGGTGGAACTCCCGTGGTGTCAGTTAGCTGCTGACCGTTTGGCGACTTCCCATAGCATTTCGGGGTGTCGAGGACAAATTGAAATGCTTTATCATAACAGCCAAACGAAAGGCGGTCACAGAACAGAGATTTTGTTTATATTTTCCCGACCTTAAATACTTCCTTGCGTTTGGCTGCCTACATAGGCAGGAAGCACCTGCCTAAATCATATTGGGAGGTCAAACACAATGGAAAGAATTATCAAGCGTGGCGACATCTATTATGCAGAGCTTAACCCCGTTATCGGCTCGGAGCAAGGCGGCAAGCGACCTGTACTTATCATTTCTAACGATATTGGGAACAAGCACAGCCCTACGGTTATTGTCGCTCCTATCACAAGCCGAGTACACACAAAAGCAAAACTACCTACGCATACTTTAATTAAGAATTTTGAGGGTCTGGATAAAAACTCGATTATCCTGCTTGAACAAATTCGCACCATAGACAAACAACGCCTGCGTAAATATGTTGGTATGCTATCCGCAGTCATAATGGCAAGAGCCGATAAAGCTCTTGCCATTAGTATTTCTTTGAGGGAGGTCAATAATGAATGAAATTAAGATTGATAAAAATGTAGCGGCTCTGAAACTCATTGAGATACTTCTTGAAAAAGGAATGATAAATCAAGCCACATATACAAATATCGTGAAACACGCAAATTCGCACATTTCACAGGCGGCTTGATAATCAGTACAATATATTCAGAAAAATGAATTGGAGGTATGCTTAATGAACACAGCAGTAAATGAATATAATTACAGATTTAAGCTCACAGATTATTCTCTGTTTGACAGAAACAGAGCCAGAAAAGTTGCTATTTATGGTCGTGTTTCCACAGAACACGAAGCTCAGTTATCCGCATTGGAAAATCAATTACAATGGTATGATGACCAAGTGCGGTATCACCCGAATTGGACTGTATATGACCGTTATATTGACGAGGGCATTACAGGAACACAGGCAAAAAAGCGACCTGCATTTTTGCGTATGCTCGATGATGCAAGAAAAGGCAAATTTGACTTGATTGTTACCAGAGAGGTTTGCCGTTTTGCCCGTAATGTCGTAGATACTCTTGTCGTAACCAGAGAATTAAAAGGCATCGGCGTTGAGGTATATTTTATTGATGACAATATCTGGACTATGGACGGCGATGGAGAACTTCGGTTATCCCTTATGGCAACATTAGCACAGGAAGAAAGCCGTAAGACTTCCGAGAGAGTAAAAGCAGGACAGAAAATCAGCCGTGATAACGGTGTCCTTTACGGAAACGGAAATATCTTAGGATATGACCGTGTTGGCGACACTTATGTTATCAATGAGGAACAGGCAGAAACAGTCAGAATGATATTTGACTTGTATCTGCAAGGTTATGGCTCTATGAAAATCGCAAAGATATTGACAGAGCGAAAAAGGAAAACGGCTTCGGGGCTTATTAAATGGAGCGTTTCTAATATTATGAGGGCTATTAAAAATGCCACATATACAGGAACAAAGTGCTACAACAAATCCAGAAGCAATAACTTTCTGGAGCAGAAGCGGATTAACAATCTGGATATGTCCACCTATGAATATGTAGAGGGCGACTTCCCTGCTATCGTTTCACAGGAAATTTGGGATAAGGCACAGGCAATACGAGAAAGCCGAGTAAAGCCTGCATTAGTTACTGCGGAGAAAACCACACACAGCAAGCGTGACTCCAGAGATATATGGGTAAATAAACTGCGTTGTTCCTGCGGCTCATCGTATCGCAAAAACAAATGGCATACTAAGTTGGACGGTAAAACTTCCTATGGTTATCAATGCTACAATCAGCTCAATAACGGCATTAAGCGTAAGCGAGCTGAGATAGGCTTAGATACCGAGGGCTACTGTGACAGCAGAATGATAACTGATTGGAAGCTCGATTTTATGGCAAAGGCATTGTTGGAGCATTTATGGCAGGAAAGAAAAGCGTCGGTGCTTATAGCATTAGACCTTATCAAGCATTATTATAAGGAAGAAAGAGCAACAGAAAATAAGTCCGATGCAGTTTCTATACAGGCAAGAATAGATAAAGCAAATAGCCGACTTACAAACTTGATTGCTATGAGAGCTGACGGAGAAATTTCAAAAGACGAATATCAGTCTATGCGAAGCCCTATTGATGCAGAGATTAAGGAACTCCAAAAAGCTCTTGACGATACACCGACAGAAAAACGCAGTCCGAGAGGTCTGGATTTAGAGGGTATCCGTTCTACGCTGAACAGTCTTATTGATTTTAGTGGTAGCACAATCAGCCACGATGTTGTCAATCAGTTTGTTTATATGGTAACGCCGACTTCGGATACTACTTTTGATTGGTATGTCAATCTGAACGGAACGGCTGATGTGAAAGCGACCTTTACAGCAGAGGGCAGGAAGAAAAGCTGTATTATCAAGTTGGAGGAAATCGAAAAGATTTCCTCGTTACATAGGAAAGAGAATGAGGATAACGCACACCTCATCAAAAACCCCATTGTTTTTACCTTTCTGCACAGGCTGCTATCAAGGGCTAATCCCTGATCTGTACTTTGCGTTTTCCATTGGTTGGAAACTCTGGCGTATAGAAAATCCTGGGGTCAGTATTTAAGGCCCCATCAGGGGGAAGATCTCACCTGCGAGGTCTTTAGCTGAATAAATTTATCCCGGGTTACCAGAAATGGTAACCCGGGATTTTTTTGATTATCTGACAAAATACCGATATATTGGATTTAGCCGCTGACCTTGATACAGCTGTCACGCTCCACGATTCGGTGGGGAACCACAATTTTGGTGGCTGACA
>JAFUJH010000062.1 GCA_017473775.1 Ruminococcus sp.
CGTTGGAGGTAAGGTGGACCCACATATTCTCAGTACCAATGAAGAAAAGGTCAAACTCAAGGTAGCTCTCGTTATTCTCGCTTCTCTGGATGCCGTCCTCTGTATAGAGGGTGATGCCGTTAGAGGTGGTGAGAGGATTGAGCTTCATTCTGTCAAGGGTTGTATTGTAAGCAGAAAGCTGCTTGTTGATTTCTACCTCAGTAACCTCGTTGGTGTATTCGGACAGAGTAGCACCGTGATCCTCATCAGAGATAAGGAGCTGTACACCTGTACCGATTGTAATTTCCATATTATGAACAGAAGATATACTGGAGATGGTAAACCATGCAAAGGTGGTAGTAACCATTGAAACCAATAATAAAACAAGCAGGAGAACAGACAGCTTTACCCTGACGCTCTTAATCTGCTTGCGTTCGGCTCTCAGTAATTCAATTTCTCTTTTCAGCTGTTCGTTCTGGTGCTGAAGCTCTGCATTGTAGTCCATAAACGAAGCTCCTTTTCTGAGATGATTTATTAATGTAATATACAAAAAAATATATATTTACATATTCTTTCTTATACAAAATATTATATTATAATTTGATGAATAAAGCAACAAAATTTGACACATTTGTTACAAAAATTGTTCACAAATATTTTACTGAAATTTCAGCGAATTCGTGAATTGAAATATAAATCGTTGGTTGATTTTAACAACAATGAATTTAAATAGTTGTTAAAAATAGACAAGCACTTGATAAATTATATTACACATTCGGTCAGGTTATGATTACACAAACTGTTTTAGTTTTGTTAACAAAAAAACAAAACGGTAACAACCAAAGCTGTTACCGTTATCGTATGCATAAATATGCCGTGATATTTAATTAATATGCCGCCATCAGGGGATTAACATTAGTAGCCCCGCCGGACTCAACATCTGCAATATATTCAATAGCACTGCCACAGCCCTTTACCACACAGTCGGCAGGGTCGTCGGCAAGGTGAACATTCAGGTTTGTATACTGAGATATAAGGTCGCAGAAGCCCTCAAGCTGGGATAATCCGCCGGAGAGTGTGATTCCGTCTGTGTAAACATCGCCGATAAGCTCAGGGGGAGTCTTCTCCAGTACCTCCATAATGCCCTTTACAACGCCCATTGCAGTTTCGATGATTGCCTCGTAAATCTCCGAGGATTTCATATCCACGAATCTTGGCAGACCTCTCATAGAATCCCTGCCCTTAACGCGGAAGACTTTCTCCTCAGCAGGGGGTACAACACAGCCGATGGCGTTCTTGCACTGCTCTGCAGTGGTACCGCCGATAATCAGTGAATATTTACGGCGGACATACTTGATGATTTCTTCATCCATCTGCTTTCCTACATCCTTAATGGTACGGCTGACAGATACACCGCCAAGAGACAGCACCGCAATATCCGCAGTACCGCCGCCGATATCAACTATCATACATCCGTGGGGACTTGTGATGTCAAGCCCTGCACCCATAGCCGCCGCCTTGGCGGATTCAATCAGATATACCCGTCTGACGCCGAAGCTGGAGATAGCATTGACTACTGCTCGCTTTTCAACCTCAGTAATCTCACCGGGGATACAAGCTACCACACGGGGCATTATAACCTTGCTTGTGCTTACCTTTGACAGGAAGATGCCTATCATTTCCTCTACAAGGTCCAGCTCAGCAATAACTCCGCCCTCAAGAGGATATACTGCGTGTATTTTTGTGGGGGTTTTGCCAAGCATTCTGTATGCATCCTTGCCTGCGGCAAGTATCTCGTTAAGAATAGCGTCATAGGTGATAACAGAGGGCTCGTCCAGCACCTTTCCTTTTTCATTTATATATATTCTTGTGTTACAGGTGCCCAGGTCAAGAGCAATATCCATATATATACATCCTTTCGGTTTGCTTTTGTATCTTTCATAATTATATTATAGCGAAAGTTTTATTTCAAGTCGTTTTTACAACTGTAACGGCAAAAGTTGCACAGAGTACCTTCTCAGCACCGCCTGCCACAAGAATCCTGCCACATTCGCCGAGTGTGTTGCCTGTGGTGATTATATCATCAATAAGGAGTATCCGCTTACCTTCTGCGATCCTTTTGTCTGTAAGTCTGTATACTCCTTTTACATTGCTCTCTCGCTGAGATGCTTTCTTCTGCGTATGCTGAGGCTGATTGTTCCTCGTCTTTTTCAGTGCGGTAACAACCGGAATACCTGACAGCCGTGACAGCTCTGTTGCCAGAAGCTCACTTTGATTATAGCCTCTTTCCCTGAGCTTTACGGGATGCAAGGGGACAAAGGTTATCATATCGAATTCCTCGTCCTTATATTCCTTCACAATGGCATCAGCCATGACTCTTGCCAGTTGATATGCATACTGCTGACTGTTGTTGAATTTGAATCTTTTTATCGCTTCAGCAAAAATATCTGTATATGGCACAGCGCTGACAGTGTAGAAGCCTCCCCGTGCATAGGTGTGATATGTGATTGAGTTGAATTTCTCTGCACAATCATCACAGCACAAATCTCCCAGAGGAATAACCCGTGTGCAGTAGGGGCAACGCTCAGGAAACAAAGCATTCTTTATTTTGTCCCTGAAGGTGAACTTTCTTTCTGATATTTCCATCTTAGTTCCGCTCAAGCATACTCCTCAGTCCGCTGTATCTGAGTGTCCTAACATTGTTGTTTACCATATATTCCACAGTATCACGGTTGCCAACCAGTATCAGGAGCTTCTTGGCTCTGGTAACTCCCGTGTACAGCAGGTTTCTGTAGAACAGGTACTGAGAATTTTTAATCAAAGGCATAACAACTGCCTCAAACTCGTTACCCTGACTTTTGTGTACAGTGCAGGCGTAGCTCAGCTCAAGGTCACCTACACAGTCTCCGTCATATACAGCAATTCTGTCGTCAAACTTAATCTGCATCCTCTTGGAGACCTTGTCTATTGCCTGAATAATGCCGATATCGCCGTTGAAGATTCCCTCGCCGTATTCGCCTGTAGACTCCTTCACCCATGTGATATTGTAGTTGTTCTTCACCTGCATAACCTTGTCACCAATGCGGAAGGTGGCAAATCCGAAGGTTACCTCATCTTTGCTTTTTGCAGGTGGATTGAGAGCTTCTCTCAGATGTTGGTTGAGTTCATATGTACCCAGTATACCTTTCCTTCCGGGGCATAACACCTGAATATCACTGACGGGGGAAAATCCGTAGCTTCTGGGAAGTCGCTCACTGCAAAGACTGACTATCAGCTTTCTTGCCTGTGTGGGGTTTGAGCAGGGGAGAAAGAAGAAGTCGTTATCCTTGATGCCAAGCTCAGGCATAACACCCGATACAATCCTGTGAGCATTAGTGACTATGAGACTTTTCTGAGATTGCCTGAATATTTCTTTAAGTGCCACAACAGGTATAATCTCCGATGCTACAAGGTCGGCAAGCACATTGCCTGCACCTACCGATGGAAGCTGGTCGCTGTCGCCTACAAGGATTATCCTGCATCCTAAGGGCAAAGCTCTGAGGACACTTTCAAAAAGCAGGGAATCTACCATAGAAAGCTCGTCCACGATAAGTGCATCGCAGTTAAGCATATTCATTTCATTTTTTTTGAATTCGGGTTGGTCGTTTCTGTTGTACTGTACCTCAAGCAAACGGTGCAGGGTCTTTGCCTCACAGCCTGTCAGCTCGCTCATTCTCTGTGCTGCTCTGCCTGTAGGTGCTGCAAGAAGTACTGTCTGACCTTTACTTTTCAATATACTTATTATTGCATTCAGTGTGGTGGTTTTGCCTGTACCGGGACCGCCTGTCAGTACAAGCAGACCCTTCTGCAAGGCCTGCATGATGGCTTCTTTCTGAAGGGCGGCATATCGGATTCCTGTGCGGTTTTCTATATCCTCAATAAGCTCTTTTGCGTCATTCATAGGAGCAACAGGGAATCTCAGGAGCATCTTCATTCTTGCGGCAGTGTAGCTTTCACACAGATGCAGGTCAGGAAGGAAAATAAACTCCCTGTCATAAAAAACATCTCTGATAAGAGTTCCGTCATCAATCATACTCTCCAGAGCGGACTGTGCACTGATAATTTCAATCTGCAGGAATTCAGCGGTTTTACTCAGTAGCTTGTCCTGTGGAACGCAAGTGTGACCTGAGTTGCGGTTGTGTTTGAGCACATAGGCAAGTCCTGCACGGATTCGCAGACTGTTATCAGGTGAGAAATTCTTTTTGCCTGCAATCATATCCGCTGTTTCAAAGCTGATTGTACTGCCTTCAATGCATAGAGTATAAGGATTGTCCTCGATAATACTAATTGTATCGTTGCCGAATTTTTTCCACAACGCGATAGCATCCTGAGCGTTTATGCCGAAAGCTCCTAAGTACATCAGAAGTTCCCTGATGCTTGTATTTGCCTTGAGCTGTTCGCTGAAGCTTCTGGCTTTTTCAATGGAAATACCCTTGAGTTTTGCGACTCTTTCCGGGTCGTTCTCCAGCACTTCAAGGGTGTTTTCTCCGAATTCCTTAACGAGCCTTGCGGCAGTAGACGGACCGATACCTTTAACCGCTCCTCCTGAAAGATATTTGAGTATTCCCAGTACCGATGTGGGTATTCCACGCTCAAAGGCGGATACAGACAACTGCTGTCCGTAGGTAGCGTGACTTGTGAAGGTGCCGATAAGCTTCAGCTCCTCACCCTCAAAAACCATAGGCATAATGCCGACTGCGGTGATGGTGTCATCTCCGCAGCCAAGCTCCAGCACCGTATATTCATTTTCTTCGTTACGATATACGATTCTCTCTACAGTACCGCATACCTCATACATTTCATTCTGTGACATAAATTCCTCGTATTTTGCGATTTTCGTTAACTATACAATATATTATAATATAAATTTAAACAGGACACAATAAATTGAAAGCATAAAATGAAAATTTTGTATTAATAATTTATTATTCTATGTAAGAATTATTGCTTTCTTTAACGCCAAAAAGTTCAGTCAACTCATCGGTTTTCATAATAGTCATAAATTCATATTCTGAGCAGATTTTTGTGCATATTTCTCGTGTGATGTCATCCATTCCGTTATCAAGACAAACCACCATATAAGGTCGGACTTTACCCATCCACCTTACTTTTACAGCACAGCTTCTCAGTGTGTACTCAATATCCTCACAGTCACTTGATGCAGGAGTTATCAACATAATTGTTTTGTCCTTACTGCTTTTGTATATTCCGAAAAGCAGAAATCTGACTATAGAAACAGCACCGACCAGAGATAATATAACCACCATAAAGCCCAAGATAATATCAATCATAGTAAGCACCTCTTTACATAATATCCATAATTAAAAATTATGTGCAGCGAATAGTGCAAAAAACATAGGGGATAATACTATCGAGGTGAGAAAAAGATGATGGACAATAGTGTTAACAAGTGCATCCATTGCTCTGTAAGAAACTGTGCATACAACAATGCAGAGCAGGGTTATTGCAAGCTGGATTCAATCAAAATCGGTACTCACGAGGCTAATCCCACAGAGAAGAAGTGTACCGATTGCGAAAGCTTTATGCTCAGAAGCGGCTGTTCAGGTTCAACCTGCGGCTGATAAAGTATGAGCAAGCTCACAGGCGGTCAGGTTATTCCTGTCCGCCTGTGTTTTTTTATTGTCACAGGAATAATATTACGACCGTTACTGTATTTTGTATCATTTTTTATGAATAAATGCCACATTTAGTTATTATTATAAAATTATTATTATAAAAAACAATAAAATATTACTTGTATTTGTTCTTGTCTTATGATACTATATTATATGTATAATAATGTCGGATTGTATGTATGGGGCATACGATACCATATCAACGGTATACAAATAATTTAAGGAGATTTGTACCAATGAATAATGAAAATACAAAATCACAGGATTACTATGTAATAGATTTTATACATATTTTAAAATCTGTTTGGAGAAGAATGTGGATAGTTGTTTTAGTAGCTATCTTAGGAGGATTCGTTGGATTCTTTTCCTCCTCTTTCTTGATTACTCCAGAGTATTCTTCATCAATAATGTTGTATGTTAACAACAGCTCCTTTTCTTTAGGCAGTTCCAGCTTCAGTATCAGCTCATCTGAGCTTACAGCAGCTCAGAGCCTGGTAAAGACATACACTGTTATACTTAAAAATAAGACAACTCTTGATCAGGTTAACGAAAAACTCAAAGAAAAAACAGATATTGAATACACATGGGGTGAGCTCTACGATATGATAGAAGCTTTCTCTGTAAATGAAACCGAAATTCTTGAGGTTAAAGTTACTGCTAACGACCCTTATGTTGCAGCTGAGATTGTTAATACCATAGCTGAGGTGCTTCCTGACAGAATATCCGAGATTATCGAGGGCAGTTCAATGGAAGTAGTCGATATCGGTGCTGTCAGAGAACAAAAAGTTTATCCCAATATAACAAGATTTACAGAGGTTGGTTTGTTAATAGGTGCTGTTGTAGCTTTGGTTGCACTTGTTATTCTTGCTCTTATTGATGATACCATCCACGATGACGAGTATATTCTCAGAACCTACGATTATCCCATTCTCGCCAAGGTTCCCAATCTGCTCGGAACTTCTGATAAGCAGTACGCTTACTATTATCAGAGAAAAAAGAATATTAAGTAAGGAGGAGAGAATAGTATGGCAATCAAGAAAAAAAACAGCAGATCCTTTTTTGATGCTGTAGTAAACAAGAAAACCCTGCATAAAAATCTTGAGTTCACTGCTGTTGAGCAGTATAAGCTGCTGAGAGCTAATCTTTCCTTCACCCTTCCCGAAGGCGTCAAGTGTCCCATTATCGGCGTTACCAGCTCCATGCGAGGCGAGGGTAAGAGTACAACCGCTATCAATCTGTCTTATGTTCTGGCTGAAAGCGGCAAGAGTGTCCTGCTTATTGACGGTGACCTGCGAATCCCCAGCGTTGCTAAGAAGATGGACATCAGCAGTTCTCCCGGTCTTACCGACCTGCTTATGGGCTACGAGTCACATCAGATGGGTGTGTTCAAAACAAGCTTGCTTGAGAACTGGTATGTTATGCCCTCAGGTGATCTTCCTCCAAATCCTTCCGAGCTTCTCGGCTCACGCAGAATGGAGTCTATTCTGAGGCTCGCTGCAGAGAAGTTTGATTATATTATAGTTGACCTTCCTCCCGTCAATGTAGTTTCCGATGCTCTTGCAATCTCCAAATATCTGACCGGTATGATTGTTGTTATCCGTGAAGATTATACAGAGAAAAAAGAGCTTGAGGCTTGCTTCAGACAGCTGAAGCTTTCCAATGTAAATGTGCTCGGCTGTGTTATGAATGAGGCAGAAAACTCCAACGGTACACACAGCAGATATAGAAAGTACTCCAAGTATTACCGCAAGTATTACACCTCATCGGGTACACACCAAAAATGATTGATTTTCACAGTCACATTCTACCTGCTGTTGATGACGGAAGTCGGGATGTGGAGGAAAGTTTACAGCTTCTGGGGATGTTGAAGTCTCAAGGAGTTAATACGGTGGTTGCTACACCGCACTTTTTATCAAACAGAGAATCTGTTGATGAGTTTCTCATGCGGCGTCAGGCGTCCTTCGATATTCTCACTTCTGCTTTGTCTTGTGATTTTCCACAGATAATTCTCGGTGCCGAGGTGGCATATTACGAGGGTATCAGTAAGCTTGAGGGACTCCATAAACTCAGTGTGGGGGACAGCAGGCTTCTGCTTATAGAGATGCCTATGTGCAAGTGGTCAGAATATTCTGTTAAAGAAATAACCGAACTTGCCTGCTCAAACAGAGTCACCATCGTCCTTGCTCATATAGAACGATATCTCGCTTTTCATAATACCGAAGCTATCAGGACGCTTCTGGGGTGTGATGTACTGATGCAGGTGAACGCAAGTTTCTTTAACGACTTCTTCACAAGACACAAAGCCTTTTCAATGCTCAAGTCAGGCAGTATACATTTTATCGGCTCGGATTGCCACAATATTACACACAGACCTCCCCGTATAGGGCAGGCGTTTGACCTGATTTGTAAAAAATCAGGACCTCATTTTCTACAGGATTTCGCCGATTTCCAGCGGAGTATTATATTCTCTGATGAAAACGGTTAATCAATATTCGCAACTATTTTATCTTGAAAGGATGATTTAATTATGAAAAAGGTATTTGCAATTTGTCTGGCACTTGTTATGGTGTTCTCTCTCAGCGTGACTGTTTGTGCTGCTCCCGGCTCATTTGTGAACAGCCCCTCAAACAACAACGCACCTGTTATCGAAGAATTCGAGAATGAGAGCGACGATTGTACAGCAGACCTTGATATCACCTCCTTTGGTGACCGTAACAGCCTCAGCGATGCTGATAAGAAGGAGATGGAGGATGCATACGATATGATCAAGAACTCCACTGACCTTACCGATATGTTCTCAGGTCTTAACGCAGTTGTTGATGACCTTGATATTCTTCCTTCTGACCTTGCTGTCAGCGACCTGTTCCACATTGACTACACAGATTGTGTAGAGCATGACGAGCACGGCGCATTCAAAATCAAGCTTTCTGCTGATACACTCAAGGGCTTTGCAGGTCTTATCCAGTACATCAACGGAGAGTGGAAGCTTATTGACAATGCAAAGGTTGAAGATGACGAGTACCTCATCTTCACAGCTGATGACCTCTCTACATTTGCAATCGTAGTTGATTCCACAAAGTCTGCAACTACTTCTCCTGTAACAGGTGATCCCACTCTTACAATTGTTGCAGGTGTTGTTACACTGGCACTGTGCACAGCTTTCGCAGTAGTTACAGTCAGCAAGAAGAAGGCATGAGTCGTCACCGCCATATAAGTGACAAAAAATCAAACAGAAGAAAATTACTGAAGGGTCTCGCTATAATCCTTGCAGTAGTTTTAGTGATATCAGTAGCCTTGCTGATTCTCAGAACATGGGAAAATCAGCAGGGCAATGTTCCTATTGCCACACCTGTTGATAATACGGTTACATATAACGGTCAAAAGTACAAAGCAAAGAATGTAGACACCTTCCTTGTTATGGGTCTTGATAAGTATGAGGGGGATATAGACTCTGATTCTTACAATAACGACCAACAGGCAGACTTTCTTATGCTCTTTGTTATTGATAATAAGAACTCAACCTGTACTGCTGTGCATATAAACCGCGACACAATGGCAGATATTCCGGTGCTCGGTATTGCAGGTGAGAAGGTAGGTACTGTCAATAAGCAGTTAGCTCTTGCCCATACCTATGGCGACGGCGGTATGCAGAGCTGTCGTAACACAGCTACTGCTGTGTCAGGTGTCCTGCCCGGGGTGGAGATACATGATTATATCTCTGTAACTATGGATTCGGTGCCTGTATTCAACGACCTTGTAGGTGGTGTAGAGGTTACTGTGCTTGATGATTTCACAGGCATAGATGATACTCTCGTAAAAGGTGAAGTTGTGACTCTCAGAGGTGTGCATTCCCTCAACTATGTCCGTACCCGTTACGGATTGGATGACAGCTCCAACAGCACCCGTATGCAGCGTCAGCGTCAGTATATTAACGCACTTGTGGACAAGGCTTCTCAGTGTGTTGAGGCTGATGATACCTTTATTTTTGATGCATTGGAAACAGTATCAAAGTATATGGTGTCGAACTGCTCGGTTACACAACTGGAGCATTTCTTTGAGAGTATATCCTCCTATGATTTTTCTGATATCCGATATCTTGAGGGCGAAAACCGAATGGGTGAGACTTTTATGGAGTTTTACCCTGATGAAGCCTCAACACAGCAGCTTATTATGGAGCTGTTCTACGAGCCTGTTCATTAACCGAGGGGTCTGAACAAGCGGTATCGGTATGACTGATGCTATAAGTGATAAATGGTGATTTGCAGTATGAGTGTACAGGTAAAAGAAAGAATCACAATTGAATCAGATAAGGTATCGTTGAGTGATTGTATTGACAGACTCAACACAATGTCCGTGGAGAAAAAGCCTGTATACAGCTTTTTCAAGCGATTGTTTGACATTGTTTTTTCCGTTATATGCCTTTTGGTCCTTGTTGTGCCTATGGCTATCCTTGCGCTCGTTATTGTAATTGACAGCCCGGGAGCTTCTCCCATATATATTCAGGAGCGAATCGGCAAAAACGGCAGAAGGTTCAAGTTTTTCAAGTTCCGTTCTATGGTTGCAAATGCCGATAAAATGCTTGACGACCTTATGCATAAAAACGAGATGGAAGGTCCCGCCTTTAAGATTAAGGATGACCCAAGACTCACCAAAGTGGGTAAGTTTATCCGCCGTGCAAGTATCGACGAGCTGCCTCAGCTCCTTAACATTCTCAAGGGTGATATGAGCTTTGTCGGTCCCAGACCTCCCCTTGAGCGTGAGGTAGTACAGTATACAGACGACCAGCTTATAAGGCTCCTTGTTACTCCGGGACTTACCTGCTATTGGCAGATACAGCCCAGCCGTAACGAGCTGACCTTTGACCGATGGATGGAGCTGGATGCACAGTACATAAAGGACAGAAGCCTCTGTACTGATATCAGCATTATGTTCAAAACTGTTGGTGCAGTGTTGGGAATGGAAGGGGTATAACTCTTAATGAAGGATGGCAAAATGAGAATTGCAATGCTTGGCCATAAGCGAATCCCCTCCAGAGAAGGCGGAGTCGAGGTTGTTGTGGGTGAGCTTTCCACAGGTATGGTGAGTCGCGGACACAGTGTAGTCTGCTATAACAGGCGTGGGCACCATATCAGCGGTGAGAAGTTCGACACAGAAAAACTCAGTGAATTTCAAGGCGTTGTCCTGAAGGATGTGCCTACTATTCAGAAGAAAGGTCTGGCTGCTCTTACATCTTCATTTTTTGCATCTGTTCGTGCCGCTTTTGGTAAGTATGATGTTGTGCATTTTCACGCAGAGGGTCCCTGTGCCATGCTGTGGCTCCCCAAACTGTTTGGTAAAAGATGCATTGCTACAGTACACGGACTTGACCATCAGCGTTCCAAGTGGGGTAGTTTTGCCTCTAAATATATACTTTTCGGAGAAAAATGTGCAGTGAGATTTGCTGACGAGATTATCGTTCTCAGCAAGAATGTACAGGATTATTTTCTCTCAACCTATTCAAGGCAGACTGTGTTTATACCTAACGGCGTAAACAAAGCAGAGGTTCTGCCTGCGGATATGATATCCGATAATTACTCAGTTAATAAGGATTCTTACATTCTTTACCTTGGCAGACTTGTACCTGAGAAGGGCGTTCATTATCTGATTGATGCTTTTAAGCAGATAACTACAGATAAGAAACTTATAATAGCAGGCGGCTCCTCAGATACAAGCGAATACGAGCAACAGCTCCGTTCCCTTGCAGAGGATGATGACAGAATCATTTTCACAGGCTTTGTTCAGGGACAGCTCCTTTGTGAGCTGTACAGCAATGCCTATATTTATGTATTGCCCTCTGATTTGGAGGGTATGCCACTGAGCCTCCTTGAGGCAATGAGCTATGGTAATTGTTGCCTTACCTCAGATATCCCCGAGTGTGCTGAGGTTACACAGGAATTTGGTGTTACCTTCCCAAAGGGTGATGTTAAAGCTCTGGCTGATAAACTGCAATACCTGTGTGATAACTCGGATATTGTGGGTAAATACAAAGAAAATGCTGCCGATTATATAACAAATAAGTACAGTTGGAGCAGTATAATCGACAGAACACTGGAGCTTTACAGAAAGCCCGATAAACACAGATAAACTCCGATGGGGGAATCATGGGTGAAAATTCTACTTATCAATAAATTCCTGTATCCCAAGGGCGGAGCAGAAACCTATGTGTTCAAATTAGGTCAGCTCCTGAGTGCAAAGGGACACAGTGTGGAGTATTTCGGACTTGAGCACGAGGATAACATAGTTTTCAATTCTGCGGATTCATATGTAAGCCATATGGATTTCAGTACAGGTGCAAGCAAGAATCTTACAGCGCCTTTCAAGATTATTTATTCCCGTGAAGCAAGACGCAAGCTTCGTCTTGTGCTTGATACATTTCAACCCGATATAGTCCACCTCAATAATATACAGTTTCACCTGACTCCCAGCATTATTCTTGAAGTTGAAAAATACAGAAAATCCACAAACCGCAAGGTTAAAATTATATATACAACCCACGATTATCAGCTTATATGTCCAAGCCATGGCTTGTTTGACTCAGAGCTCAATATATGCGAAAAATGCTTAGGCGGTAACTTCACCCACTGTTTGCGTACAAAGTGTCATAAGAATTCAAGAGCTAAAAGCTTCCTTGCAATGCTTGACGCCTATTACTGGAAGTTCAGCAAAGCATACAGTTATGTTGATGCTTTTGTATGCCCCTCTGAATTTCTCAAGGGTAAGCTTGATACTCAGCAAAGATTTGCTGACAGAACAGTAACCCTCCACAATTTTATTGAGAAGCAGGCTCCTGTTAATGTAGAAAAACAGGATTATGTCCTTGAGTTTGGTCACTTGTCCCGTGATAAGGGTACTCTTACTCTGCTGGAGGTTGCAAGGCGTATGCCTGATGTTCACTTTGTTTTTGCAGGCTTTGGCAGTGCAGTGGAGGCTATTTCTCAGGTGCCTAACGCAGAGTATGTGGGATTCAAAACAGGTGATGAGCTGAAGATGCTTATTGCAAAGGCAGCTGTCAGTGTTTGCCCTACAGAAATATTCGAGAATTGTCCATATTCTGTTATCGAGTCACAGATTTACGGCACACCTGTAATCGGCTCTCAGATGGGCGGAATCCCTGAGCTTATACAAAATGGCAAGACAGGACTTATCTTCAAAGCAGGAGTTGACTCCGACCTTGAGGATAAGCTCAGATATCTTTTAAATACAGATGGAGTTTTACAAGCATTCACAGAGAATTGTAAAAATGCAGAGTTTGAAACTCCAGATACCTACTACGAAAAACTAATCAGAATCTACGGAGAATGATAATGAAGATTTACGAAATCGGCACAGGCTACACATCTATCCCAGCCAAGGTTCCTGCCGCAACAGAGAGTATCGTTGAGGAGCTCACCAAGGCATTTTTACAAAAGAATACTGATGTAGAAATTATAGATGTTTCTGACAAAAACCGTGCAGAACACAGCCTGCCGATTATAGAGGTCAGAGTTCCCTCTGTATTTACCAAATCCGATGTGAGCCTTGGCATAGTCCATAAGCTCAAGCGTGTTGTATACTCTGTTGCACTCTCCTCAAAGCTTAAAATAATCCTCAGAAAATCCGCAGAAAAGGTAGTTCTCCATTTCCACAATCAATACAACCTTTTCTTTTTTCTCAAGCTTTCTTCAAAGAAACTGAGAGGCAAAGCTTTAATTGCATATACAAACCATAACGGTATGTGGTCGCTTCCTTGGGAGGAGTCCCGGGATATTATCCGTAGCCGCTATTTCCAGGAGATAACAGCTATGGAAAATGCAGATGTTGTCTTTGCTCTTAATAGAAAGATGCAGGCTAATATCTGTGAGCACATCAATATAGATAAAGACAGAGTCAGAGTAATTGACAACGGCGTTAATACAGATATTTACGCACCTCTCAACGCTTCAGATAAAGAAAAGATAAAATCCGAGCACAACCTGAGCGGCAAGACAGTTATCCTTCAGGTGGGCTCTGTTAATGAGAATAAAGGTCAGGAGCGTTCTGTCAGAATGCTTGCACCACTGCTGAAGGACAATCCCCATATTGTCTTTGCTTATGCAGGCGGTATTGTTTCTGAGGAGTATCATCAGCAGGTTAAGTCAACCGCAAATGACCTTGGAGTAGGGGAGCAGGTTGTGTATCTTGGCTCTGTGTCTCCCGGTGAGCAGATGAACAGACTCTACAATATGGCTTCGGCTACAGTGTTTGTCTCACGATATGAAAGCTTTGGACTTGTGTGTATAGAGTCACTTTCAGCAGGAGTCCCTGTTCTTGTTTGTGATGACTCTCTGCTTGATTTCGGCAAGGGTTGTATTATATCCTCGCCTGAATCTGTATCTGAGGATTTGTCTGAAATACTGTCAGGCAGGAATACTGAGATTTCACACCTTTCCCGCGAAAACGCCATCAATAACTTTACATGGGCTAAGATTTCTCAGGATTATTATTCTTGTTTTGCTCAGCTGATTTAACAAGGTGGTAATATGATAACAACAATTATTATGCTGTTAATTCTCAGCTTCCTTGGGTTTATTCTGGTCTATCGTGATTCCAAGGGGAAGGACTCATCTTTCTTTGATATTCAAACCTCAGAGTGTATGCGAGGTTTCTGGTGTCTTATAGTTCTTCTTGTTCATATTCCTTTGGAGCAACAGAATACAATTCAGGATGCCATCGGTAGTTTTGCTTTTATAGGTGTAACCTTCTTCTTTATGACATCCAGCTACGGACTGACCCTCAGTGCTTTGAAAAAGCCCGAGTCCTATCTTCACGGATTCTGGACAAAGCGTTTATCAAGATTAATGTTACCAATGCTGTTTGTAAATGTTTTTACAATTCTGGCTGAGGTGATAACAATCAAAGAATTTGATTTCTGGCAACTGTTCAGACTTACAGGTTGGGTCAGACAGATTCTTTTCTTTTATCTGATGTTCTGGCTTTTACACAAGTTTTTACCTTCAAAGCTTGATGTAAAATCAAAGAGCTTAATTGTCATTCTCGTAACCTGTGTTTTTTCTCTGTTTGTATACATCACAAAGGGAATGGGCGTTTTTGGTTGGCCTACAGAAACAATGGGATTCATATACGGAATCCTTCTTGCTTTGTTCAAAGATAAGTTCCAACGCTTTGCACTGAATAAATGGTTAATCAAGACTATTACGGCATTGATACTATCGGCTGTACTTGGCGTGGCTTATCTCTGTTTTAAGACTATACCTGTTATAGGTGACTATATCCTCAAAATTTTTCTTGGGGCGGCAATACTTTCATTGATTTTTATTGCAAATTCCAAAATCTCAATCGGAAATCCTGTCAGCAGGTTTCTTGGTTCTATTTCATACGAGATTTATCTTTTTCATTCAGTGGCATTCATCCTGTTGGAGGCATTTTCTTCTCAGCTTGAATCCGGTGTATATGTTCTGCTCAGTATGCTTATTACCATAGTGCTGAGTTATGTTGTAAATCGTTTGTGTTCATTAATAATGAAAAAGCGTTGATTTTTTTTCAAGGGTGGTTCAATTGGCAAAGAAACTTAACGGTACAGTTATTGTTACCTACAGATGTAACGCAAAATGCACAATGTGCAACAGATATAAAGTCCCCTCAAAACCCGAGGAGGAAATATCAATCGAAACTATCAAAAAGCTCCCCGAGATGTATTTTACCAACATTACAGGTGGCGAGCCCTTTATCCGTGAGGATTTGAAGGATATCGTCCGTGAACTTTACAAAAAGAGTGACCGTATCGTTATCTCCACAAACGGTTTCTTTACTGACAGAATCGTTGACTTGTGTAAGGAATTTCCTCAGGTTGGCATCCGTATTTCAATCGAGGGGCTTGAGCAGACAAATAACGAGATACGCGGTCTTGATGACGGCTTCAATCGAGGATATACTACTCTTAAAACCTTGGTTGATATGGGTATGAAGGATGTAGGCTTCGGTATGACTGTTCAGGATAAGAACGCTCCTGACCTTGTTCCTCTCTACAATATCTCTGACGAGCTTAATATGGAGTTTGCAACTGCATCTCTGCACAACAGCTTCTACTTCGTTGAGTCAAATAATATCATCCACGACAGATTGATGGTTGCTCAGAATTTCGAGGACCTTATCAACAGACTTCTTGATTCCAACAGCCCGAAGAAGTGGTTCCGTGCATATTTCAACCACGGACTTATCAATTACATATTCTCACAGAAGCGTCTGCTTCCCTGTGATATGAGTTTTGATACCTTCTTTATCGACCCTTACGGCGATGTAATGCCCTGTAATGGTACAAAAGAAAAGCAGGTTATGGGTAACCTGAATAATCAGACCTGGGATGAATTATGGAACAGTGAGGATGCAGAGAATGTCCGCAAGAAGGTACGCTGTTGTGACAGAAACTGCTGGATGATTGGCTCTGTTTCTCCTGCAATGCACAAGTACATCTGGGTGCCCTTCTTCTGGGTGCTCAAGCATAAGTTCCTTTTCTTCTTCAAAAAGAAGAAGTATTCAATGTTTGAAAATAAAATCGTCCGCGATTATCGCGACGGCAAGGTTACTAAAGAAGAACTGGATGCTTGCTCAACCTGCGAGCGATGCACAGTAACTAAATAAATATAATCAAAGTAAATTATAAATGTGAGGGGTGATAGGTTTGATTCTTTCCAATAGTTTGTCTGTAACAACTGATGAAGGTTGTCTCCGACTTTCCGAAAGTCTTGTAAAGAGAATCAAACGGCAGTACCCTGACACCTTTATCGCTACTTATGAAAGGGAATCATCCCTATCAGATACGCACCTTCAACTCAATAAATTTTTACTTAACAAAAGTCTGATTGATATTATCAGAAAGAGGAAAGAGAATTTGCTGTATGTTCCTTTCCCTTCCAAGGCATCTTCTACAGTGCTCAGAGTTTTCATTCTCTCTCTGTTTCAAAGAAACAAACTCAGTGTAATATTTCCTATGAGAATATGTATGAGCGGTTTGTTTAAA
The DNA here is from genome assembly GCA_017473775.1 of Ruminococcus sp. Lineage (GTDB taxonomy): Bacteria > Bacillota > Clostridia > Oscillospirales > Acutalibacteraceae > Ruminococcoides. Next base: position 16,690 of record JAFUJH010000062.1, read on the forward strand.
CTTCTTTTTAAAATCAGTGGTGCCGGTATTATTGCTTTTTCCTCTGCTTCGGCTGAGTATTATGCAGATATGTTCGGCAGTGACAGAGTGACCTACCTGAAAGCAGGTGTGGATTCCAAAAAGTTTGTTCCTGTGTCTGAAGAAGAATCAAAACAACTAAAAATCAAATACAGCTTCAATCCGGATGTGCCCGTTGTTCTTCATGTAGGGCATCTTAACAATGGCAGGGGAGTAGCTGAACTTATGAAGCTCAGCAAGGATTATCAGGTGCTTCTTGTAGTAAGTACACTTACTAAGAATGAGCAGGATTTGAAATTAAGAGAAGAATTGCTCAGGCATCCGAATATCAGAATTATAGATGATTATATTCAGGATATAGAAGAAATATATCAGCTTTGCGATGTTTATTTCTTTCCTGTTAAAACTTCGGGATGCTGTATCGATATACCCTTGTCTTGTATGGAAGCAGCCGCTTGTAATAAGCCGATAATTACTACAGATTACGGAGAAATGAAGAACTTTTACGGCAAAGATGGTTTTTGTTTCATGGATTCATTTGATGCAAATACTCTCAACGATGCAGTTGATAAGCTCTTGAAGTTACCTGTAGTTAACAGTAGAGATGCTGTTCTTGATTACGATTGGGATAAGGCAATTCCTGCTTTTGCGGATTTAGTATGATTATTGTTCAGGTGAATATATATGTTAAACCCTTTGGTTTCGGTGGTTATACCGATTTATAATGTTGAGGATTACCTTGATAAATGTATAGAATCCGTTGTGTGTCAGACATATTCCAATCTGGAAATTATTCTTGTGGATGACGGAGCTACTGACAGCTGTCCTCAGATATGCGATAAATGGTCAATCAAGGACAGCCGAATTAAAGTTGTTCATAAGAAAAACGCCGGTCTGGGTATGGCACGCAACACCGGTATTGATAATGCTAACGGAGATTACATATTATTTTTTGACAGTGATGATACTGTGGATAAGGATACTGTCAGGAAGTGCCTTGATTGTGCAGAAGCTACCGGTGCTTCTGTAGTAGCTTTTTATGGTTGCGATGTTTTTGACGATGGCAGAGTTATAAAAAAAGATATACCTGACTGTAAGCGCGTTTTTGTTGGGGAAGAAGTACAAAACGAGTTTCTTCCCGGACTTTTTTCTTACACTTTCGGACTGGGCGTCAGCTCTTGTATGAAGATGTTTAATCTGAAAGTGCTCAAGGCTTCTTCTGTAAGATTTAAGTCAGAAAGAGAGATTATCTCAGAAGATGCTTTTTTTGCTATGGAATTTTTCTCCGAAGTGTCGGTTGCGGCAATATTGCCCGAGTGTTTGTATTATTACTATAAACGGTGTAATTCTTTGACTAAAACATACAAAGCCGACCGTATGCAGAAGAATAATATTTTTCTCAGCAGGTGCCTTGATTGCATCAGAGAGAAGCATCTGCCTGCCAAGGTGTCACACCACATTACAGTCAGATATCATCTCTATTCCTTTGAGGCTATGAAGCAGATACAGATGTCAGACTTGCCAAAATCAGAAAAAAAAGAGAAGCTTCTCAAAGCTTTTTCCGATGAGGTTTTACTGTCAACTCTTAATAAGGAAGTATTGAGTTTACACAGTAAATCCCTAAGGCTGTTCTTTTCTCTGCTTAAATTAAGAATGTATGGTATTTGCCGTTTACTTATAAAGATTAAAGTCAAAGGATAATATCAGCGAGGTTTTTCGATGCGAAGTATTAAATCAGGAAATTTATATATCAAGAAACGCACCTTCCCTGAGTGGCTGATGTTTTTGATTTTCTTTACTCCTTTTACTCTGGCTTTCTTTACAGAGTTAATCGGAGGTATGGGTTTTGTCAAGTTTATAATCGATGTTTCATTGATTGTTGCTCTGGCAATTCTTATCACAAAGTCAATTTCACAGTCGAAGGGTTTGTATGCTGTATCACGGGATGTTTTACCATTTCTCATATTGGTGTGCGTTTTTCTTGTGTATACTTTTATAGTCTATCTGTGTAACTATGAATCTCCCTTTTATTATTTATGGGGTGTTCGTAACAATTTCAGGTTTTATCTGGCGTTTTTTGTTTTTATTGCTTTTTTGTGTGAGGAAGAAGTCCTCCGCTTTTTTGAAATATTAGATTTCCTTTTCTGGGTGCATGTGGTTATCTGCTTTATTCAGTTCTTTTTCTTTGATATTGAGCAGGACTATTTGGGTGGAATATTCGGTGCACAGAAGGGATGTAACGGTTACCTCATAGTGTTTATGAGCGTTATAGTTACAAGGTCTATTCTAAGGTTTATGAACGGTACCGAAAATACATTCAACTGCTTTATGAAGTGCGGTGCATCGCTTTTGGTTGCCGCACTTGCAGAGCTTAAATTCTATTTCTTTCTTTTTATTTTTATTCTTGTACTGTCAGCAATTTTTACTTCCTTTTCTTTCAGAAAGGTTATCATCATCGTTGCAGGCTCCATCTTCCTGATGATTGCTTATACAATCTTAGTAGCATTCTTTGATATGTTTGACGGCTTCCTGTCCTTTGAATATCTCTGGAATTCCATAACCCGTACAAACTACGCATCTAAGGATGATATGGGCAGATTGACAGCGATACCAACCATAAGCAGACTTTTTCTCACAACACCTGCACAGCAACTGTTCGGAATGGGTCTTGGCAACTGCGATACATCAACAATTGATATTTTCAATACAGAATTTTATGTGAACTATGTGGACTTGCATTATTCTGTGTTTTCTATATCATTTTTGTTTCTGGAGACAGGTGCTTTTGGTTTGATTATGTATACTCTGTTTTTTATACTATGTTTTGCTTTTACTTTTAAAAAGTTCAAAAAGAACATGGGTAACAGATTTTTCAATCAGATGGCAATGATTATTTCCATCCTCAGTGTGATAATGATGGTATATAACTCGTCATTGCGTACCGAGGCGGGATATATGTATTTCTTTATTCTTGCTTTACCGTTTATCGAATCCGGCAGGGCAGGAGTTGATAATTTAAAGAAATCAAATATTTGAATATAACTAGCTTTTATCGGCAATTGGTAGCTTTTCTGCCAATTGCCATTTTTTTATAAAAGTCAACAAATTTTACTTGCCTTTTATGTATAAACAAGTGTATAATACATATGGATTGTATTCTTTTGTAAAATAGAATACAAAATTTTATTAAGGAGAGAAACATTATGAGAAGTTTTTCGATGCGTGTTTTAGCATGTCTTATCGTTGCTCTTATGGTTATCAGTATTATACCTGTTTCTGTAATGGCATCTGATGTGGCAGTTGCTTCAAGCACAAACACAAGTGTCACTGATAATTTTGGTGATGTTGGACTCAATGTTATCACAGATGACCAGTCCAATCTTGCCCCCGGTGTTACTATGAACGAAGTCGTTGCATACGACTCTAACGGTGACCGTGTAGAGATGTATATTACTACAGCTGACACATCAGTTGACACTGTTGAGGTGTACGCAAACTACAAGGATAATCAGGCAAGTTCCTGGGGTTTGCAGACACTCAGCGAGCAGGTTGCTGCTCTTGAGGCTAACTATGAGGAGCCTTTCAAGGTTGTTGCAGGTATCAATGCTTCTTACTACAATACAGCAAACGGTAAGCCTACAGGTGCTTTTGTAATGGAAGGCGTTGATGTAACAACTGAGTCCGAAGGTAATGCTTACGCTTTCTTTGCTGTTCTTAAGGATGGTACCTATATGATAGGTGGAAAGGGCGAGTATTCAAACTACAAGGGCCAGATAAAAGAAGCTATCGGCGGATATGTTCACATCGTTAAGAATGGTGCTGTAGTATCAGGTCTTGACAAAACAACAAAATATCCCCGTCAGACTCTGGGACTTACTGCTGATGGTAAGCTTATTACAATGACAGCAGATGGTAGCCAGGTTCCCAAGACTATCGGTCTTACATATCAGGAGCAGGCAGAGGTTATGCTTGCAATGGGTTGTGTAGAGGCTATCCATCTTGATGGCGGTAACTCTGCTACCTTTGGCGGTGTAAGAGAGGGAACTGATGAGTTTGTACTTATCAACACACCTTCAGGTAATGTTGAGCGTGCAGTTTCCAACACACTCTGTATCGTTTCCACAGCAGTTGCTGATGGTACCTTTGATCACGCTACCATTTCAGGTGAGTATGATTACTTCCTCCCTTATTCAATCTACACATTCTCAGCTATGGGTATCGATGCTTCAGGCGGTCCTGCTGATGAGATTCCTGCTGATGTAGTATGGACATTGTCCGATTCTTCTTTCGGTACAATCGAAAACGGCACATTTACCTCCAATGGTAAAACAGGCACTGTTGCAGTACAGATGGAGCTTAACGGAAAAGTTGTAGGCTCTACAACCATCAATGTTGTTAATCCTACTTCAATTTCTTTTGATGCTTCTGAAAAGACAATTCCTTACGGAAAGACTTCTGCTCTTACTATTGAGGCTATGTACAACCTCAACGAGATTTATGCTACAGCGGATGCTTTTGATTTCATAATTGCAGATGCTGCTGCAGGTTCAATGAGCGGTTTTGATTTTACTGCTACCACTACTGAGACCATTACAGGTACATCTGTAACTGCAGAGTACAAGTATGCCGTGATGGATGCTATCAGTGTTACTCTGAAGTTCGGTAAGGGCTCTGAAATTATTTATGATTTTGAGGCTGACAATGTTGACGAGTGGGTTGGTGCCGATTCTATTAATGTCTGGGTTGATTCAGAGAACGAGAAACTCTTAGAAGAGTATCCTGATGCTAAGTACACTATTCTTGATACTCCTAATTCCAGCAATGGTTGCGGAACGAAGACAAGCTCCACTTTCCTTGCTACAGAGGATAACGGTGGACAGGTTAAGCATGGTGAAAGTGCTCTCGGTGTAACACTTGACCGTACATACGATAAAGATGTAGGCTCTTGGTCTTACAACTACCTGTTCTATACAGGTGATACTCAGGTATGGCGTGATGTAGCAAACGGCAAGAACGCTACCAAGATTGGTATGTGGATGTATCTGCCTCCTGAGGCAGCAGGCCTTTATGCTCGTATTTGCCGTACATTTACAAAAGATTCCACAGGCAAGCTTTATACAAACTATGACTATCTTACAGTGGATGGAACAAAGTTCTCCCAGTTTGTAAATATTCCTGAGGATGGTTGGGTGTATGCAGAGTTTGACCTGTCAGCTTATAACTATCAGTCTTCGCTTCAGTTTAATCCTTATGAGGATTATGCCATTAACAATGGTAAATCTGCAGACTCTAACTATTATCCCGGCTTCCTTCAGTTCTTTGTAAATACATATGATATGGAAGCTGAGAAGGTTACTATTTATATCGATGACATTACTCTTGATTACAGTGATGTTACGGATGATAGACATGCACCTGTAATCAGTGCACCTCAGGTTTCTGCAAGTGTTGACAATTTCGTTGATATTACAGGTCAGACTGTTACCAGTAACTATCTGTCATTCATAGCTACAGTTGCTGAGAATACAACTAAGTCTAATTACACAGGTCTTGACTATTCAACAGCTAAGATTTATATAGATGGCATTGATATGTCTGCTGCTTCTTCATTCAAATGTGCAGGCACAACAATTGCACTTTCCGATGCATACCTCTGCGACGGCAAGCACGAAATCGTATTTGAGATTGCTGACAAGCAGGGTAACTACACAAAGCTTACCAAGACACTTGTTGTTGATGGTGATGCAGATAATGCTGTTGTTTCACTTGTTGGTCGTAACAACGGCGGCGATACTCCCAAGGCTGGTTCTCTTTATTATATTGATGTGAAGGCTTCTGATGCATCTCAGGTAACCGGTGTTAAGACTACTCTCAAGATGCAGACAGCAAACCAGTTCCAGCTTGATTACATCACGGCTGCAGAGGGTGTAGAGTTTACATACAAATTCGATGAGCTCAACAACGCACTTACTCTTGATATCAAGAACAATTCCGCTACAGGTGAGACAGCTCTTGTTACAATTCCTGTGAGAGTTTGGTCTTGGAGTGAAGAAGCAACAGGTGTTACTGCTGAAGCACAGTGGGCTACAACACAGACACCTATTGTTAAGATTCAGGTTGAAAGTGTTTACGGTGAGGTTGATTTTGCAGAAGGCGTTCTTGACAGCAATTATGTCTGCAGTTTCTACTCAAACCTTAATGTTGCTACCGAGGTTGACGATGCTACAAAGTGGCATTCACATACAGATACCGCAGTGGATGATCTTGCAGCAACCTGTACTGAGCCCGGTTACACAGGCAGAACATATTGCGAAGGCTGTTCATCCATCGTTGATTGGGGTACAACAGTTGATGCAACTGGTCACAATTATGTTGTAATCGACGGACTTCTCCAGTGTGAGGATTGCGATGTTCTGTTTAGTGGAGAGTACATTGATGGCAAATCCTATGTTGACGGTGTTACAGTTGGAGGTTGGGTTGACGACTCTTACTATGTAGATGGCGTTAAACTTACCGGAATCAATGAGGTTGACGGTTATTACTATGACTTCGGCGATAAGGGTGTATGCACAGGTAAGGTTAAGTATACAGGTATCATTACCGACGCTGATGGTTTAACCCGTTGCTCAAAGGTAGGCGTTATTTCTACTGAGTGGCAGTTTATCGGTGATTCATGGTATTACTTTGACCCCGATACAACTTATGGTATCAACGGTACACATAAGATTGGTCAGGTGACATATGACTTTACAAACGGTAAGATGGATAGCGGTGTATGGGTAACTACACTCTATGGTATCAGATATTATGATGGTCCCACAGCTCTTCGTACAGGTTGGTACGAGATCGACGGCAAGGACTACAACTTCGAGGATTATTACCTCGTTTATGGCGGATATCAGGTTGTTATCGAAAATCTCGTAACTCCTACTATCTACTACTTTAAGGAAGATGGTTCCTGTGACAGAGATACAGTAATTCCTGACGGTTTCTATACAGATAGAAACGGCCTTGCTTATGTAAAGAACGGCAAGATCGCAATGGGATTACAGAATATTGATGGTGATTACTACTACTTCGGTGCTAAGGGTTATGCTATCACAGGTGAGTATGCAGGCTACCTCTTCGGTGACGATTATAAGGCTGTTTCCGGTCTTATCGATAGAAACGGCGTTCTCTGCTATTATGAGAACGGTAAGCCCAGAATGGCCGGTCTTATCGAGATTGACGGTGACTACTACTTCGCAGGCGGCTCTAAGGGTCAGGTTGCAATCGGTACTCAGTATGTTTGGGAAGGTAACGGTATTCTTCCTAACGGCACATACACCTTTGGTGCAGATGGCAAGATGCTTCAGGGCATTGTCGATGATAATGGCGTTCTCAAGTATTATGAGAATGGTCAGCCTAAGATGGCTGGTCTTATAGAGGTTGATGGTGCATATTACTTTGCATACGGCTCCAAGGGTGAGGTTGCTACAGATACATACTATGTATGGCAGGGCAACGGAATTCTCCCTGAGGGAACATATAAGTTCGGCGCAGACGGTAAGATGCTCGATGGTGTTGTTAACGACAACGGTGTTTACAGATATTATGTAAACGGTCAGCCTAAGATGGCAGGTCTCGTTGAGATTGACGGTGACTATTACTTCGCATCCGGCTCCAAGGGTGAGGTTGCAATCGGTACTCAGTATGTATGGCAGGGTAACGGAATCCTTCCCAACGCAACATACAAGTTTGGCGAAGACGGCAAGATGCTTCAGGGTATTGTTTACGAAGACGGCGTTATCAGATACTATGTAAATGGTCAGTATAAGATGGCAGGTCTCGTTGAGGTTGACGGCGATTACTACTTCGCAGGCGGCTCCAAGGGTGAGTGCTCTGTTGGTACACAGTATGTATGGCAGGGTAACGGCATTCTTCCCAATGCAACATATAAGTTCGGCGAAGACGGCAAGATGCTCAAGGGCATTGTTGAAGAGGACGGCGTTCTCAGATACTATGTAAATGGTCAGCCCAAGATGGCAGGTCTTATCCAGATCGACGGTGACTATTACTTCGCATACGGCTCTAAGGGTGAGATCGTTGTTGATCAGGTATACTATGTATGGCAGGGCAACGGCATCCTTCCCAACGATAACTACGAGTTCGGAGCAGACGGTAAGATGCTTGACGGTATTATCGAGAAGAATGGCACACTCTATTACTACGAAACAGGTAAGCCCAGAATGGCAGGTCTTGTAGATGTAGATGGTGACTATTACTTCGCAGGAGGCTCTAAGGGTGAGATTTCTACAGGCAAGACCTATGTATGGGAAGGCAACGGAATTCTCCCCGAGGATAACTACTACTTTGATGAAAACGGTAAGATGCTTGACGGCTTTGTAACTGAGGACGGCGTTCTCAAGTATTACGAAAACGGTAAGTATGGTAAGGTAGGTCTCCATTACATAGATGGTTACTATTACTTCATCGATTACGGTGCAAAGGTAATTACAGATCAGTCCTACTATGTATGGGAAACCAACGGTTACACAATTCCTATGACTTACAAATTTGATAGTCTTGGTAGAGTAATCTTATAATTTAAAAGTCCCCCAACTATCCTTGGGTGGTTGGGGGACCTTTTTCGTTTATTTACAGTATATTTTGTGTGTATTTCTGTACAGAATTTGTGGTGAGTTGTATGAAAAGCAGATTTAATTATAAAGTTCCAATCGTTATTGCTTCCTTTATATTAATCGCTGTGTTGCTTATTGTAACTATGCAGATTGATAAGGCACATCGTTATGAGGGCCCTGAATTGGAGGTAAAGCAAAGCACACCTACTCTTGAGCTTAAACCCGTAGACGGCGAGGTATTCCTCGTCAATCCTGTTATAGCTGAGTGGATGAACAGCGATGAATCCGCTATATCTATGTATAACTCATTCAGAGAAGCAGGTCGTATTGATAATCCCGACCCCTTTACAGTTGCTTATTCACTTAAAGGTTTGCCTTATGATGTTAAGGTTGAGTCGCAATATGTAGAAGTTTCAGAGAATAAGGATTTCAGTAACGCAATAAAGGTTTCTGTTGACACCAAAAAACGCTTTGCAGAAATATACAATCTTTATACAAATACAACCTATTATTGCCGTGTAACCGTCAATCTTTCTAACGGAGAGACACTCACTGCTCAGGGCGAGTATAAAACTGCGGTCTCACCCCGTCTTATTTTGGTTGATGGTATAAGAAATGTTCGTGATGTAGGCGGCTATGTCAATTATGAGGGTAAAACAATTAAGCAGGGAATGGTTTACAGAGGAACCGAGCTTGACGGAGCAATAAGTAAGAAATACACCCTTACAGATGCAGGCGTTAATACTATGGTAAATGAGCTCGGCATCAAGACCGAGATTGACCTCAGAGGCTCAGAGGTTACAGATGTTAAGCACTATCTTGGTGAGGATACAGAGCATACTTATCACAGCTTTCTGGCGTATATGGACCTTTTCACAGAACACGGCATGAATAAAACAAGAGAGATATTCCAGATTCTCGCTCAGCCTGAATCATATCCGGTTTACTTCCATTGCACATATGGTGCCGACCGAACAGGTACCCTTGCATATCTGATTCAGGGCATACTTGGTTTATCCGAGGAACAGCTTCATGACGAATGGGAGCTTTCTGTATTCTTTGCAGGCGGAGCCTTTGATGAAGATATGGCTAAGTTTGAAGCAGCTATTATGGAGTATAGGGGAGACACAATTCAGGAGAAAATTGAGAACTTCATTCTTGATACCGGTGTTACCTATGAAGAAATTGAGAGTATCAGAAATATACTTCTCTCTGAATAAACACAATGTTTTTTATTTAGGAGGTGAAAGCATTTGAACAGCAAAAAAGTATTAAATAATGCTAAATGGATTATTATTTGTAAAATTGTTCAGTCTGTTATTCAGCTTGTTGTTGGAATGCTTTGTGCCAGGTTTTTAGGACCGGATAACTATGGACTTATTAACTATGCAGCTTCAATTGCGGCATTTGTAACCCCTGTGATGAGACTTGGCTTTGATGCTACACTTGTTCGCGAGTTAGTAGAATCCCCCGAAAAAGAAAAAGAGATTATGGGTACATCTCTTTTACTTAATTTTATTTCCAGCATTGTTTGTGTAGGAAGCGTAACTCTTTTTGCAACCTTTATGAATATGGGTCAGGGTGAAGTTATACTTGTTTGTTTTCTTTACAGTATCTCACTCTGCTTTGGTGCGATGGAGATGATACAATATTGGTATCAGTATAAGCTGATGTCAAAATATTCTTCTCTTGTAGCGCTTACTTCTTACATAATCGTATCACTTTATAAGATATTTTTACTTGTCAGTGCAAAAAACATATATTGGTTTGCGTTATCGCATTCAGTAGAGTACGGCACAATTGCACTGATTCTTATTGCTATTTATTTAAAGAAAGGTAGCGGCTTTGCTTTTTCTTTTAATATCGCAAAAAGTATGTTAAGCAGAAGTAAGCATTACATAGCTGCTTCGCTTATGCTTGTTGTGATACAGCATACAGACCACATTATGCTTACAACAATGGTTGGTACGGAAGAAAACGGTTACTATTCTGCTGCTATAACTACCACTACAGTAGTTCAGTTTGTTTATATGGCCATTGTTGATTCTTTCAGACCTTTAATTCTGCAGAATAAAAAAGACAATTCTCCTGAATATGAATTGAACACAACTCGTCTATATAGCATAATTCTATATCTCGCTTTGGCTCAGAGTATAGTGTTCACTTTGCTTGCAGGTTTAATAATAAAAATCCTGTACGGTGCTGATTTTTCAAACGCAGTACCTGTGTTACAGATTCTTTCCTGGTATCTTATGTTTTCCTTTATGGGTGTTGTACGCAATGTCTGGATTCTTGCAGAAGGAAAACAAAAATATCTGTGGAGAATTAATCTTACAGGTGCTCTTTTTAACATCGTGTTCAATACAATTCTGATTCCGTTTTATGGTGCAAAAGGTGCTGCCTTTGCATCGTTTATGACTCAGTTGTTTACAAATTTTATACTTGGGTTTATAATTAAAGAAATGAGACCCAATAACAGGTTAATTTTAAAAAGTCTTAATCCTGTATTTTTCTTTAAAGAATTAAGAAAAATACTGAATATGATAGTTAAGCGTAAAACCTGAGATTTGCTTGTATCTGAGGTTTTAATATATAAATATTATACGGGGTGGCATTATGTCAATACTCATCACCGGCGGCGCCGGATATATCGGAAGCCATACCTGCGTAGAGCTGATAAGTGCAGGGTACGATATCTTAGTTGTAGATAATTTTTCCAACAGCTGTGCTGAGTCACTCAGGCGTGTTGAGCAAATCACAGGTAAGTCTATAAAATTTTATGAGGCAGATGTATGTGATAAATCAGCCCTCAGAATTATCTTTTCTGAGAATAACATTGATGCTGTTATACATTTTGCAGGCTACAAGGCTGTAGGCGAGTCTGTGGAGAAGCCTATGATGTATTACGAGAATAACCTGATGAGCACTGTTTCTCTCATAGATGTTATGGAGAAATATGGAGTCAGAAATCTTGTTTTTTCCTCCTCGGCTACTGTGTATGCAGGGGATAACCCTATGCCTCTGACAGAGGATATGAAGCTGGGTGCAATCAACCCTTACGGTAAGACAAAGTTGTTTATCGAAGAAATACTCAGGGATTTGTGCTCTGCTAAAGATAACTGGTGCGTGGCACTGCTCAGATACTTCAATCCCATCGGTGCTCACAAAAGCGGCCTTATCGGTGAATCACCCAAGGGTATTCCCAACAATCTGATGCCCTATATCTCTCAGGTTGCCGTGGGTAAGCTTCAGCGGCTCAATGTTTTCGGTGATGACTACGATACCCGTGACGGCACTGGAAGCAGGGATTATATCCATGTGGTTGACCTTGCAAAGGGCCATGTCAAGGCAATACAGTGGGCTATTAATAACACAGGCTGTGAAGCCTTCAACTTAGGCACAGGTAAGGGTACAACCGTACTTGAGCTCCGCAATGCATTTGTACAGGTTACAGGTATGGATGTGCCTTATGCAATTGCTCCCCGCAGGGCAGGGGATTTGGCTGAAGTTTATGCACTTCCTGCGAAAGCTAAGGATGTTCTTGGCTGGGAGGCTGAGCTTGACATAAGCCGTATGTGTGAGGATGCCTGGCGTTGGCAGAGCAACAATCCCATGGGTTATGAGATTGACAATACAATAGATATACTTAAATAAAATCAAGAGCAAGGACATAAGGTATCACCTTTATCCTTGCTCTTTTTTGCTTGTACTTATAATGTTTTACAGCTGGAGAGTAGCTTTGCTGCCTCCGCTTTTTTCTTTAGTTACAATTATCTGTTTGTCAACTCTTTGTTTCAGCTCTGCAACATGAGAGATTATGCCTACAAGTCTGTTACCCTCAACAAGACCCATCAGAGCCTTCATAGCCTGAGACAGGGATTCCTCGTCAAGGGAGCCGAAGCCCTCGTCAACAAACATTGTGTCAAGTCTCACTCCGCCTGCAGATGCCTGTATTTCGTCAGAAAGCCCTAACGCCAGAGACAGAGACGCCTTGAAGGATTCACCACCGGATAAGGTTTTAACACTTCTCTGAGTGCTGTTATAGTGATCAATAACATCCAGCTCAAGACCGCTTTGACTGCGGTTGTTGGCGGCCTTTTTCTGTCTTATAAGCTCATACTGACCGCCTGTCATCACCATAAGCCTCAGGTTGGCACGCTCTATAATTCTGTCAAAGTAGGTCATCTGAATATAAGTCTCCAGCATAACCTTCTCCTTTGCCTGAATCTTGCCGTTTGCAGTGTCGGCAAGTGCCTTTATCCAGCGTAATCTGTTCTCTGTGCTTATAAGCTCCTCTGATTTACCTTTGATATTTAACAGTGAATGGCGGTTGGCAGACAGTCTTGTGGCCAACAGCTGTCGCTTGCTTGTAAACTTTGCTTTCTCTGCGGATATCTGCATTTTTTTCGCAAGCATCTCATCAAGGCTATGCTCACAGGTAGCAGTGGCGTGTTCTTTAAGCTGTGCAGTCTTTGCTTTGAGTGCAGAGTGTTCCTCTCTGATTTTTCTCAGGCTATCTGCGGCGGCTTCGATTTCCTTGATGATTGCATCACGCATAAGCTTCAGTTGATTTATATGAGCAGACGCAATCTCCTTGGTTGCAAACCTGAGCTTTGCTCTGAGCTTTTCGGCTTGCTGTGTCAGACTTCTGATTTTCTCTGTATCAGCGGCAACAGCAGTTTCTGTTTGTGCAAGAGAAGCCTTGAGCTGTTCAAGCTTAATCTCAAGCTGAGGAAGCTGTTCATCCAAGTGAGCTTTCCTGTTGATTTTGCTTTCTTCTGCTTTGATTTCCTCTGTAAGTCTTATGATTTCACTTTGGGTGCTGTTGTAGAGCTCCTGCATTTTTTCGGGGATTTCCACAATATCTTTAGTAGCAATCAGTGCCTCAGCCTGAGTCAGCAGGTTATCCTCTGCACTATTCATAGTTGCCCGTGCAGCCGCACAATCCTGACTTGCCTTTGCTGTGATTGCCTGTGCTTTGTCTGCTTCGTCCTTAGCTTTTTTCAGTTGTGCTTCTGTAGGAGCGTCCGAGGACAGGGGTGCAGGTGTTGGATGAGTCTTTGAGCCGCATACAGGGCAGGGAGTGCCCTCCGCAAGTGTGGCGGCAAGGATTCCTGCCTGTTCATCCAGAAACGCTTTGTTCATTGTTCTGTACTTCCGGTCTGCTTCGTTTGACGCTTTCTCTGCTTGTGTGTAGCTCTCAACACTCACAATGTAAGCTTTGGCTGCCTTGTTGTATTCATCGAGCAGTGTCCTCAGTGCGTCAAGCCTTGCAAGTATATCACGGGCTTTGTCCAGTGCGTTAATAAGAAATGCCTTGTTTTCTCCTGCATTCTCCAGAGAGAGTCTCTCTGCCCTCAGACTTATAAGAACCTCTGCCAGCTTTTGCAGTTCGCTTTCTGTTTGGGCTTTTTGGCATAACTTTTTTTCAAGACTCTGCTCTGTAGCTGTAATCTCTTTGGTTACAGCCTCATCCTCGTCATACATTACCAGTTCGCTTGAAAAAAGCGTTATCTCTGAACTGAGCTTGTCCTTTTCAACCTCTTTGGCTACAGCTTTGCTGTGCAAGGCTTCGGCATCTGCAAGGTCCATTGCCTTTTTCTCAAGGAGAGCTTCACTTTCCTCGAGTGCTGATTGTGCCTTCTGTGCTTCTTCGATTTTTCCGATAATTCCGTTTATCTCTGCAAGCACGCCGTCAAGCTCTGCAATCTCCTTGTCAGCAGCTTCTGCTTTCTTGTTGTCGTTATCAATCAGTACTTCAATAAGCTCAATTACATCCTCTATGAGCATTTCGCCATTCTTGGCTTTTTCTACCTGAAATGACAGTGCATCCTCCTCGTCACAGAGTATTCCGCCTATGTACTGGTCAACACTGCTTCGTACCTGCTCACATTTCTGAGCAAGGTCTCCTGAGGCACCCTTGAGTCGGTCCTGCAGTGTTCTGTATTTTGTTGTTTTGAAAATCTGTCTGAATATCTTGATTCTGTCCTCGGTTGAAGCAAGCAGCAGTTTCAGGAAATCTCCCTGAGCAATCATTGCAATCTGCAGGAACTGCTCTCTGTCGATTCCCATTATTTCTTTGATTTTTGTATCAACATCCTTGCGTTTGGCTATCACCTTACCGTCAGGCATTTTAAGCTCTGCCTCTGCCTTTTGGGTTGTAAATCCGTCACCGCGGCTTTTAGGTCGGTCATACTCTGGATTACGCTTTACCTTGTACTGTTTGCCGTTGTATTCAAAGATAAGCTCAACCTCGGTTGGAGTTTCGTCTTTTGCATATTTTGAGCGGAACATTCCTGCTTCTCTGTTCTGACCGCTTGCCTCTCCGTACAGAGCAAACACAATTGCATCAAAGATGGTAGTCTTGCCTGCACCTGTGTCACCTGTGATAAGATAAAGTCCGCTTGTACCTAAATTATCAAGCTCAAGCACCTGTGTGGCGGCATAGGGGCCGAAGGCTGTCATTGTAAGCTTTATAGGTCTCATTCTTCATCCTCCCAGATTTCCTCAATAAGCTCCAGCATAAAGGCGTTTTGCTCATCACTCATTGGCTGATTGTTCTGTTCTTCATAGAAGTCTGCAAACAATTCCAGCGGAGACTTCCTCTCTACATCTGTTGCACCTGTGATTGATGTGCTTTGACGAGTCCGCTTGTTATCGTAATCAAGCTTCATCAGGTTTGTGTACACAGTACGAAGAAGCCCCAGAGCATTGGGCACATCCTCCTCGTCCGTGAGGGTAATGTGCATATAGTCGGTTTTATAGGTGGTGTCCTTGTAAAACTTCTTTGCCATAATCTCCTGATATGTACCCCTTATTTCCTTCATATCTCTCATGGGAGTCAGTGGCACAGTGCTGATTGAGAGGCTTCCTTTTTCACAAAGCTCTACTACAGTGACTGATTTTTTATCATTAGCTTCAGAGAAGGAATACTTCAATGGAGTTCCGCAGTATCTTACTCTTTCACTTTTGCAATTCTGTGGAGAATGCAGATGTCCCAGTGCCACATAATCAAAACTGTCAAATACACTCACATCTACATTATCTGTACCACCCACAGAGATATCCTCCGACTCACTGCGTGTAGCACCTGTTACAAACTGATGTGTAATAAGCACATTTCGTTTGCTTTCGTCAATATTCATATTATCCACAGCAACACGCATGGCATCTGTGTAGGACGCAATCTCCTTGTCTGCAAAGAATCTGCGTACATGAGCAGGCTTTACAAAGGGGAGCATATATAAATTTACCTCGCCGTATTCGTCGCTGAGTGTAACAGGCTCAACCTTGCCGCTATAAACAGGGGACAGGTGAATACCTTGTGAGCTCATCAGCCGAGAGCCAAAAGCAATACGCTCAGGGGAGTCATGGTTGCCGCTTATAATTAACACCTGCAGATTCCTCTTTGACAGCCTGTACAGAAAGTCATCAAACAGCTGTACCGCCTCTGCACTGGGCACAGGCTTATCATACACATCACCTGCAATAATAACTCCCTGAGGCTCAACCTCGTCAATAATACCTAATATCTGCATCAGTATGTATTGCTGATCCTCAATCATAGAGAACTCATTGACCCTCTTGCCAATGTGAAGGTCAGATAAATGAACAAGTTTCAATTCTATATTCCTCCTTTGCGGAATATGTCATAATAATTACATTATTATTGTATATTTATAAGGTTGCTATTGTCAAGATGACGAACTTTATCTTATTTGCACAGACCCGTTTATCGTACAACTGGGTACTTGCTTATTACAGGTGTTTATAATATAATTGTCTTGTTAATCAATGTTGATTCTATGCAGATAGGAGGTGGAGAATTTGTCTGCATACAGTGAGCTTATCAAGAATTTTGAGAAGATTCGTGCCTATATGCGTGACTTCTATGTGTACGGATTCAAGAGCCGAGGCGAGTATAACACCAAAAGCTCCCGTTCCTACGACGATGAACGCCGCCGTATGGAGAGCTGGCTGGGTGACCATATGAGCTTTGTCAGGAGCAAAGACGGCAAGAATATGTTTATATCTATCGACAGCCGTGTAATATCCCATAACCCTCTGTACAGAGCGTGGAAGACTAAGTCCTTCACTGATAGGGATGTTACCCTGCATTTCATTCTCTTTGATATTCTCCACACACCTGATATAGCACTCACTTTGTCAGAGCTTCTCACTGAGATTGACACCTATCTTGCTGATTTTGACGAGCCTCTGGCTCTGGATGAATCCACAGTCAGAAAGAAGCTCAAGGAGTATACCGCAGAGGGAATAATTATTGCAGAGAAACAGGGCAGAAGTGTGGCATACCGCAGAGCAGGGGATACCTTCTGCGTTAAAGATACCGACGCTATCCATTATTTCTCTGAGGTTTTACCTTGCGGAGTTATCGGCTCCTACATACTTGACAAACAGCCCGAGCATCCCGACAGACTCTACTTCAAGCATCATTATATAACCTCAGCACTGGACAGCGATGTGCTGTGCACTTTGTTTGATGCTATCCGACGCAGATGCTTTGTCACTCTTAACAGCTTCACCCGATACAGTAGCGACAGCTCTGTTCTTAAACTTGTACCGCTGAAGATCTACATTAGCGCTCAAAGCGGCAGACAGCATCTGCTTGCCTATGATACTCGTCTGAAGTATATCAAAGCTTTCAGAATTGATTCCCTGTCTGATGTGCAAATCGAAGATACCTGTCAGGAGTACGGGGAATTAAGAGCAAAGCTGGATTCTTTATCCGAGCATATGTGGGGAGTCAACTGCAATAAAAGCGAACGACTCAGCCGCGTGGACTTTACTGTTCGGATAGATCCTGACGAGGATTATATCGTCCGCAGACTATATCGTGAGAAGCGGATAGGTACTGTAGAAAAGCTGGACGAAAGCCACTATCGCTTTTATGCAGATGTATATGATACAAGCGAGTTGATTCCTTGGATTCGTACTTTTATCTGCCGAATCACACAGCTTAGCTTCTCTGATAGAACGACAGAAAACCTGTTCAAAAAGGATATAGAAGCTATGTATAAATTGTATTCTGTAGGAGGTGAGCAGTCTTGATTTTCAGCGAGCTTTACTCAGCCTATTACAATGCTATTGCAGAGATACTCACTTGCCTGATTAAAGGTGAAAAAGACGAGGCAACCCTTCGTCAGGCGGTACAGCGTCACGCTTTTTCAGACAGTGTGCTCACTGTTCTTCCATCCCTTAAATCCCAGAAGTGGCAGCTTGTACACAGCGATATGACAACTCCTGTCAGGAATATCCCAACAATGCCCCTCACAGATTTACAGCGTCGTTGGCTCAAGGCTGTTTCACTTGACCCCCGTGTGCGTTTGTTTGATATGGACTTTTCGTCTCTTTCGGATGTGGAGCCCCTGTTCACTCCCGAGGACTATGTGGTATATGATGCTTACAGAGACGGCGACCCTTATACAGACGAGCAATATATCAGGAACTTTAGAACCATTCTTTCTGCTATAAAAGAGCACAGCACAGTGAAGTTTGAAACCGTCAACCGTTCCGGCAGGAATATAAGTCTTGTGATGTTACCTAAGCATCTGGAGTATTCTCAGAAGGATGACAAATTCCGCGTGATATGTGCAGGCCACCGCTTCAGCAATACTTTGAATCTTGCCCGTATCATATCCTGTCGTAAGTGTTACAGCGTGAAGGAGTATTTCTCCTGCGAGCATAAGCGAGAGACGCGGACTCTGACACTGAGGATTACCGATAAGCGTAACGCTCTTGAACGAACTATGCTTCACTTTGCACACTTTGAGAAGCAGGCAGAGCGGATTGATGATATTCATTACAATTTACACCTGACCTATGACAAAGAGGACGAGACCGAGCTTGTTATCAGGGTGTTAGGCTTCGGCCCTCTTATAGAGGTAACATCGCCACAAAGCTTTAGAAATTTAATAATAGAACGGCTTGAAAAGCAAAAAAGCTGCGGACTTGCGTGAGTGTCCTCGGGACATTCACGCAGCGATATAAATTCTTTCCGAAATTTGTGATATGTTGCTGATGTAACTCATTATGCCATTTGCTTTATATGTTTGCTACACAAACAATAGATTTATATCATATCGTATCCGAATTTAGTGAGGATATATCGCATTTACAAGGTAAATATATCGTGTTGAGCTTTGCTCAACATATCGTAAAAGAAACAGAATCATATGGGTTTTCCCAAATGGTTCTGTTTCTTTCTTTTTAAGTTCGCAGCTTTTTTTCCGTGTTAAATGTTTACTCAATTGCTAAAATATCCTTGCAAGGTTACTCAAACGGGTGATTGACGCTCACCGTGGTGCACGAAGCTGTGCTTTCAGTGTATGCCGAGAACACTTGCACCTATGACAGCCTGAGGAGTACTCAGGAATAGGGAGCAGTGCCTCCCGTGCGTCTTATCCTTTTTGATCGTGGGTTCAATTCCCACCGTGTGTAATATACACGCTGATTGGTTATGTCAAGAAAGATAAAAACATTTTTGGTAATGTAAAAAAAGAGCTCTCAGCAATTACTCCGCCTTTGATGTATAAGCATAGCTTTAATACTCAAAAGGCAAATATGCTCTCAGCCTTGTCTCGTTGCAGATACCGTGTAAGTTTGCATAGTACCAGAAGCTCTGCTTTCCGTTCTATGCAAGGTGCACTCAAGCTCTGAGCCGCCGTGAGTATATGAGTAATTGCAAAGTCGCAGACCACCGCAAGTCGGTTTACATAAAATATAATTATTAATAAAGAGGTGTTATAATATGAGAAAAATCATCATTAACGACAACCAAAGAGGATTCCTATTCAAAAACGGAAAGTATGAGAAAATGCTTACAGCAGGTAAGTACAACCTCAGCCGCAATATGGAGGTTGAGATAGCTCGGCTTGATGCCGCCATAGCTCCCAAGCATTGCACTCTTGATACCTTGCTTGCAGATAAGGCAGTATCACAGTATCTTGATGTTATCGAGGTGCTTGATATGCAGATTGCACTCCACTATGTAAACGGAGTTTTTGAGTCAATCCTCAAAAGCGGCAGGCACGCATTCTGGAATATCCACCAGAATCACCGGTTCACCATTGTGGATATATCAGATCCTATGATGAACGGCAAAGTTCCTGAGCACATCTTCAGCCGAATTGCCAATATCTACTACACAAAGGTAGAGATTGCAGACTACGAGAAAGGCCGTCTGTATTATAACAGCAAGTTCATAAAGCTTCTGGATGCAGGTACATACTATTTCTGGAAGAACGGCACCAAGGTAGATGTTGGTATCGTTGATACCAGACTTACACAACTGAATATTGCAGGTCAGGAGATTCTCACTCTTGATAAGGTAGCAGTAAGAATCAACTTTGTTCTGAATTACCGCGTCACGGATTATGTGAATGTTCTGACACAAATCGATAATTTTACCGAGCAGATACATGTGTGTGCTCAGCTTGCACTCAGGGAGTTTGTCGGCAAGCACAAGCTTGACGAAATACTGGATTCCAAGGATGAGCTTGGTCAGTATGTGTTCTCAAAGCTTAAAGCAAAGGAGCAGGATCTGTTTGTAACCTTCAGCGATGCAGGTGTCAAGGATATTATCCTTCCCGGCGAGGTTCGTTCCATTATGAACACTGTCCTCATTGCAGAGAAGCGTGCACAGGCAAGCATCATCACACGCCGCGAGGAGGTAGCTTCTACCCGTTCACTGCTCAACACTGCCCGTCTTATGGACGAGAATCAGACTCTCTACAGACTCAAGGAGCTTGAGTACATCGAGCGTATTTGTGAGAATGTAGGTAACATCAATCTGAGCGGTGGGGATATGCTCACTCAGCTTGCAGGAATTATCGGAGCAAAAAGCTCCTGATACAATACAGTAACTCAGGAGGATTCAGCAAAGCTCTGCTGAGTCCTCATTTTCTATGAAAGGAGAATTAATATGATAGAAGTAATCGGAAAGCATAACACAGCCCTGTGTTATACAGATATACTGGAGAGCTCAGCCTACGGACAGATTCTGGCTGTTTGTAACGAATCAGCCTTCGCTGACTCCAAAATCCGCATTATGCCTGATGTTCACGCAGGTCTGGGCTGTACCATCGGCACAACTATGACAGTAACTGATAAGGTTGTCCCCGGTATGGTGGGCGTGGATATCGGTTGCGGTATGGAAACAGTAAAGATCAAAGAAAAGGATATCGACTTTGAAAAACTGGACACCCTCATCCGCAAGGAGATTCCCTGCGGCAGAGCGGTCAGAAGGATATCTCATCCTCTTAATAAAGAGATAAGCCTCAAGGAGCTTGTCTGTGCATCTGCAGTTGATATAGAATACGCCGGAAAAAGCATCGGTACTCTGGGGGGAGGCAATCACTTCATTGAGCTTGATAAGGACAGCGACGGCAATGTATACCTTGTTGTACATTCAGGAAGCCGTCACTTAGGTTGTGAGGTTGCAAAGCTATATCAACTGGAGGGCAGGCGTGCAATGTGGGGCGGAGCCCGTCACCAGATTTTAGAGGTCATCAGTAACCTGAAGGAACAGGGCAGGCACAAGGAGATAGAGTCCACTGTCCGCTCTCTCAAGCAGGACCACAGAATCGACATTCCTCATGAGCTGGCATATGTAGAGGGCAGGCTCTTTGATGACTACATCCACGATATGAAGATAGTACAGCATTTTGCAACCCTCAACAGAAAGGCTATGACCGATATAATTTTAGAGGGAATGGGCTTTACAGAGATTGAGCGTTTTACTACAATTCATAACTACATTGATACAGATTCTATGATTCTCAGAAAAGGTGCAGTGTCTGCAAAAGCAAGGGAGAAGCTTCTGATTCCTATCAATATGCGTGACGGAAGCCTTATCTGTATTGGCAAGGGTAACGAGGATTGGAATTGCTCAGCACCTCACGGAGCAGGCAGGCTTATGTCTAGAAGTGCCGCATCACAGACTCTGTCTATGGATGAGTACAAGGAGCAGATGTCGGGAATTTTCACTACCTGCATCAGCCCCGACACCCTCGACGAATCTCCTATGGCATACAAAAGTCTGGAGAATATTGTCAGCAATATTACTCCTACTGCGGATATAGTCTGCAGAATCACTCCCATCTATAATTTCAAGTCTGCAGAATAAAAGAAAAAACTCAATTCTGTCTATTGCAATCACTCGTTTTCGGTGCTATAATTTCAGCATATAAAACAGAGAGGATTTTAATCAGTGAAATCATTATTCAGAAGATTTACCGCTTCTTTTCTTGTGTTAATGCTTCTTTTCGCTTCGGTATGCTTTACTGCAACTGCTGCTGCAGATGAGTTCCCCAATACCCACATCAACACAGGCAATCAGCGGATTGATATTATTGAGATTGCAAAAACTCAGGTAGGATTCAGAGAAGGTCCCCATAACGACACAAAGTACGGCAGCTGGTACGGACTTCCAAATCAGCCTTGGTGCGCAATGTTTGTGTCATGGTGTGCACGGCAGGCAGGTATCCCTACGGATATTCTCCGTAACTGTGCTGTTGCTGCTCCTGACTACGGCTACTTTGATATTCCTTACTATGACGGTGAGGAATACACTCCCCAGACAGGCGACCTGTTTTTTACCAAGACCTTCAGCCATGTTGGACTTGTCTATTATGTAGATGGAGAGTATTGCTACACTATCGAGGGCAACACCAATATTGACGGAAGTAACGAGGGAATAGGTGTGTTTATCCGCACAAGAAAGATTAGCGATTATTATTTCGGTGTGCCTGATTATAATTACAAATCACAGCAGACCCACCAGTGCGATAAATCATCCTGTATCAGCGTTGAATCCGCACATCCTCATTACTCCAACTATCTTTGCTCTGTGTGCAAGGCGATCACACCTGATTATTCCAGCTTCAATTACGCTGACAAATGTATCGATTGTGCCAAGAATCACCACCGAGGCTATGTGGGTGACTGCGACGGCGACAGGATAGTAACCATCAAGGATGCTACCGCAATCCAGAAGCATATCGCTCAGGTTGCCCTGATACCTGATAATTATCTTGGTTTTGCAGATGCAGATACGGACACTGTCCTTACCATCAAGGATGCCACTGCAATTCAGAAGCACATCGCAGGCATAGACACAGGATATCCCATAGGTGTAGCAGTAACATAACAATAGTTTTATAAGACTAACGGCTCCCGATTTGTTTTGGAGCCGTTTTTCTGTGCTATTTACTTTTTATAAAAATATAATCCGAATGTTATATTTTGGGATAATTAAAACTAACTATTGAAATCGAACAAACATTCTGTTATTATATATGTAGCGAAGTTTAAAGGAGGGGTAGAAGTGAATAAGAAATATTTGTGTATAGATTTAAAGTCCTTCTATGCCTCTGTTGAGTGTGTAGAAAGACGCCTTGACCCGTTGACTACAAATCTTGTTGTTGCGGATATAAGCAGAACAGAAAAGACCATTTGTCTGGCTGTTACGCCTTCTCTGAAGTCCTTTGGGATATCAGGCAGAGCAAGGCTCTTTGAGGTTCTTGAACAAGTAGGAAGAATCAACGCAGACAGACAAAGAAAAGCCGGAACAAAAAAACTTTTAAAAGGTGTTTATGATATTCGGGAGATACAGAGCAATCCCTATGTTGCTCTTGATTTTGTCATAGCTCCCCCCCGTATGTCCCACTATATGAAATGGAGCACATACATATATCAGATATATCTTAAATATGTTTCACCTGATGATATTCACGCCTACTCCATCGATGAGGTTTTTATTGATATTACAGGTTATCTGGAGAATGCAAAGATGACAGCCCGTGAGTTTGCGCAGACAATTATTCTGGATGTAATGAGGAGCACAGGCATTACAGCCACCGCAGGTATAGGCACAAATATGTATCTTGCAAAAATTGCAATGGATATTTCTGCTAAGAAGATGCCTGCAGATGAGAACGGAGTACGAATCGCTGAGCTTGATGAAATGTCATACAGAGAGAAGCTGTGGTCCCATACACCTATTACAGACTTCTGGCGAGTTGGCAGAGGCATTGCAAAAAAACTTGAAAATTACGGTATGCACACTATGGGGGATGTAGCCCGTTGTTCTCTGGAATGTGAGGATTGGCTCTATCAGATGTTTGGAGTGAACGCAGAGCTTCTCATAGACCACGCCTGGGGTTGGGAGCCTTGCACCATTGCCGATGTAAAAGCATACAAGCCCACCTCAACAAGTCTCAGCACAGGTCAGGTACTGCATTGTCCCTACACCTTTGAAAAAGCAAGACTTATCGCAAGAGAGATGATAGACCAGCTTGTCTACGACCTTGTAGAAAAGAAGCTTGCAACTGACCAGTTGGTGCTCACCGTTGGTTACGATATAGAGAATCTTCGGAATAAAGAGATTATGAGCACATATAAGGGTGAGATATGTGTTGACCACTATGGCCGCAAAGTTCCAAAGCACGCCCATGGCACAACAAACCTGCCAAGCAAAACTATGTCATCAACAGCACTTATCAATGCACTCGTAGAATTATTTGACAGGATTGTTGATAAAAACCTTTTGGTCCGCAGACTTACAATTGCAGCCTGTAAGCTTGTTGATGAGGCAGAGGTTACAAAGGGCTTTGTTGCTGAACAGCTGGACCTGTTTACGGATTATGATACACAGTCAAATTCGGAATCGCTCTCAAGAGAAAAGAAAATGCAGGACGCAGTTGTAACTATAAAACACAGATTTGGCAAGAACGCCATCTTCAAAGGTATGAATCTTCAGGATGGTGCAACCGCAATAGAGCGTAACGGCCAAATCGGCGGACATAAAGCGTGAGGTGAGATGTTATGGCAGATAATTATAAGGATATAATCCACCTTCCGCACTATACATCAAAGACAAGACCGCGAATGTCTGTGTATAACAGAGCGGCTCAGTTTTCTCCCTTTGCGGCATTGACAGGTTATGACGAAGCAGTAAAAGAAACCGCAAGATTCACAGATGATAAAGCAGAGCTTGACGAATATCAGATTGAAGTAATCAACAACAAGCTCAATATCGCCTTGGAAAAGAAAGATCAAAATCCTGTCCTGAGCATTACCTTTTTCAAGCCCGACAGCAGAAAAAAAGGCGGCGAGTACATAACAGTATCAGGTATTATCAAACGAATAGACGAAACCAGCCACACTGTTGTTCTGACAGACGGCTCAGAAATTCCCATAAGGCTTATATACGACATAAACGGAGAAATTTTTGAAGCTATCTGAGAATTAAAGGAGATGAATAATTATTAAAGGCCTGAGAATTTTTTTACTGATAAGCAAAATGAAATGCTCAAGAGTATAGGCATAGATTTGTTCGATGAAGTTGACTATACAGATGATTAATTAAATGATATGTATGATATGATTCAGAATAATATATATAAGCATTCGGTTGTGTTCTTATAAGCTGACACAATTTATACTACAGGTTTATTGACTGAGGCATAACTATGTGTTAAGATAACATCAGAAAAACAGAGAGGCAAGACCTTTCGGAAAGGAAATTCAAATGTTCAACATTAACTTCAGATTTACTGTAAACGAATATGGATACGAGTTCATATCCTCAATAGAATTTGAGGGTATTAATAAAGTGCACCCATATGAGAACGGTAAAAATGAACGGTTGAACACGCCCGAATAACCTTTTGCGTGCTGAAAATCACCGCCTGCCTCTCATATGTGGCAGGCGGTTTTTATATGCAAAAAATTCAGGGCGAATTTGAATTTCGGAGGTGAAAGAAATGTCTTCTTATCCTGTAATCAATATGGTTGCAACAGGTCAGAATATCCAGCAGTTAAGAATCAACGCCGGCCTTTCAGTAGTGAATCTTCAACAGATTTTCGGCTTTTCAACACCGCAGGCAATCTATAAATGGCAGCGAGGTACAGCACTGCCGACACTTGACAATATGGTTATTTTGGCAACGATTTTTAACACAAATATCGATGATATTCTGGTGTTTTCATAATTATGTAATAATAATTTTCAAATAACAAATCGGATTGACGGTTGACATCTCGGACAGACGAGAATAAATGCTCCGGTAGTTCAATGGCAGAACGAGCGACTTATAATCGCTTAATGATTGGTTCAAATCCATCTCGGAGCACCACAAATAACTCTGATGTTCAATTGGTTGAATAATCAGATAATGCATTTTTGAGTTCCGTCCGAGCTGCTAATATGACGCCTTCTTCTAATCGGTAAGGAAAACGGACTTTCAATCCGTTAATGTGGGTTCGATTCCCGCAGGCGCCACCAATACGCCCCCTTCGTCAAAGGGTAGGACGCGAGATTCTCAATCTCGAAACACGGGTTCGAGTCCCGTAGGGGGTACCAAAGCAATATAATCCGAACCATATCTTCCAAATCGGAAGCGGGTTCGGATTATTTGTTTATTTCCCATAATGGAAACAAGGGTTGCCGTTTTGGCAACCCTTGTCTTTTTGTTTGCATCCCGTTCCGCAAGCCACCGCTGAAAATCAGCCTGCACTTCTGGCTTGGCATAATCGGCTCTAATATCATCAAACACGCAGCGAGCGAACCGCTCAACGGCATATTGCGGAATGGTTGTATTGTTTACCAGCTTTTTCTTTCTTCCCATATAAACGGCACCCTTTCTTAATTTTTAGGTACCATATTTTAGTTAGAAACTGAAGATAGTGGAGGGCAGCAGAAAACCCAGACCATTACGGCCTGGGTCATTTTTTTATGCGATTGGGCCGCGTGGGACGTCGTCTTTAATCTCAACATTATAGTTGAACTTACCAGACCAGGTGCCGAACAGAGCATTCTCGATAGCTTCAACCTCAACTTCTCTTCCCAGGGCAATATCAGTAGTATTGTCACCAGGTATTGTAAAGGTTTGGAATATAACATCCAATGTTTTTGTGTCCTGAGTGTCGATGCTGTTGGTCAATGTAACTGTTGCATCGGCTGTAACAGTCAGCACGCGGTTGCTTGCCCATGTACCCTCTACGATGACGGAGCCACTTTCACCAGGAGCCAATTCAGCTGGAACAGTTACTGTATATTGCTCAGTACCTGTGCCAGTATATGAAACTGCGGTGCCTTGTGTGTAGTCTACATCGGCTGCATATACCATTGGTACGACTGATACCAACATCAATGCGGCCAGGGCTAAACTAAGAATCTTTTTCATGAAAAATACCTCTCTTTTATTATTTTTTGCTTCTTTCAAAGCTAAAAACATTATAGAATATTAAAAACGAAATGGGTGGGCAGCAGAAAACCAGGCTATTTTTAGCCTGGTTTTTTGTTGCCCATCCACATTTTTTGCTTGCAACTATAATACCGCAAGAAGACTTTTTCGGCCCTGGTCGGTCTTCTATATTTTTTACATCCAAATGTAAAGGAAAGTCTATTGATAATATACGGGATGCTCTAGTGTTATAGTAGGTACTGTTATAGCTGCATCCTGTTGAAAGGTGTGGTTATTATGGCTAACAAATTGAAAAGAACTGTGCTGTCAAAATATATGCATGGTTTGGGTTTTGAATCCATACCACCGCATGAGTTCTACAGAGCAATGTTTCCATCTGGAGAACTCATCGAGTGGTGTCCGAATCCTAAATACCAGGATGAAACCGAATGGAAGTATAATGCTGTACTCCTTCAGTTTACAGACAAGACTAGAACTGTTCCCAAAAGATGCAAGCTTACTGGTGATACCATCTATGTAGAGAAACCTATTGTTAAAAGGCATATGGTATTTGATGACTTACTTGCCATAGACAGAGTACTGGAGCAAGCAAATAAAACTGGTAACTTCTGTTGTATGGCTCCAATCTCATATTGTGGAAGAAATCGTTCTGCTAAGAATGAACGATTCCTTTATGTCCTTACAATAGAGATTGACCATCTAATCACAGAAAAGGTACCAGGTAAAAGAGATAAGTTTCAAAAGGGTATGCGTAATCTGTTGCACCAATGGGGTTATAACAATACCCCCAGATGGACTAAGGGTCTATATCAGCCACCAACAGCAGTTACTTGTTCTGGCAGCGGTGTACATTTGCATTGGTTCCTTAAAGAGCCATATCCGCTGTTCGGTAAAAAAAGCAGCCTGGGTGAATCGGACTATGCTTTTCAATGGGACGAGTTTCGCCGCAAGTTTACAAACTACATATGGAACGATGCAGTTTCTAATGGCTGGGTAGAACAAGAATCCCACAGCCAGGCTTTTCGTTTAGTGGGTTCTACATCAAAACAAGGCCACCTGGTAGAAGCCTTTTGGGTAACGGGCAAGCGGTATTCCATAGAAGAACTGTTTGACCAAAAGGGCTTTGCTGTTGGTGACCGCATGGAACCAGCACCCAGAGAGGGCTGGTATACTACCACCAAAAAGGATTTTGACCTAACCAAGAAGAAAGAGAAAATCGAAACACCCAAAATGCTTGAAGCCAAAGCTTTATATCCAGAATGGTACCAACGCAGAATAGTAGAAAAAAGGCCCCCTCTGGCCCCTGGCAGTTGGGAAGCTTCTGTAAATGTGTATAACTGGTATAAAGCCCTTATCCAAGACCGCCCAACAGTTGGCTGCCGATACTGGCGGCTTTACACCTTGGCCCAGTATGGAGCCAAGTGTGGCATCCCGTATGAACAGGTTGCAGCCGATTGCGTGGAAATAGGAGAACTGTTCAAAACAGTAGGTGAAGAAAAGCCCTTTATGGATTGGGAGATTCAAAAGGCAGCGCTGACCTATTTCCAGCCCAATGCAGCCGAAAGCAAGATTGATTTCATAACCAGACGGGCGCAAGTGACCATCCATAAAAACAAACGGAATTTCAATAAACAATATGACCATCTCCAGGCACCGACCCTGGTTAATAAGCAGACGGGCCGCCCTGTTTCAAATGTATGCAAGGCCAATAGAGAATTGACCCTTCAGTATATGCGTGAGAATGGCCAAATCCATGGCCGTCCGCCTGGTTCTGGGTCAAAACGGGAAGCTATTGAAGAATGGCAGCTTGCTAATCCAGGCGGCACAAAAATGGAGTGTCACAGAGCAACAGGCATTTCCAGGCCCACCATTGATAAATGGTGGCAATAAGAAAACCCAGGCTACAAAGCCTGGGCATTTATATTTCTCTGGCTTCGGTTTTTGAGCCAATGACCATAGACGGGCCTTGCCTGTCTATATTGGCGCACTCTGCACTTTTTCAAATGCGAGTGAATCCAAAACCCCACCGCACATAAACTGTTAGACAAATTGGAATTTGACTAACAGCTTTGCATCTTACAACTTAGCTATAGAGGTCTATTAGAACGGCTCTACATGGAGAACCGTCTGCACCTGATAAATTCAACGGTGCAGCATTCAAGAAATAAACACCTTCCGACACCTCTAATAAACGAATTCCTTCAAGCAAGATAACATTGGCACCCAAGAGTGCAAGATGGACTGCCATTGGGGTACTTTGTGGACCGATTGTCTGGGATTCATTTCCCAGAAGTAAAATATTGGAAGAGGCAAATACCTTCGCAGCCTCTAATGACACTTCAACATCTCCTTTAATTAGAATTCACTTTGCCGCTTCTGGGTTCTGTTTTTTTGCTTTTTCAAGTATCTGGGAAGCATTATCACCCGTGACAATCCCATGATGCTCTGCCACATAAGCCATTCCCACATATGCCTCTAAACATATCTCATC
>JAFUJH010000010.1 GCA_017473775.1 Ruminococcus sp.
TAGAGGTGGATTTTGCCGAAGGCAAAATACGGAGGGAGAGAAAACGCAGATATAATGCAATTTTTTAACTACCCCTCAGTCACCTACGGTGACAGCTCCCCTGACAAGGGGAGCTACGATTTATACTTTATCGACAAGCTGTGACTCCCTCTGAGAGGGAGTCATTTATATCATTGGGTGATGCTTTTAAGCTGATTCTGATTGATTTCTGTGAGGGTATCACAGATTGCAATCTTGCGGATGATGCTTTTCATAGCCTCCTCCAGCTCGCCGCCCTCTGTATAATTTGCAGGGAAGATGAAGTTTACTCTGTCCTTTGTGAGGAGCTCCTCCACCTTGTGTCTGTCACCCTCAGGGTACACCGCAATGGAAGTGCCTCCGTATGACTGCATCATTTTCATACAAGGTACATCAGAGAGTCCGTCACCAATGTATATCATATTGCAGAAGGGGACACGCTTTGAGTCATCGGGCATAGAGCGGTTCAGGTCCTCGTCATTGGATACATCCAGCACACCCTTGTTTATGCGGTAAACAAACTGGGTCTTGTTGGTGTAGTTAACGGCGGTCTTGGGCCATACAGCTACTCCCGATTCGTCAAAGTAGTACTGGCAGGCGAATATCTCCTTGAACTTGCAGGCTATATCCGTGCCTTCTATAATTTCTTTCATTCCTGAGGAGATAATGTAGTGCTCAATCTCCACACCCTGTTCCTTACCGTAGGCATTGATGCGGTCAAACCAACTTTCAACACCCTCAAAGAACTCAACAGACTTGCCGTGATTAACCAGGTCCTGCCGTCTCAGCTCCTTGCCGTGGCGTCTTGACTCGCGGATTGCCGTGTACATATAGGCAAGGATTCCGTCCATCTTCTGCTCTCTGCCGAAGTCGTTGGCTATCTGCCAGAACTCTGAGCTTTCCATACCAAGGCTGGGGATTAGTGCATAGTCCTGCATATCACGGGTGCTGAGGGTTTTGTCAAAGTCGTACATTATAGCGATTATGGGCTTTGAACTCATAATATCACTCCTCACGGAATTGCTGAATATGAATTATTACTGTGCTTTGTAGGTTGTGATTTCTACAGAGATAAGCTTTACATCCTCAAGAGGCTTGTTGTCCTCAGAGTTTACATCAACTGCAGCAATTGCATCCACAACATCCATACCGTCAATAACCTGTGCAAATACTGTGTGACCGCCCTTGCTTCTCAGTGCGCCGTCAAGGTGGATGTTACCGCCGTTAGCCTCATACAGAGCCATAACCTCATCGGAAATTGCATAGCTCAGGGGAGCAATACCGCCGATGTAATCGTTGATGAAGGAGTCTGCATCCTGGAACTGAGCAACGAAGCTTGCACCGTATGCCTGAACATACTGGTTGTAGATGTTCACATACTGCTGATAGGTTGCATCATAATCGATAGATGCAGCGTCAAAGGAGTCAGCGCCTGCCTGATTGATAAAGAACTGGCTGCCGTTGGTGTTTACACCTGAGTTTGCCATAGCAACTGAGCCGCGGATATTGTACAGAGTGTCGCAGAACTCATCCTCAAAGGCAGAGCCGAAGGCACTTGTGCCGCCTGTGCCGTTGTGGTTTTCATAGTCGCCGCCCTGAATCATAAAGTCATTGATTACACGGTGGAAGATGGTGTTGTCATACTTGCCGTTCTTTGCAAGTGTGATGAAGTTTTCAACTGTCTTGGGAGCGTTCTCGGGGAAGAATCTCCATGTAATGTCACCCATAGATGTGTGAAGAATTGCAATCTCCTCGCCGTCTTTGGGCATCTCCAGCTGATAGCCGACTTTGTTCTCTGTGTCGTGCTTTACATTAGCATTGACAGAGGGTCTGGAGCCGTCGCTGTTGTCAGCGTTGTCGCCTGTAGCGTCGGTGGAGCCTGACTCACAGCCTGTCAGCATAAAGGTACATCCTGCAGTGAGCAGGGTTGCAAGTGCAATGCAAAAAAGTCTTTTCAGTTTCATAGTTTCGTTTCCTTTCAGTTTTACATTTATATAATCACTGTGTGTGCTTTAGGACAAAGCCTCGCTTACAGTGATATCTCCTGTGATTTTGTAGTTTGATACATAAGCTTCTCCGCCGATTTCGTCCATAAACTCAATGGCAGTGGCAATTGAGGTGTAGCCATCCTTAATAACCTGAAATTTAAGCTGTACAAGCACCTGTTTTGCAGTGAAGTCGTAGCCCTCCATAGGCTCGGATGCGTTGAACAGCACTCCGCCGGAAAGGTTTGTGTTGTAAATAGTACCGCTGAGTGTGGGGAACATCTCCTTAGATGAGGATTTTACAAGCTTGAGCACAGTGTCATCATAGCTGAGGCTTGCCTGAATATTCTCAATCGCCTTGGGAGTTGTAAGGTAACAGGTGTAGGTTATGCTGTCGCCAACCGTTACTTTGTAATCCTTACCACCTACATTCACAGTAGAGGTTTTTGTGTTTTCAACACGGTCTGCAGGTGCACCGGAAAGTACATTGTCTGAACTATTGCCGTTGTCACTGTCTGTCTCTGTCTGCTGAGCATCTTCAGAAGCAGTAGTTGCCGCTTTTGTGTCATTGACAGTTGCTGTTGTAACTATAGCAGTGCTTGTCTGTACAGCAGAGGTTGCAGAGGATGTGCTTACTTCGTCCTGTGTGGCGCCTTCAGCTCCTTTACAGGCAGAGAGTGCGGCAGTGCATACAAGCACAAGGCACAGGCAAAGTGCAATCCATACCTTCTTTTTCATAATATTCCTCCTTTTTTCATAATCATATACAGATTTATTGTACAGTATATTTGAGTTTTTTTCAATAGATAAATATGTTTATCTTGTGAGGAATATCAGAAAACCCTCTCACATAGAAATAACTATGAA
Organism: Ruminococcus sp.; assembly: GCA_017473775.1. Taxonomy (GTDB): domain Bacteria; phylum Bacillota; class Clostridia; order Oscillospirales; family Acutalibacteraceae; genus Ruminococcoides. Next base: position 2,871 of record JAFUJH010000010.1, read on the forward strand.
AGAAAATTTTGCGGAGGCTGAAAATATGACGGACTTTTTACCTGAAGGATGTCTTATGGAGAATCAGGACAACAGTATGTATATGGAGAGCATCAGCTCTCTGTGTGAGGCATATCGTGAGCAGAGAATACTGGAGGCTCGGGCTACTGTGTGCGATGCCAATCATAATCTGACAGTTGACCTTGGATGTATCAGGGGCGTTATCCCCAGAAAGGAGGGTGCACTTGGTATCCGTGAGGGCAGAGTCCGTGACATTGCCGTGATATCAAGGGTCAACCGACCTGTCAGCTTTGTGATAACAGGCTTTGACAGGGACGAAAGCGGAGCTACTGTTGCTACACTCTCCCGTGAGCTTGCACAGAAAAGGTGTATGGATGATTACATAAGCACCCTGAGGGTGGGTGATGTAGTAAATGCACGGATTACCCATCTGGAGACCTTCGGTGCCTTTGCCGATATTGGCTGTGGCATAGTGGCACTGATGCCCATTGATGCAATATCCGTTTCACGCATAGAGCACCCTTGTGAGCGGTTCACTGTAGGAATGGACATACGAGCTGTTATTAAGTCCATTGAAAACGGCAGGATAAGTCTCAGCCACAAGGAGCTTCTGGGTACATGGCAGGAGAATGCCGATAACTTCAAAGCAGGAGAGACCGTGGCAGGAGTTATCCGCAGTATTGAGAACTACGGTGCCTTTGTAGAGCTTGCTCCAAACCTTGCAGGACTTGCAGAGAGCAAGGATTCGGTTAAGGTAGGTCAGCAGGCAAGCGTCTACATAAAAAGTATAATTCCCGATAAAATGAAGGTGAAGCTGATTATAGTAGATACCTTTGATTATAAGTACAGCCCCCAAAGACCAAAGTATTACTTTGACGGGGACCATATGGACGAATTTCTATATTCTCCGCCAAATTGCGACAAGCGGATAATCTCCACCTTTGCGTAGGTTACAGAGTATAATATGGATTTACAAGCCTTGCAGTATTGCAGGGCTTGTTTTGATGTACTATAATCGGGTCTGTGATTTTGAAGTCGTGGCTTTTCGGTTGACAGGGCAGAGCCTGCGGTGATATGATTTATACATAGTAAATAAGGGAGGTACAGAGGAATGTTCACTGATATTCAGTTTGTTATTGTGGCAGTGCTGTTGTTGGTTGTGGCGGTGCTCCTTGCCGTAGTGCTCATAAAGCTTTTTACAGGCAAGGATAACTCAGAGCGGCTTGCACAGAAAATCCGTCAGGAGGCAATGAGCGACAACGCGATTCTCCGTCAGGAGGTCACAGCAGGAGTTCAGCAATCCGTCAAAACCATGGGTGATATGATAGCTCTTAACCAGAAGCAATCAGCAGAGAGCAATATGCGGCAGATGGCACAGCTTGAGGAGAGATTCAAGACCTTCTCCGTAGAGCAGGAGCAGAAGCTGGAGCTTATCCGCACAACTGTTGAGAAGCGTCTGCAGTATATGCAGGAGGATAACAGCCGCAAGCTGGACGAGATGCGTCAGACAGTAGATGATAAACTGCAGAAAACCCTTGAGGAGAAGATGAATCAATCCTTTGCTCTTGTGAATGAACGCTTGGAGCAGGTATATAAGGGCTTGGGTGAGATGCGTACCCTTGCAGTTGGAGTAGGGGATTTGAAGAAGGTGCTCTCCAATGTAAAGACCCGTGGAATCCTAGGCGAGATTCAGCTTGGCTCCATACTCAAAGAGATACTATCACCCTCTCAGTATGAGGAGAATGTTGCAACCAAACCAAGAAGCACCGAGCGTGTAGAGTTTGCAGTGAAGCTTCCTGCAGAGGATGATGGCTTTATCTATCTGCCCATAGACTCCAAATTCCCCGGCGATACCTACGCGGCACTGCAGGATGCCTACGACTCAGGCTCACCTGAGCAGGTAGAGTCTGCTGTAAAGACACTCATTGCAACACTCAAAAAGGAAGCAAAGGATATAAGCGAAAAGTACATTGCTCCCCCTCATACCACAGAGTTTGCCATTATGTTCCTGCCTACAGAAGGACTTTATGCAGAAGCAGTCAACCGTGGTATGGTTGAGATACTGCAACGGGATTACAAGGTGAACATTGCAGGCCCCAGTACTATGGCGGCATTGCTCAATTCCCTGCAAATGGGCTTCAAGACCTTGGCAGTGCAGAAGCGTTCTGCTGAGGTGTGGCAGTTGTTAGGCTCAGTTAAGGCAGAATTCGATAAGTTCAACGATGTACTTCTGCTTACTCAGCAACGACTTGACCAAGCAAACGCAGAGCTTGATAAGCTGGTGGGTGTTCGTACACGCCAGATATGCCGCAAGCTGTCGGGTGTGCAGGCAAACGATACACCCCTTGACTCCTATCAGACTCAAGAGGCTCTGGAGGAAACCTCAGACAATCAGTAAAATATCATAAGCAAAAACAAGAGCAGTAAGAGTGAAAATTCTTACTGCTCAATTTTTAGTTTGTTTCTTTATTTTTCTGCTTACGCTTAGGTGTTTTGACCTTGTTATGGTTAGGGTACTTGAGTCTGGACCACAGGATGATTATAACCTGACCGGGAATACCAAGTATGTAAAGAAGCCAGAAATTCAGCCCGAATGGCAGGAACGAAATATGCAGTGCTACAAGTATGGTCCACATCAGAATAGATATAATAATGTAATTCCTGCGTTTATTAAACCATACGGAGTTGAATACAAGCCATACGATAATGGAAACAGGCAGTGCATACAGGAATGACAGTGTGTGCAGGAATTGCATATCCACAGGTACCATATCAAGCACCACAAAGGTAATGGTAGCAATCAGCCACACCAGAAGAATACACATACCTGTGATGAAAATGTGATTTTTTTTACGGTTAGCGTCCCTCTGCTTCATACCTGAGTCGTCAACATCCTTGTGGGGAGTAACAAGGTAGTCAAGGCTTACGCCGAAGATTTCTGCAATGTGCATCAGTACCGTCACATCAGGAATGGATTCTCCGCGCTCCCATTTGGATACTGCCTTATCAGAGTAATTAAGCTCTCCTGCCAGGTCAATCTGAGTCATACCCTTGGCGAGTCTGAGCTGTGTAATATTCTTTGCAATAACGGATTTGATTTCGTCCATAGTGTCCTCCTTATGAGGGATAGGTTAGTGGTGCTTTGCCGTTTGCTCTCAAACGAGATGTGAGCTTTAAGCGGAGGATGTATTTTGCCCTGTTGATGCCCTGTGTAACAGGTGGCAAAAACCGAATTCTCAGCAGTAGAATTGCAATTCTACTGTAGATTTTACTCTTATATCATAACATATACTTTATCGTAAATCAATGCCTGAAATTGTGATTTTTACTGGGGATTCTACTGTGAGTAGAGAGCCTCACCTGCCACTCTACCGCACCTTGCAGTACCAGTATAGTGCCAAAATCCATCAGTAGGTTGAGTATCTGCCGAGTCGTGATTATAATACAGATGTTGCGGTAAAGCAGTTTATCATGCTTTGTGCATCTGCAACAAACCGATTCAGTAAAATTTGACAAATCGGATATGTGTGATATAATTGTCACATAACTTTTTCGGTTTGTCTTATGTTTTTCAGAAACAAAAAGCACTTCTGCTTTTTATCTACGGAAGGAAGGTAACCGAAAATGACTAAAGTAAGAACACCCAGAACTAAACTCAAGGACAGAATTCTCCCCGATTACACAAGAGGTGAGGAGATATTCAATATGGTGTCCCATATTGTAGCAGGAGCCTTTGGTGTGGTGGCACTTGTGCTGTGCGTTGTGTACTCAGCCCTCAAGGGGGATGTGTGGGCAGTAGTCAGCAGTGCTATCTACGGAGCATCTCTTGTTGTACTGTACACCATGTCAAGTGTGTATCACGGACTCGTACCCGAAACCGCCAAGAAGGTTATGCAGATACTTGACCACTGCACAATTTACTTCCTTATCGGCGGCACATACACACCTATTGTGCTGTGTGCAATCCGTGATGTGTCACCTGTCTGGGGCTGGACACTCTTTGGTATTGTGTGGGGACTTGCCGCAGTAGGTATAGTCTTTGCCGCAATTGACCACAAGAAATACTCCAAGTTCTCTATGGCTTGCTACATCGGAATGGGCTGGTGTGTGGTAATTGCCGCCAAAGCTACCCTGCAGGCAGTACCTCTGAGAGGCCTTTTCTGGCTTTTAATGGGCGGCATTGCATACACAATCGGTGCTGTTATTTATGTAATCGGCAAGAAGAAAAGATATATGCACTCTGTGTTCCATATCTTCTGTCTGCTTGGAAGTGTACTTCAGTTTATATGTGTGTTTTTCTATGTAATCTGAGTATAGCAAAGGGAGTATAGCCCTATGAACATTCTTTACTGCGGAGATAAAAACATAGCAGACGGACTCATTATGTCCCTGTTGTCACTTATGGAGCACAACACTGAGCCGCTCAATGTTTATGTGCTGACTATGGACTACAAAGGGAACGGAAAGGTCTGTGAGCCGCTACCTGAATCCCTTGCAGAATATCTGGATGAATTTCTTAAAGAGAAAAATCAGCAAAGCTCTCTGACTCTTGTTGATGTGACAGAGTATTTTACACAGGAGCTTCCCGATGCAAATATGCAGACCCGATTCACTCCGGGCTGTATGCTCAGACTCTATGCTGATTGTGTGGATGTACTTCCCTCAAAGCTTCTCTATCTTGACAACGATGTTATCTGTGTAAAGTCCATCACTGAGCTTTACAGCACAGATATGTCAGAGCTTGAGATAGCAGGAGTTCTTGATTACTATGGAAGTTGGTTTTTCAGAAAAAACATATTCAGGCTTGATTATCTTAACTCAGGTGTGCTGATGATGAATATGGATAAAATCAAGCAGACAGGCTTGTTTGCGAGAAGCCGCAGACGATGTATGGAAAAGCGAATGTTTATGCCTGACCAGTCTGCACTTAACAAGCTCTCTGTTAAAAAGGGAATCCTGCATAGACGCTTTAATGAGCAAAGGATACTCAGAGATGACACAGTGCTTCAGCACTTCACCACAAGCTTTCGTTTCTTCCCGTATATACGCACAGTAACCGTAAAGCCATGGAATATAGACAAGGTACATTCTGTACTGAAGCTTCACTGCTATGACGACCTGTATCTGAGATTTCAATCAGTAAAGGCACAGTACACAGATTATATAACAAAGGAGATACAGTATGAGTAATATAATTCCTGTTTTTTTTACAATCGATGACGGCTATGCACCTTTTCTCAGCGTTGCTCTGGATTCAGCAATCAAAAATTCTTCTAAAGAAAATAAATATAAAGCAATCATCCTCCACGAGGATTTAAGTCAGGATAATATCACAAAGCTTCAGAGCCTTGCAACCGACCATTTTCAGGTTGAGTTTGTACAGATGAAGGAGGGTCTGGAGTCAATTACAGACCGTATGTCAAACCGACTCCGCTGTGATTACTTCACACTGACAATCTACTTCAGACTCTTTATCCCTGCAATGTTCCCACAGTACGACAAGGGCATCTACATTGACTCTGATGTGGTTGTCACAGGGGATTTGGCAGAGCTCTTTGCAACTGACCTTGGGGATAACTACATCGGTGCCTGTGCAGACAAATCCGTTGTGGATGTACCTCCTCTGGCTCAGTATATGGAGGAGGCTGTAGGCGTTGACCGCCATAGCTATATTAACTCAGGTGTACTGCTGATGAATCTTAAAATGCTCCGCGAGGCAGAGCTTGATGTGCACTTCCTGAGTCTGCTCAATACATACCACTTTGATTGTATAGCTCCCGACCAGGATTACCTGAACGCTATGTGCAGCGGCAAAATCCACTATCTGTCTGAGGCTTGGGACGCAATGCCCACAGAGGATAAGCCCGAGGTAGAGGATGTTAAGATTATCCACTATAATCTTTTTTCAAAACCTTGGTGTTATGATAACATCCAGTATGGTGATGTGTTCTGGCAGTATGCACAGGACTCTGTATACTACGATGAGATAAAAGCCTACAAGGAAAACTACTCCGACGAGCAGAAGGAGTCTGACAGCAAATGTCTTGAGCTTCTTGTTAACCGCGGTGTAGAGATTGCTGCTTCTCAGGTTACATTCAAGAAAGTATTTGAAAGCGGAGAGAAGGTCAGATTATGATTATCGGAGATAAGCGAGAGCTGGTAATTGAGAATATCAGCACTGCCGCAGAAAACGGGGATTTTCACATCAAGGTAGAGGTCAACGACCCTGTGCTTACCCACGAGGAAAGCAACCGTATTATAGAAAATTATCTGGAGAAGTCCGACACCCTGCCATTCAGAGCAAAGTCCTATGTAGCAAGGAAGATTGCAAACCTGCTCACACGCTCACTTAATAAGAATACAGAGATTACAGGGCTTGAGAATATTGAGGGAATCACAGGCGGTGCTATCATCACAAGCAACCACTTCAGTCCTCTGGATAATACTGCAGTCAGACATCTGACCCGTACTCTTGGCAAGAAGCGTATCAATATAGTAAGTCAGGAGACTAACCTTGCAATGCCCGGCATTGTAGGCTTTCTGATGAACTATGCGGATATTATCCCTATTGCAGACAACAAGCACTATATGCACAGGGACTTTATGACTATTCTCTCTGATTTGCTCAAAAAGGATGAGTTTGTTCTCATATACCCTGAGCAGGAGATGTGGTTTAACTACCGCAAGCCCAGACCTCTCAAGCGTGGTGCATACTACTATGCCGCTAAGCTTCAGGTCCCTGTGGTGTCCTGCTTTGTAGAAATGCAAAATCTCCCCGAGGTGGACACAGAGGGCTTCTACAAGGTGAAGTTTGTTGTTCATATTCTCCCTACAATCTATCCCGATAAAAATAAAACAGTCAAGGA
>JAFUJH010000063.1 GCA_017473775.1 Ruminococcus sp.
AGCTGTTCACAACAAAAAATACAACAACTTTCCTATGCGTCCGCTTGGTTGGAAGTCTCCTAAAGAATTTCTAGATCACTTCTTATCTACCGGCGAAGTTTTTTATTAAACTTTGTAACGCATCATTGACAAACCTACAATCCGAGAAATTTCGCGGACAGATTACGGCTTATAATTTTAATCGAAATATGAATTGTACCACTCGGTTATATCGTCAAAATCCGAACTCATTATAAGTGCTATGTAATTTCCATTCCGGGCAACAGAGCACTCATTAACAATAGCAAGGAGTTCTGCAGAATAGCTTGCGCATAAATCACGCTGTGAGTTGTAGCGGATTTGCAATGCATCATACACACGCTGAGCACTGTCGCTGTCTACTGCTTCAACAAGAATAATCTCTGTAATATCCGTTGCAGAATTCACAGTGGTCTCTGCGGCAAACTGCTTAACATCAGCAGGTGCAATATTATAGTAAAGCTCCAGGTCATCAGCGGTTTCAATCCACATCATCTCATTCTCAGAGATAGCAAATTTGCTGTTGATTGATGCAAGCACATCAGAAAGCACTACTTCCTTACTGTCTGTGTCCCCTGTACAGCCTGTAAAAGCAAAAAGAAACATTAAACAAAGTATAACACTAATAAAACTGAACTTTCTCATACTTCCACTCCATTTCAATAATATAAGTTAATTATAGTGGGTATATCAAAGATTGTCAAATAATATAATAATTTATCCTATAATTGCCTTATAACAAACTTTTTGTAAAAGTCAAAGAAAACAATTGTAATTAATTGTTGAAATAACTACACATACATTATATAATACAAATGTAATGTTTTACATTAGTTCAAGATTATAAAATCAAATATAACCTATGGAGTATGAGGATGCCGAAATCGATAATGTCCGCATCCTCGGCAAAGCCGTCTATTTTATAAGTAAGGTACAGTAAATTTAGGAGGATTAATATGGATTGGATTATTTGGGCAATTATTTTAATTTTTGTAGTTATGGGCTTTGCGATTTGGCTTGGAGAACATCAAAAGAAATCAATAGCTGAAAAAGCAAGCAAACGATACAATTTCACTCCCACTCACACTTACGGAGACTTCCTTGTAGAGAATAGCACCCTGCGTTGGATGGTTTCTTATTATACAGGCACAAGCAGAGTTTTTCATATATCCGAAGTAACAGGATGGGAGCTTGTAGAAAATGGTCAGCGATACAAATCAGAGGGCGGTCTGTTTCGTGCTGTTGTCGGCGGTGCGTTGTTCGGCGGCACAGGTGCTATCATTGGTGCATCAACAGCCAACAGGGTTGCAACTGTAAGCAGTCTTGCTGTAAACATCTATACCAATGATATGGATACACCGCTTATCGTTGTACATTGTCTGCATTTACAACCTGGGCAGACTGTCGCTACAAATTCCATGCAATATTCACAAGCTTGCAACAACGCTCATCAAATTATGTCAGTTTTACAGGCAATGCAGTTTAATTTTGAAAAACATCAAAATGAGAAAGATGTCTAAATACTCGAGGTGATTATAAATGCCTACTATTCGAGAATGCAAAGGAAAAAGTTTGTTACAGTTTCCAGACAACTATACAGTAATTGACTTAGAGACAACCGGACTTGACCCTGCTCGTGATGAACTCATTGAAATATCCGCATTCTCGGCAAAGCCGTCTATTTTATAAGTAAAGTACAGTAAGGAGATTGTCATTATGACCGAAAATAACACCACAAAGAAAGGGATACCTTTTTGGTTACATGTAATCATTATAATTATTCTTGCTTTCTTTGCACTTATTTTAGCAGCCAACTACTTTAATATGAATTTTTCATGTGTTAATCTACCATCTCTTTTTAAAAATGATGTTAGTGCTCAGCACTGTGCGTATGCAGAACAAGCTTTAGAAATCACAGACATGTATCTTGACTATGAACTAAGTGCAGAAACAGCAAGTTTCTTAATTGATGAGTTGAAAGCACGCGAAAACGAGTTACCTAATTCTACAGGTAGCAAAGACACATTGATAGAATCGAAAGTAACAATACTTTCGGGCAGATTGATGCTTGCTGGTATAGAATCTTCATCCCAGCAATACAACGAAATTTTATCACTAAGAAATGAACTGGCCGACCTTATTGGTAAAAAGGAACGATAGTATGATTAGCAAAGATACAGATAAAGAGCATATTTCCAATCTTACTGATGAAGAAAAAGAAATCCTCATCAGATTCAGGCTATTATCTGATGAGGAGAAGCAAAAGCTTATAAAAAACATCTCGGATAAATCGCATAAAAACGAATCATAGCAAATACTCCATGCCTGTTGTCTACACAAGCAAATTTATATAATTCTATACTCTTTAAAATGATATTTCCGACAGTTTTGCATATTAATTCGGACTCCCGTATAAATCAAGGTGAAGTCTTATATATCAGCAATATGAAATATAATACAGCCTGCGGCTGATGATATACCATTGCTTTCGCAATGAATAAAAAATTCGACAAGTTTTGACTTGTCGAATTTTTTTGGTCGAGGTGACGGGATTTGAACCCACGACTTCTTCGTCCCGAACGAAGCGCGCTACCAAACTGCGCTACACCTCGATGTTTACATATATAGAAGAATTATGCTTGATATAAATTCAGCCCCGAATTGCTTCGGGGCTGATTGGCTGCGGAACTAGGATTCGAACCCAGACATACAGAGTCAGAGTCTGCTGTGCTACCCTTACACAATTCCGCATCGGAACAACAGATATTATTATATCCTATTTCCGAAAAAAGTCAATACTTTTTTTGAAAATTTTCTCAAGAAAATTTGACCTTATAATTAAGCTTTAAGAGCTCTGATATCCTTGCCGATAAAATCAAGTCTATCGCACTCTCCTATTATTCTGGATACAAAACGCTGAGAATATACATCCTGCAGTTCCCTGACGGTAAGATTTGTATTGATAATCATAGGCTTACGCTTCAGGAGTCTGTTATTGAAGATATTATAGATTGTGCTCTTTGAATATGGAGTAAGGAATTCTGTGCCTAAATCATCGATAATCAACAAATCACAATCGCCAAGAGTCTGCAACAACTGTTCTTCCTCACTGCTGTTATAATTGAAATGTGAATTTTCAAGTCTTGCAAGCAAGGAGGGTGCGCTGACATACACAGCATAGTAACCCTTCTGCAACACTTCATTTGCTATAGCCAGAGACAGGTGGGTTTTACCAAGTCCTGTTGCACCGCGCATAAGAATAGACTTACCCTCACCATTAAAGTTGATTGCATAATTCCTGCAGAAATTCAGGATCTTGCTCATTCTTGTATAGGGTGATACTCCGTCAGCGTTGCTGTCATAGGGATAATAGTCCAGCTTGAATGTATCAAAAGTGCTGAGGCTCAGAGGAGATAGCTTATTAATCTCGTCACAGGAGCACTCAATAAGTAGCTTGAGAAAACAATCACAGTAGACTGTCTTTCCATCCTTCTCAACATAAGCTGTATCGTTGCAATGAGGACAGGTATAAACAGGCTCCATATAATTTGCAGGGTATCCGTTTGATGCAAGGAGCTCTTGCTGACGCTTCTGCAAATTACTGCTGATTTGTGCCAGACGCTCAAGTTCTTCCTTTGTATTCGCACCCTTAAGGACAGCTCGTGCCGCACCTAATGAACAGGACACAAGCTGACGGCTTATTTCCTCAAGCTCAGGAATCTCTCTGTAAACTCGGTCTGTATGCTGTTGTGCAACAGACTCAGCCTCACGGCGTCTGTCCTCGATGATATGATAAGCTTTATCATATATTTCTCTGCTGTATGTCATAGGTTATCACCTTAATCATCAAAAATACTTTTCTTTTCGTATTCGTCTAAATCGTATGAGGGCGCGTCAGAGGCAGATGCACTCCCCTGCTTCTTTGACTTAGGTCTTGCTTTATCCGCCTGCAGAACCTCATCAGGATTCCTGAACCCCTGCTCAAACCAACGGCGAAGTATACCATTGACATATGAAAGGCTCAGCTGTCCTTTAGTATCAACGCACCGTTCATATGCAAGTCTGAGCATATCCTCTGTAAACTTCCAGATGTTAATCCAGACATCAGCAAACTCCATCTGCTTCTTGGTGGGAGTACCACTTTGCTGTAAGCCAAAGACAACCGCCACAGTATTCCACGCAACTGAAGACTCGCTGTATCTTTTAATCTTCTCCTCAGCAAGACCAATGGTAGTAACGCCATCGCTTGCCCATTGGATGCCTGTTTTCTCAATATAACGCATATTGCCCTTGTCAATCTGAACACAGTGCTCCATAAGCATCAGAATAACCTCAACAGGAAGTCCGTCTGTGTCGTGTAGCATAACAAGAGTTGCAGTATCGGAATTGGACAGGACCTTGCCAAGAATCCGCTGTGCCTCATCCATAAGCAGGACAAGGTTTTTATCTGCTCGCAGACGCTTTGCAACATAACCGGGCTCAGGCTTTGTTGCACGAGAAACAGGTCGGAGTTTATCAGCAGATGCTGAACTTGTAACCTCTGTTTGCTTGCCGGATTCTGATGTCATCACAGATGTTGCATCACCTGTCTGAACAGTAGAGTCAGGAAGTGATACAGACTGTGCTGTGCAAGCCAGAAGTCCCTTATCAGACCAGTATTCAATTGCATCCCTTACATCCTCGGGATGTATATCAAGAGCCTGAGATACAGCCTCGTCAGTTAAGGTAACGCCGTTACTTCTGAGAATATACAGTAATACCTTGAGCTGAACCTCGGTCGCAAGCTTCAGACCCTTATCTACCACGGCGGTAGGTACGGCAAACACCGAGCCCCACACGCCAAAATCTATTTTATAAGACATAATTCACCATTTCCAATGGAGGGTATAACAAAAGCTAAACAGCACCCTTGCTGATAAGATAATCCTTGATTTTATTATCATCGTAGAGAATCAGGTCATCACAACCTGCAAGATACTCGTTGTGATGCCTGAGCTCATGAGCAAGGATACGCCTGAGCATTTCGTAAAATCTGTCACGAGGCAGATGTCCGTACACACGGACAATACTGCCATAATAAAAAACTATGTATCTGCCAATACTGTTGCGATGATATTCGCCAAGAATATAAAGGTCACCTGCAACAGCCTTGGGGTGGAGCTTTGATTGTATCAACAGCCTGAGTCCCCCTGACAGCTCCCGATAGAGCTCGTAGGGCATTGAATCGGCTATCTCGTCAAGCATTTTTCCACATTCTTCGTAACTGTACATTAATTAATCCAAGAAATCCTTGAGTTTCTTGCTTCTGGAGGGATGACGGAGCTTTCTGAGAGCCTTAGCTTCAATCTGACGGATACGCTCACGGGTAACATTAAACTCCTTGCCTACTTCCTCCAGAGTACGGCTTCTGCCGTCCTCAAGTCCAAAACGCAGACGAAGTACCTTTTCCTCTCTGGGAGTGAGGGTATCCAGTACCTCCATAAGCTGCTCGCGGAGAAGTGTGTGGGATGCGGCATCAGCAGGTGCAGGAGCATCATCATCGGGTATAAAGTCGCCCAGATGGCTGTCCTCCTCCTCACCGATAGGTGTCTCCAGAGATACAGGCTCCTGTGCAACACGCATAATCTCGCGTACCTTATCAACGGACATATCAAGCTCAGCGGCAATCTCGTCAGCGGTGGGCTCGTGGCCGTTCTGATGGAGAAGCTGGCTGGATACCTTCTTAACCTTATTGATAGTCTCAACCATATGAACAGGAATACGGATTGTACGAGCCTGGTCAGCGATAGCTCTTGTGATAGCCTGACGAATCCACCATGTTGCATATGTGGAGAACTTGAAGCCCTTGGTGTAATCGAACTTTTCTACAGCCTTGATAAGACCTAAGTTACCCTCCTGAATCAGGTCGAGGAACTGCATACCTCTGTCAAGGTAACGCTTTGCAATGCTGACAACAAGACGGAGGTTTGCCTCAGACAGACGCTGTTTAGCGGCAACATCACCCTCCTTGATGCGGATAGCAAGCTCAATCTCCTCCTCTGATGTGAGCAGAGGAACTCTGCCTATCTCTTTGAGATAAACCTTGACGGGGTCGTCGATTGCAATTGTCTCTGCACCCTCAACATCAAGGTGGTCACCGTCAACCGAGGTAGCAACCTCAAGGTCGATATCGTCAAACTGAAGGTCATCGTTATCCTCTACTATCTCGATGCCCATTCCCTCAAGACCGTCGTAAAGCTTTTCCAGCTGTTCGGGGTCAAAGTCCATCTCACCGATTGCGTCAAGGATATCCTTGTTGGTAAGCTGACCTTTGGTTTTGCCCAGCTCTGCAAGCTCCTTGATGATTGATTTCTTGTCCTGAATTGATCCTGCCATTTTAACATTTCCTTTCTGAAATACAAATGTATAAAAAATTAACTGCTTACTGGTTTTTGCGTGATTTTTTACGCCTGAGCATCTCCTGTATATCCTCAGGGGACATATCAGAGGCTTTATCGGGAGTAAGCTTTTCCTTCTCGCTGATGATTGTGTGGATATATTCAAACATAGCTTCTTTTGTTGCTACCTGAGAATTATACCCATTGGTAATTGCGAAGTACCTTGCCGCCTCGTCAGCGGTGAAGTCACGGGTTACAGTGTCACTGGGAGATACTCCTTCGTCAATCTTCCTGAGTACATATTCGTACAATTGAGCATTGAATTTTGTAACGAAATTTTCAGGTGGAAGTTGCTGTCTTGCAACCTCAGCCATATCGTTATTAAACACAAGAAAGGCTATAAGCATTTCCTCTGCCTTTGCGGCTCGGGTGTGGGTTGCCTTTTCGGTATTAATTGTGTCCTTCCTGCCTGTAAGTCCGTCGGAAAGCTGAGTAAACTGCTTTCTGGCGGCATCACCTGATTTACGCCTATTCATCTTGCGTAAATCTTCAAGAATAGCAGTTTTTTCAACGCCAATCTCAGCGGCAAGCTTTGATACATATATATCCTGCTCAACTGAGCTGTCAAGGGATGCAATCACCTTGAGGGCATCTGCCATATAAGCCGCCTTTGCGTCAGGTCGGGATATATCGTATCTGCTTCTGAGCTTATAGAGTCTGTACTCTACATCGTTTCCGCTATTATCAAGAATATTCTTAAACGCCGCCGCACCTTTATCACCGCGGTTGCGGATAAACTCATCAGGGTCTTTTCCGTCAGGAATATTGATGATGCGGATTGCGAGTCCTGCGTTTCTCAGAATCTCGATTGCTCTGGAGGTAGCCTTCTGTCCTGCCTCGTCAGCATCGTAGCAGATAATAACCTCATCAGCATAACGCTTGATAAGCAGTGCCTGCTCAGAGGTAAGTGCTGTACCCAGAGTTGCTATTGCGTTACGGAAACCAGCCTGATTAAGAGCAATGACATCCATATATCCCTCACAGAGAATAAGTGTCCTCTCCCCTGTGTTCTTGGCATTATTAAGTGAAAAAAGATTTGCACTTTTCTTGAAAGCAAGAGTATCTGAGGTGTTCAGATACTTAGGCTTCTGGTCTGTGAGAATTCTGCCGCCGAAGGCTATGACATTTCCCCGTAAATCTATGATAGGAAACATCACTCTGTCTGCAAAGCGGTCAACTATCCGTCTGCCGTCGGAGCTTCTGAATGCAAGGTTAGCAGAGACAATCTCGTTATCGGTAAAGCCAAGCTTTCGCAGATGATCACAAAGTGCAAATCTGCTTTTGGGAGAATAGCCTAAACCGAAGCGTTTGATAGTGTTATCAGACAATGCACGGCTGTGGAAATAATCAAGCCCCTGCTTACCAACAGGCTCATACAATTGCTTATAATAGAACCTTGCCGCCTCGCGGTTTGCCTCAAGGATTCCGGTACGGAGCTTCGCCATACCGTCGTCGTATGTATTCTCAGGCATTTCTAAACCTGCACGCTGAGCTAAGAACTTGACTGCTTCTATATAATCAAGATTTTCAATCTTCATTATAAAGGTGATGACATCGCCGCCTACACCGCAACCGAAGCAATAGAAGGAGCCGTTCTCGGGATAAAGATTGAAGGAGGGAGTTTTTTCAGAATGAAATGGACAAAGTCCTACAAGATTCCTGCCCCGTCGTTTAAGATTTACATATGATGACACAGTATCAGAAATACTGCAACGGGATTTTAGCTCCTGCAAAAAGCTATCAGGTAACGCCACAACAAACTCCTCCTTCCACAAATTATTATTGATTTGTATATATATACGAAGAAAAAATGAAAATTCCTGCCTGAAAAACAGAAATTTTCATTATTTTTATCACTTTATTTATAAACGAAGATAAAATGAAACAGATTTCTTGCCACAATCAGATACTGACAGGGAAATACTCCTCAGTGTCTGAGATAATATTAACAGTACCTGATGTTGAATCTGTGACAAGCTTCTGAAGCTTTGGAAGTTCTGAAACAGGAATATGGAAATCCATAATAACCTTGTCAGAAAAATCAGCATTGTCCACTGTTCCGCCGTTTTCGGGAATAAGCGAGGACAACTTACCATACTGATTGTATGTACACTCAAGGCTACAGAGAGCACAGCTTCTCATCATAATCTGACCTGCAGCTTCTACTGCAAGGGATGCAGAGTGGGAATATGCACGAACCAGTCCGCCACCGCCTAAGAGTATTCCGCCGAAGTATCTGGTGACAACGATGCACACATCGGTGAGACCGCTTTTGCGGATAACATCAAGAACAGGCATACCTGCTGTGCCCTGAGGCTCGTTATCATCACTGTAGCGGCAGGTGTTCTGCTCTCTGAGCACATATGCATACACATTATGGGTTGCATCCCAATGCTTTGCACGGATAGAGTTTATGAATTCCAGTGCATCCTTTTCTGTTGTAACAGGCTTGATATAACCGATAAAGCGTGAACGCCTCTCAACAAACTCAGGAGAAGCCTCACGACTGACGGTTTTGTAATCCGCAGGCATATTATCACCTCTGCATATATAGATAAAAACAGACGGCACTTCAGAAATGAAGTACCGTCTATTAAGTCACATTGACTATTACTCGATGCCGTAACGTTTCTTGAATCTATCTACGCGTCCGCCGGTATCAACGAGCTTCTGCTTTCCTGTGAAGAAAGGATGGCACTTTGAACAAATTTCAACACGCTGGTTGGGCTTTGTAGAGCCAGTCTCAATAACATTGCCACAAGCACAGGTAATAGTAGTCTGCTCATAGTTAGGATGGATATTCTCCTGCATTTCTTTTCACCTCTTTCGCTGATGCCGTAGTAACAGATGAATTATACTACATAAGATTGCAAATTGCAAGTATTTTTTATAAATCTTCAAAAATATTTCTGATTTTTTTACAATATCATTAAATCAGAGGTTATCTTGAGGAAATATGATAGGAATAATCCTCAAGAATCATATCGTAACGACGCATATTAAGAGCGTGCTCCCTGCCCACATAGCGGTACAGGTCAGGTGCGTAGGTCATACCTGTGTTGGATTCCTCCCCCTCAGGATAGCGAAGCACAAAGCCGAAGTTAACGCTGTACTTCTGCAGCCACTTACCTGCCTGAGTATCCTCGAAGTTTCCCTCCTCGTTTGTTGAAAAACGAATAAGCAATCCTGTCTGGCTCTCGCTGCAGCCTGCCTCGGGACAAACCTTCATTGTTTCTGACTCAGCCTTAATCTCTGAATAATCGTTATTCTTCTTTACCTCACTGAGGGTCTGCTCAAAAAGCACAGCCTGGTCTGCATAGGATACATAGCCTATCTTTACATTGATAACTATGTCCTCTGAGGCAGCATCGCTAATCATATCGTCCAGGTCATCGAAAGCAAGCTTTGAAACCTGTACTGAGCCAAAGGGTACAAGCTCCGGCACATAAGATTCATCCATAGGATAATGCTCATTGACTACATGTAATAATGTTTCATCGTCAACGACAATTACCTCGTCGTGGGTTGCGACACCTGTTTGTGTTGTGTTTAAGCCTACCTCTGCCCAATAAGAAATCAGTATACCGAGGACAACCACAGCAATAATGATAACAGGCATAAAGAACAGAAAGAATGTCTTGAGCTTTGTACGCTCATTGACGCGTCTGCCACGATAATTGTATTTATTCTTAATATCGTATCTATTATATGGCATTAGGACTCCAATCAGTTGATAACCTTGGACTCAATTTCCTCAGTTGCGCGAGCAATATACTCCTCAAGGCTCATTGCACCCAGGTCACCTGCCTTGCGAGCACGGACAGAGACAGTGTTATTCTCAATGTCCTTGTCGCCAAGGATGATCATGTAAGGTACCTTCTCAAGCTGTGCCTCACGGATTTTGTAGCCAACCTTCTCAGAACGGTCGTCAACCTCAACACGCATACCCTTTGCCTCAAGTGCTTTCTTAACATCGTATGCATAGTCATGATGTCTGTCTGCAATAGGAAGAATCTTGACCTGAACGGGAGCAAGCCACATGGGGAATGCACCGGCGTACTTCTCGATAAGGAGTGCAAGTGTACGCTCATAGCAACCAATAGATGTGCGGTGGATGATGTAGGGATTCTTCTTTGTGCCGTCGCGGTCAACATATACCATACCAAACTTCTCAGCCAGAAGCTGGTCAACCTGAAGTGTGATAAGAGTATCCTCTTTACCGTATACATTCTTAATCTGGATATCAAGCTTTGGACCGTAGAATGCAGCCTCACCGATACCGATTTTATAGTCAATACCAAGTTTATCAAGGATATTACCCATAATAGTCTGAGCCTCATCCCACTGTTCAGGAGTGCCGATGTACTTATCTTTATCCTCGGGATCCCACTGTGAGAAGCGGAAGGTTACATCCTCATAAAGTCCTAAGGTCTTGAGCATATACATAGCAAGCTCCAGACAGCCCTTGAACTCTCCCTCAAGCTGTTCGGGAGTACACATAAGGTGACCCTCGGAAATTGTAAAATGACGGACACGGATAAGTCCGTGCATCTCGCCGCTTGCTTCGTTACGGAAGAGCGTGGATGTCTCACTGAGTCGCATGGGCAGGTCGCGGTAGCTTCTGCCTCGGTTGAGATATGCCTGATACTGGAAAGGACAGGTCATAGGACGGAGAGCAAATACCTCTTTGTCCTTTTCTTCATCACCGATGATAAACATACCATCCTTGTAATGATCCCAGTGACCGCTTACCTTGTAAAGGTCGGACTTTGCCATAAGAGGAGTCTTGGTCATCTGCCAGCCTCTACGCTGTTCTTCATCCTCAACAAAGCGCTGAAGAAGCTGAACAATACGAGCGCCCTTGGGCAGGAGAATAGGAAGTCCTTGACCGATAAGCTCTGAGGTTGTGAAAAGCTCAAGCTCACGGCCGAGTTTGTTATGGTCGCGAAGCTTTGCCTGCTCCATCATCTCAAGATACTCCTCAAGCTGAGATGCCTTGGGAAATGCTGTACCATATACGCGGCACATCTGAGCCTTTGTTGCATCACCGCGCCAATAAGCACCTGTGCAAGCTGTAAGCTCAAAAGCCTTGAGTACGGCCACATTCATAAGGTGAGGACCTGCACACAGGTCTGTGAAATCACCCTGCTTGTAGAAGCTGATCTTCTCGCCCTTGTCTGCGTGCTCGCGGACAAGCTCTACCTTGTAATCCTCGCCCATATCAGAGAGAAGCTTCTCTGCATCAGCAGGGTCAAGTTCAAAGCGCTCAAGCTCAAGACCTGTCTTAACGATAGACTTCATTTCTTTCTTGATAGCCTCAAGGTCCTCCTGAGTAAAGGGCTTCTCTACATCAAAATCGTAATAGAAGCCGTTGTCAACAGCAGGGCCTATACCGAGCTTTGCGTTGGGATACAGGTGCTTTACAGCCTGTGCAAGCACATGAGAAGCTGTATGCCAGAATGCACGCTTACCCTCCTCATCATCAAAAGTAAGAAGCTCTAACTTGCAATCTGCTGTGAGAGGAGTACGGAGATCACAGAGGACTCCGTCAATTTTACAAGCACATACAGCCTTATACAGACCTGCGCCCAGTGATTTTGCTACTTCAGCAGCGGTGGTGTTCTGCTCAAACTCCTTAACAACTCCGCCTTTAAGTTCTACATTAATCATAGAAAATACATCCTTTCTAAAAAAAATAAGCCGCCCGATAATTCTCTGAGAGAATATCGGGACGGCGATAAATTACGACGCGGTTCCACCCAACTTCGGTACAAAGTACCCTCGATGCATATAACGGTGCTGCCCGCTGTGCCATTTCCTGCACAGACTCAGGGGTGGTATTCTGAAAATCCTTGCCGCAGATATTCCAGCCAAGTATCTGCTCTCTGTGGGTAGGTATCATCAATTTTTGTCCCCATCAACATTCATATATCCGATTACAAATTATAATATCACTAATTATTTTGAAAGTCAACAATTATAAATAGATTTTGTTAAATAAAACAGTAGAAAAAATCAGTTAATTCCTGCAACATACTTCTGAATTGCTGTAGCATCACGGATATTGATATCACCGCTGAAGTCTGCGTCACCTCTGAGGCAGGAACTGAAATCCATAGTGAGAATCTTCGCTGTTGACTTCTGAATATCTGTTGCATCGCGGATGTTGATATTACCATCCTTGTTGGCATCTCCAATAATATAAGCGTCAATACCGTTGCTTACGCAATAAAGCTCAATCATCGAGGACTCTGCACACCACACTGCCGCATTATCAGCACCGCTGAAAGCAGTATCAGAAACTATATTCACTGAAGGAGGTACAGACAGCTCACTGAGCTTTTTGCAGTTATAGAATGCATAATCCCCTATGCGTTCAGCTCCTTGGGAAAGCATAACTGACTCAAGCCCTGTACAAGAGGCAAACATACCATCACTAACAGAAGTTGATGAAAGAACCTGAGCAGTTTTAAGACTTGTACAACCGAGAAAAGCACTCTCTCCGATAGCAGCTACCGAAGCAGGGATAATCACTGACTCAAGGGATGTACAGCCTGAAAATGCCTCTTTATCTAAAAGGACAAGATTCTGAGGGAGCATTGCATCTCTGAGAGAAGTACAGCCTGCAAAGGCACGCATACCAATAGAGGTAACTGTATCGGGGATTGTAACCTTAACAAGGCTCTTGTTATTATAGAAAGCACCTGCTCCAATCTGACAAACCGAATCAGGAATTGTGATATCCGTAGCCTTGCTGTTCACATCCACAAGGATTCCATTGCCAAGAACAAGGAAATCGTCATCAACAGCGGACAGAAATTTTGTACCCTCGAAAGCAAAAGCACCAATATAGGTTACCCGTTTGCTTACTATAGCCTCACTAAGTTTTGTGCAATTATAAAATGCACCCTCACCTATTGACGCTACATTATCACCTATTCTGACAGATGTAATTGCAGTGTTGTAGGAAAAAGCATAGGGAGCTATAGACACTACCCCTGAATCGATGATTACATCGTCAGGCTCGGTTGAATATACAAGCACACTGCCCATAACAAGGGACTTGCTATTGTAGGATTTAAGAAAAGGAGTATTATAGAATGAATATGCACCACATGCAGATACATTGCCTGAGCCTGTTACGGTCTTCAGAGATGTGCAATTAGCAAAGGCTTTATTACCGATAACAGAGGTATTATTAAGGTTAACCGTAGTTATTGAAGAATTGCCCTCAAAGGCTGAATCTGCAATATAGTACACATCTGATGGAATGGTAACAGACTGAGAGTTGCCTTTATATGATAATAGTATTCCGTCCTCAACATTGAAATCTGCAGCAGCGAAAGTCGTCACAGGAAAAGCAGTGAGCATAAGAATCAGCGAGATTATCATTGTAAAAAGACTTAGTAGTTTTTTCTTCATAAAATCACCCGAAAAATAAATATAAAAAGGGCGGGATAAACCGCCCTTAAAATCAATCATCGGTGGAATCGTCTCCGCCCTGAATGCTGATAATAAGCTGATCAATCTCGTCAAGGCGATCAGCATATGTTTTTTCTGCAGTCTTACCGGGAGTCTCAGGCTCCTCCTGCTGCTCGAGAATATAAGTAGAAATATCATCCTCGTCTGCTACGGGTTTTACAACCTCCATATCAGAGCCATCAATAGCAAGAATAAAATCATCGTCCTCGTACATTACAGCTTCTCTGACAGTGGGGCCCTTAGGTCTTGAGTGTGAGTCAGAAGTTTTAACCTCGGGTACTGATGTTACGGTTTCTTCTCCTTCGATAATCATTTCTTCCTCACTTTCTGCTACAGGCTCAGCGGCGTCTTTATCACTGAGCTGGTCCCTCTCCTGTGCTGCTCTGTAAAGTTCCTCAGCTATATCACACTGTGTTCCTTCCTGAGAATCCTCCTCAGGGAGATTCACAGGAATATCCATCTGAGAAAAAGAGTCCTCAGGCTCCTCGTCATCCTCGTCAACAATGCGTACAGCGGCAGGCTCAACATCATCGAAAAGGGTGATCTCCTCGGGATTAACTGAAGCAACTGTAACCTCGGGCTCTGTCTCAGGTGAAGTCTCCTGACAATCAGAAACATCCTCCTGAACAGCATCATCAACAGGCTCATCTGCAATTTCTGCAGGCTCCTCTGAATCAGAAGCGTCCTCAGAATATTCCACAGACGACTCGGCAAGAATCAGCTGCTCCTCTACTGTTTTTGACTTAAAGGAAAGCTCCGCTGTAAAGCCGAGAACATAAAGTCCAACTACGCAATAAGCGGCACCGGGGATATAGTCAATCACGCTGTTGCTGTCTGATGCCATAACATTAAAGATAAGGCTCAGACCATATACAAGAGAAATAACTGTTGCAGGAAAACCGAAGGTAATTGCAGACTTAACTGCATTCTTACCGGGAATAACTGCGTGAATCATCATAGCATTGATAAAGAACATTGCAAGAGCAACGAACATAATCAGGTCAAGAGTATCTGCGGCATCCACAGGCATAGCAGTGTGCTTGAGGAATCTGTCAATCAGATGAACTCCGCACCACAAAGGCAACACAAGGTAAAAAATAGAAAGTTCCTTGGGCGTGTTAGTAGCGGTGAAGTGATTGATACCGATAAACAGCAGAGCAACTCCGCTGAGAGCTGTGAAAACTGCAGTAATCACAGGCATAACCTCAAGAGCACCTGTCTGAATCATTGTGGTAACATCGAGAGCTGCTGATGATGCAAGTCCGAAGGCTCCCACAAAAGAGGCAACTCCACAGAAAAAGTTTTTCTTCAGCATATGTACAGGTGAGGTTGTTTTGTCAAGCAAGGAAATAACAAAACAAGCAAGGAACAATCCCAACACACTGAATGCTATAATCTCGGAAATTCCGTTGATATCTGTTGCAAAATATGTTGTGATTACATCAGGATTAAGACCGGAGATAGTAATAAGTGCCACAGACATAAGGCATACAGGTACAAACAAAATCCATTTTATCAGGGATTTAACTGATTTCATTTCATACTCCTTCCCCGCGGCCGAAGTCACCAGCCGCAAAAACAAAATTCATATTAAAGCAGAATAAAAAGCACGGATGCTCAATATATATTACTAATATGATATATAAACACACATATATTGTATTCCAAACCTTATCTGTTGTCAAGGCGTTTTGACAGCAAAACAGTTGTCGGTGAGAGTTTTTAATTGGAGAAGAATTATGAAAAAAATAGTTTTATGGTGTATGTGTCTGTTGTTAATAATTGCTTTGTTGCCTCTTGCATCGGGTATCAAAGGAATTGAGCTGTCGGATTTATCAGCAACAACCAACACAGAAGCAACGGATGCTCCAGAGTCAGAGCCGACCACCAATGAAACAGATACTGAAGATACTCTTACCGACGAGGAAATTGAAATTATAGTGTGTAAAGTTATGGAACACATCACGCAAGAGGCGGCAACAGAGACAAAGAAGGCTATGCTCGCAATATGCAAAAACAATTATCTTTATCTGAAAGAAAGCGGCGAAACTGATTTTGAAACAGAAATCAGCAAATACAGTGATGATTTTTTTGGCGAACTGTTGAAGTTGTATGAGGAAAATCAATATAGCATACTGCTGGAAAGAAAGAGGGTTGCTATTCCCCTTGTCCCTCAAAACGGAGGTTTTACTGCTACAAGTGACGAGTACCCATATATAGAGCCCGTAGCCTCGCCATGGGACACCTTCAGTAAAAGCTACATACGAGGCGGCATCTATCCCTGCGGTGTAAGCATATACGGCGTAGGATATCTGTGTGATAATGGTATGGACTGGAATGAGGCACTCAGGTATTATCTGCCTGACTTTGAGATAACATGAACAAACGCACCTGTGTAAAAATACAGGTGCGTTCTTTGCGTTTAAATATTAATGCATCAGAGTCGTCTGTACTTCTTTACTCTGCGCTGTTTTTTACTGTTTCTAACATTAGAGACAAGAGCAATATATATAATGATGAGAATGATTGCAATAGCAAAAGCAATCCAGAAAGGCCATGAAGTCAGAATAACCTTGAACATATGCATTGTATAAGCAAAGCTGCTTCGCTCCACATCCTCACTTGCTACAAGGTCAACGGTCTGGACAGCCTCGTCCTTATAATACACTGTTGCTTTACCGATAATATCACCCTGAGTTACAGGTGCATCCACTGACTCAGGCACATCGGGAATTACGCGGACATCCTCAGCGTTATGCTTCTTTGGAAGAATAGTGTTAACTGTCTGAGCAGGATAAAGAAGGATGGTCTTATCGGAGGATGTGAAGTTCACATTCACCTCGCACACAGGGGTATCAGTTGTAAGCATACGGGCAAGCTCCAGGTCAAGGAGCGCCCAGCGGAGAAGCTGCTTTGCATCTGTCATGGCACCATTGTGGTCTGAGTTCTGATAGGGTGCTCCCATACAGATACACATATATGCATAGCCGTCTGCAATAGCAGTTGTAATCAGGCATCGGCCTGCCTGGTCGGTAGTACCTGTTTTGATACCCTTGGCGTATGTATAGTAATAATCACCGCCGCGGTTTACATCAATCAAATAGTTGGTGGTTACAAGAGGATAATCGTCGCCCTCGCAATAATATGTGGCAGTGTCTGTAATCTCTGAGAAGAGAGGGAGTGTCAGTGCATAAGAGGTTATCTTATACAAATCATAGGCTGAAGAATAATGCTCATCATCATGAAGTCCGTGAGGATTCACAAAGTGTGTATTCTCACAACCCAAGTCCTTTGCCTTCTGATTCATCATATCAACGAATTTTTGAGTATCTCCGCCGCCGACGAAGTCCGCAAGCACCAGAGCTGCATCGTTACCCGATGTAATCATCAGACAATTAAGCAGGTCGATAACAGTCAGCTTCTCTCCCACTTTATAATCAAGACCCGACATACTGCTACCTGTACCAAGCAGAGGATTAAGTACCTCCTGCTTGATTTCGATACGGGTATTGTATACATCCTCGATATTCTCATAAGCAACGATGTAGGTCATAATCTTGGTGAGAGATGCAGGGTATCGTATCATATCCACATTTTTCTCAAGAACAGGAATTCCTGTATCCATATTGATAAGCAGAACTGTCTCTGACTCTATCTCCTTGCCGTAATCATATGTAATTGCAGATGCAGAGAGCACACTGCTGAGCACAACAACCAGTGCACACACACAGCACAGGAGTCTTATAAACTTTTTCATAACATTTCCTTTCTAGTCTCACTCGTTGTAAATCGCTGTCAAAACATAAGCATACCTGATATCCCCTTTGACAAGCAGGTATGAAAGTGGTAAGATAATTGTATTATACAATAGATGTCAGACTATTTCAATGAGTTATGGGATTTTTTCTAAGGAGTTTTTTACCGTGATTTATGTTACAGGAGATACACACGGAGATATACAGAGATTCAAAAAAAGAGAGCTTAAAAAGCTCACAAATAAGGATTATATTATAGTTTGCGGTGACTTTGGCTTTTTATGGGATGAAAGTGCTCAGGAGGCCGAAAACCTTGATTTTCTAAAAAGTCAGAAGTATACAATTTTATTTGTAGACGGCACCCACGAAAACTTTGATTTACTTGAGGCTTATCCTGAGGTTGACTTCTGTCAAGGCAAGGCACGGAAAATAGCAAAGAATATCTACCATCTCAAACGAGGAGAAATATACAACATTGACGGAAAGTTTATCTTCACCTTTGGCGGCGGCGTCAGCTCAGACCTTATACAGCTTATGGACTCAGGAGCCTGGTATGAGCGGGAGCTTCCCACTGAGGCTGAAATGATATATGCTGTGAATAAGCTGAAAAGCTTTAACTGCGAGGTTGACTACATCATTACCCACGAGACATCTGCTACATATAAACATAAAATATGGCACAACTGCACCACAAACCCTGTAAATGATTTTCTGGAGCAGCTTAATTCAGAGGTAAGATACGACAAATGGTTTTTCGGAAACCTTCATGTGGACTTTGCTGTGAGTGACAATGCCTTTGCAGTATTTGAGGAGATTATCCCCATTGACGGCATACGGAAAAGCCGTCAGTTCTGATACAACTAAACACAATACACTACAACAAACCGCCGCTGGTACATCAGCGGCGGTTTCTTCGTGTTCTTAATTCGGTTCTTTGTCAATAGTTGGGGTAAAATCCGAAAAAATGAATTAAATTGATAAACAAGCGATGGCGTTAAGCTGTCGCTTGATTTTTTGAGATGTTTGTAAGCTGATGAGAAAAGATATGTAAAATACGGTTGCGGAAACG
>JAFUJH010000064.1 GCA_017473775.1 Ruminococcus sp.
GAGCTGGCGGCGAAGCCGACTGAGGGGTAGTGATTTGTAGTTTTTCTCTCCCTCCGTCTTTTGCTTCGCAAAATCCACCTCTTCTGCGAAGACGGCAACCCTTTTGTCTGCTTCGCAGACATTTCCCCTAACAGGGGAATTTCCTCGTCAGAGGGAGGCAAGAGCTTTCTCCACAGACTGCGTCTTAAGGCAAAAATCCCAAGACGCCCATTCGGAGGCGATAAAATGAGAAGAAAGAAGGACGAGTATTTTATCGGTATGGTTGATAACTTCGCCGCCAGCCAGAGATACTCCAGAAACAAAAAACGAAGAAGGGCAAAGCTGTACCTTAAAAGAGGTCTGCTCATTGCACTGTGTGTGTTGATTATTGCAGGCATAGGTGCAGGTACATACTTCTTCCTTATCCCTGCTGTTAAAAACTGGACTGCATCGTGGGGTGCAACCAAGGACGAGGCAACTATTGACGAGACAACAGTTGATGAGCTCCCCACCACTACCGCCGCACCTGTTACAACGCAGGCTCCCACACAAGCACCCACCACAGTACCTGTGACAACTGCTCCTCCTGCCCCTGTGACAAATCTTGACTTTGTGACTCCCACAATTCCTGACGACGGCAGTGACGGCACACTTTACTCAAGCACATTGTATCTTTACAAAAACACAGGCTACAACCTATTCTTCAGCACAGACAAGGTTGCAAAGCACTACGCTACTGCTGTTAACAATATTGCCGCAGGCCTTGATAAGGATATTACCGTTTACAATATGGTAGTCCCCAACCACACAGAGTTCGGTCTGCCAACACGCATCGGCAAGAGTGTTGAGAATGTATCTCAGGCTGATAACATCCGCACAATTTACAAAAATCTCAGCAGCAGAGTTACTCCCATTAACTGCTACAACGCACTCAGCGAGCATAACTCTGAGTACATCTACTACAACACCGACCACCACTGGACAAGCCTTGGTGCATACTACGGCTACACAGCATTCTGTGAGCAGACAGGGCTTGAGGCAGTGGATATCAATTCACTCAAGAAGAACTCCATCGACGGGTTTACAGGTTCTTTCTATACACTTACAAGCAACTCAGGTCTTTACAAGAACGCCGACACAGTCAACTACTACGATCTGCCTGTAGAGACCGAGGCAAAGATGAAGGAGCGTATGAGCTCTGACACCATCCACTGTGATGTTTACTATCCTGCTGCTACCTCGGGCACACTGACCTACGGTGTATTCTGCTGGGGCGACACAGCACAGTTTGTAATCAGCTCCTCTGCTAATACAGGCAAGAAGATTGCAGTTGTCAAGGACTCCTACGGCAACGCCTTTGCTCCTTACCTGACAGCACACTATGACGAGGTACACCTTCTGGACTTCAGATACTGGAGCGGTGACCTTAACGACTATCTCAAGACAAACGGCATTGACGAGGTGTTAATTATGAATAACACCATGTCTGCGAACAGCACCTCGCAGGTTAACTCAATGAGCAGTGCTCTGAGCTAAGATGCTCAGAGATTATGCGAGGAGGTTTAAGCAATGCTGGCAAATGATGTAACCGCAACAATATACGGCACACTGTCTCCCACCCTGTACTCAGGCTATGCACAGGGTAACGGAACACAGGGAATAAATGCCTATGTAATATCCAAAAAGCCTGTGGGCGATACGCTTACAGGTGTTGTGACCGCAGTGCTGACACTGTCTGACGGGACACAGCGGGTAGTTGTTGCACCTAAAAACGAGATTATGTACGAGCCTGAGATTATGGAAAAGCTCAGTGCTCTCAGACAGATAAAGATTGAAAAAATCAGCTGTCTTTACGAGAAGTCCTGCGGTGCGGTTATCCTCTACGAGGACAAAGCCACAGGCGACACTCTGATTCTGCTTGTCAAGAATCACAACGGCAGATTCTACAGCTTTCCCAAAGGTCATGTGGAACTTCACGAAAACGAGAAGGAGACCGCAGTCCGCGAGGTCAAGGAGGAGACAAACCTTGATGTTGAGATACTGGACGATTTCCGCGAGATAAGCGACTACTGCCCCTTTGGCAAATCCGCAAGAGGGTAGTGTTCTTCTTAGCAAGAGCCAAAAGCGACAAAATCAAAATTCAGGAGAGCGAAATCGACAGTTATCAGTGGGTATCACTGGATAAAGCAGAAACCGTCTGCACCTACGACAACGACAAGCGGGTCATCGAAAAGGTCCGCAGATACCTGAAAGATCACAGGATATAACTGCTAACTACTTATATTAAACAAAAAACACTTCCGAACGATAGAAATTTCGGAAGTGTTTTCTTTTATGCTTTCTCTGTTATTGCAATCTTTCGCCGCAGAAAATACATTTGGAATTTTCTGCCTTTTGCAACTGCATACAATGAGGACAATGAACCAAGTTGTTCCCTGTGCTCATTGCTTTATTTTCTGCTTTTTTATCTGCCGCTTTCTCAGGCTTACGGTCATCTTCGCCTGAATCTGCACAGTGACTAAGCATCCACAATTCAATAAGTTTTTCCGTTCTGTAGGTATTATCCAAAAGATTTGCCTTCGCACTTGCCTGCATAGCAAGATAGCAAGCCACACCGTAAACTAAGGACGCGGTTATTACATCTCCTACCAAAATTAAAATACCAACCAACAAAAACTCATTAATCATCACTGCAATTGTCGTGATGATTCCTACCACAAGAATAATTACAGCAATAATCATACCTATCTTCTTTACAGAGTCAGCATAGCCTCTGAGCTCTGTTGCTGAAGAATCCTCCATATTGGAAATAGAGCGGACTTTTTTAGTATCAAATTCTTTCATCTCAATGTCTCCTTACCCTAAATACCCAAGGTTTGTGTCGGTGCAGAAGTTGTTCATTCCGTAGAGGAACAGCACCTCGTCCACGCTCTCGCTGTTTATAATATCACTGACAGGGAGCTTGTAGTATCGCAAATCCACCATAATGACCTTACTGTAATTCTCTGCAAAGAAGGGAGCCGCACAGTGTGCAAAGCTGTCCTTGATAATCAGAATTGTATCATCACTCTTTGCCTTCGAGTTCTCAATTGTCACCAGTGCGTGGTTGCCGTCAAGGAACACAGGGTACATATCGTCCTCGCTCAGATGAGAGTCAAAGTACATACTGTCAAAGGTTTCGGTAACTGCACCCTCGGTGATAGTCACCTTTATGCTGTCGGAGATTGCTTTGTTCTCCCAGATTTCCAGTGTATCGGGGTCGTTTAAAAAGTATCCGCTGGAGGAATAGGTAGTGCCGTAGAAAGCCTCATAGGTGCTTACAGTGTAGGCGTCCTTGTCGGTATACGCTACACCCTTATCCTCGCAGAATCTGCCGTATGCAGTATATGCACCAAGGCTTGTCCAGTGGTGGTCGGTTTTGTAGAAAATCTGCTCGTCGCTTACCACATGATCGCCGAAGTCCTCACACAAACCATAGAATCTGATGTTGTCCGCCTTGTTCTCATAGATATATTCGTACACCTGCTCATCGGGATAATCGGCGTGAGCTTTTGGGAGCTTTGAGTCCAGCATATAGCCTGCAGAGGGCACAACCATCAATCCTACCTCGTCGAGTGTTGCACTGAATCGGTTAATCAGTTCTAAGTTCTTCTCTGCTCTGTTTGAGTCAGCAGGCTTTGTGATAATGTAGCCGTCGTCTCCGTAGTAGTAGCCGTTGGAGGCGGTAGTGCCTGTGAGTAAATTCCAGTAAGCGTTCACACCTACAAAGAAGGTGCGGAAGGGGAAGTGGTCAGGGATATAGCCTCCGTTTTCGCCACCCTCAAGAGCATTTGTAAGCTCTCCTGCAAAGAAGCTATCCAAGGAAACCTCAGGTGCTTTTGCAAGGTATCTTTTTTCACTCGGGCTGTACTCGCTTTTGGGCAGTATCAGGAACAAACCGAAAAAACCAACAGTGAAGGCAAGGAAGATTGCAATAATTGATATCTGTGCTTTTTTATTGTTCATATCCTTACCTCCTTAGAATCTGAAGTATATAAAGGGATTGTAGCTGTCGCTTACAAGGGAAGCGGTACACAGCACCATAGCTCCCACACAGCAGATACCCAGCAACACAGGATAAAGCTTTTTATCCTTGAGCTTATGATGCATAATCCTCAGCACAGGTGTGCTGAATATTGCACCTGCCACAGTTACAGGCAGGTAGCTCAGGAGCACTGCACCTGACTCGGAGCTGAACATTCCGTCAGTAGCTGTAAACAGTCCGCAAATGTAAGACCACAGTGCAGACACATCCTCAAAGTTGAAGATTGCCCAGCCAATCATAATGAAGAACAGAGCATATATATGACCTACAAAAGAGGGAAGCTTCTGAAGAAGCTTTCCAAGGAAAAGCTTTTCAATTACAAGAAGCACAAAGAAATAAAGTCCCCACAATAGGAAGTTATAAGCCGCTCCGTGCCACAGTCCTGTCATAGACCAGACTATGAACAGGTTGAGTATCTGTCGCGCAAAGCCCTTGCGGTTGCCGCCCAAGGGAATGTACAGATAGTCCCTGAACCAAGTGGAAAGAGAAATATGCCACCTACGCCAGAATTCGGTAATGGACTTGGAGATATAGGGGAAGTTGAAGTTCTCCATAAACTCAAAACCTATCATCTTGCCAAGACCTCGTGCCATATCACTGTAGCCTGAGAAGTCAAAGTAAATCTGCAGTGTAAGTGCCGCAAGTCCGCCCCATCGTGCAAGGAGTCCTTCGGCAGATTCTCCGCCTAAGTTCTCCCACATTGCGGCAAACTGATTTGCAAGGAGGACTTTCTTAGAAAGACCCACAAGGAACAGCACAACACCGTTTGCAAACTGAGAAATATTCTCTTTTCTGTCTATCATCTGGTCCTCTACATCCCTGTAGCGGACAATGGGACCTGCAATAAGCTGTGGGAACAGAGTAACATAAGTACCCAGAATCAGAGGATTTTTCTGAGCGCGAGTATCCTGCATATATACATCGATTGTGTAGGACATAGCCTGGAAGGTATAGAAGCTGATACCGATAGGCAGGGACGGAGCTTCAAAGGGGATATCTGCAAAAGGCAGAAGATTGATTGTGTCCACAATCATACCCGAATATTTGAAGAATACAAGAAGTCCCAAATTGATAACAACAGACAGCACAAGCCACAACCGCTGTTTTGGTTTGTTACCTGCCTCGTTTTCTATGAGCATACCTGCAATGTAGTTTACAAGTATAGTGAAAAGCATCAACAGAATATACACAGGCTCTCCCCATCCGTAAAAGGCAAGGCTCACCACAAAAAGCACAATATTCCTCACCTTTTTAGGTACTGCATAGTAAACAGCCAGTACACAGGGCAGATAGAAAAACCAGAAGGTTAAGCTGGAAAATACCAAGAATTTTCCTCCTCTCATACTGTTTATATGGTCATAGGAGTCAAAAAGACGCCTTTGACCTCATTATACATATATAATATATGATTCCCGACTTATAGTCAATTTACAGAATTATCATTATTTTGCACTTTGTTTTAACTTTTCCGTTACAAATGCCAAAACAAAAAGAACACCGCAATTGAAAATCAACCGCGGTGCTCGTATATGGAGTTTCTCTTTGCTGAGTTAATGTCAGATTAGTCTACGCGCTCATCGCCCCAGAAGAACACAGCAACTGTGCCGGGACCTGTGTGGCTGCCGATAGTAGTACCGATGGTGTAAATCTGTACCTTGCCGTCAAGGTTGGGGAAGCTCTCCTCAATCAGTGCGGCAACCTCTTTTGCGTCATCCTCACAAGCAGAGTTACACATAAAGCACTTACCATTGTAGTTTGTGCCGCCCTCTGCGTGCTCCTTCATACGCTCAACGATTTCTACAAATACCTTCTTCTTGCCTCTTACCTTTGCACGAGCTGTAAGCTTACCCTCGTTGCTGACATTCATCAGAGGACAGATGTTCAGCACGCCGCCGATAAATCCGCTTGTCTTGGAAACTCTGCCGCCGCGTACAAGATAGGTAAGGTCAGTGGTAAAGAACCAGTGGTGGAGCTTCAGCTTGTTAGCCTCAATCCAATCGCGGAGCTCAACAATACCCATACCGCCTGCACGAAGGTTAGAGGCAGTCTCCATAAGCAGACCCAGACCTGCAGCAGCAGCCAGAGAGTCAACAAGGTAGATTGTTCTCTCGGGGAACTCCTCCTTCATTGCCTCAATAGCAAGGCGTGCAGAGTTGGAAACGCCTGACAGACCTGAGGACAGGCTCACATGGAGAATATCCTGACCGGTCTTGAGCAGTTCTCTGAAATAATCAGCAAAGTCGTTCTGGTTGAGCTGGTAGGTGTTTGTGATTGCACCATTCTCCATAGCCTTGTAGAACTCCTCATAAGAGGTAGTCTCGCCCAGGTCGTCAATGTATGTTTTGCCGTCCATCATATAGGGAGTACAGATGTACTTGATGTCCAGGTCTTTCATCTTCTGTGCAGAAAAGTCTGTGTAAGAGCAGCAGCTGAGAATATAATTGTAAGCCATTTTTGTTCCTCCAAAATTTTCTAATAATCTTATTAATCCATATGTGCACAACAGAAACGCCTCGGCTTCTGAGCACCCACACATATTTGAACATTATAATTATACCTGCCGGTTGTTGACAAGTCAACAGTTTTGCGCCAATTACCACTCTCCACTTAAATCTCCCGTGTCAACCACAAAAAAGCCAACTCTACCAACAGTAGAGTCTCCAGTGTTTATGCGGTTTATGAGTGTATATTTCAAAAAATTTCCTTTGTCTGCACCGAATGTTGAAAAGAATAAATCTTTGTGATATTATATTTTCAGAGAAGGGCTTATAAGGCTCCCCTGTGAGGGAAGACTCCCTCGTGTAATGAGCGAGATGTCCCCAAAGGGGACAGAGGGAATCAGCTCCCTCCCCGAGGGAACTGTCGAGCTCTGCGAGACTGAGGGAGTCCACTTCTTCACTATTCACTATTCTCTTGATATTCACTCCTCCCGTCTGTGCTTCGCACAGCCACCCTTTCTGCGAAAGCGGCAACCCTTTTGTCCCTTCGGGTCATTTCCCCTATCAGGGGAATTTCCTCTCAGAGGAGGGCTTATAAGGCTCCCTCCTTGAGGGAGCTGGATTTCGGCAACGCCGAAAGACTGAGGGAGTTATTGAGACCTTTCCTTTTACTCCCTTCGTCATTGGCTTTCAGCCAATGCCACCTCCCTCGTGAGGGAGGCTTTTCGGGTCGTCGTGGGCGCCGACCCCTACAATAAGAGGAAATCTCCATCGTAGGGGCGATTCAAGAATCGCCCGAAAGGTTTTGCATTAAACGCAAGGTTTCGGATGAGCATTGCTCATCCCTACGCGATACAAAAGGGGGCTTTAGGACTTCCCCTTAGAGGACTTGTAAAAATCATCTCACAAAAAAAGACACAGTGCAAAAACACTGTGTCCTAAATAATCAAATATATAAAATCATTTGAGCACCAAGGGCATAACCTTTGTAAAATCTCCGTCCATAACAGACCAGGTGCTCTTGAGTCGCTCGGTAATAGGGGGAGAAATTGCCTGATGGATATACAGGCTCTGAATCCCAAAATCATAGGAGCTCTTGATATCTGCTCTGAAATCGTTGCCAATCATTATGGTTTCGCTTTTTCTCAGCTTATGCCGTCTGAACAGTATCTCGTACATATGGGGGTCGGGCTTTTTGCAGGCAACATCAGAGCTGATGATAATATCGTCAAAGTACTTCTCAAGTCCCAGCATTTTAATCTCCGGCACAGTGAAGTCGTGCTGTGCATTTGACAGGAGGAACACCTTCTTGCCCTTGTCCTTCAATGCCTGTAAAAACTCGGGAACGCCATTGTAAAGACGGATGAATTCTGTGGAGTAGCAACGGAAGGTATTGGCGGTCAATGCGGCAACCTCTCTGGAGACAGTTACCTTTTTGAACTCGTACAAATCCTGAAAAACTCTGGTCAGGTCTATGTCAACATACTTCTGCTCAGGACGGGCCTTCTTCATCTTATTCTTCTCTGTTGCACAGAGCTCCTGATACTTGCATCTGAGCTCATAGGCAGTGTAGCTTGCACCTCTGTAGCCATAGAACAGTACCATCTTGTCCCAAAGCTCTTTTGACTCCTCGTCAGTGCGGATATCAATGAGCGTACCGTACAAATCAAATATGTAATTTTTGAACACAAAACCACTTCCCTAAGTTTATGTCAAAATTATACCATACTTTTTTTATGAAATAAAGGCTTTTTATTATCTTTTATAGCAATTTTAAGGAATATCGTAATTTTTGTATATCGTTTTTTGTCAGATTTTAGGATAATATTTTGTAACTATAAAAAATAAATTACTGTAAACTTCCCCACTGAGAAAGGAGATTGTATATGAGAAAAAAGGATATAGCAATACAGGCAGTAGAAGCCCTGAAGAGGGAGTACCCCGATGCACTGTGCTCCCTGGATTACACCGACCCTTGGCAACTTTTAGTTGCAACACGCCTTGCGGCACAGTGCACAGACGCAAGGGTAAACCTTGTGACCCCTGCCCTGTTTGCAAGATTCCCCGATGCTCAGAGTATGGCACAGGCAGATGTGGAGGAAGTAGCAGAACTTATCCACAGTTGCGGATTCTACCGCACCAAATCACAGGACTTAATTGCGTTTTCCAAAACTATAGTAAATGACTTTGACGGCAAAGTGCCTGATACTATCGAAGAGCTGACCACTCTGCAGGGCATCGGCAGAAAAACCGCCAATCTGATTGTAGGTGATATCTACGGCAAGCCTGCCGTAGTAGTAGACACCCACTGCATACGCATCACACGCAGGCTGGGACTCCACGAAGAAAAGGACGCAGGCAAAATTGAAAAAATCCTGCGAGCCCTCCTGCCCCCTGAGGAAAGTAACGATTTCTGCCACCGCTTAGTCCTCCACGGCAGAGCAGTGTGCAAAGCCCCCAAACCAAAATGCGAGGACTGCTGTATGCAGGACTTCTGCAAGAAGAAAATATAAAATATCCGCTTCATATCAAGCCTGACGGAAATGCTCCGTCAGGCTTTTATTTATATAAAAAGCACCAATATGCACCAACAAAACTTATTGATATTTATAAACAGAAGTGTTATACTGATTATGCCAAACCAATTTAATATAAGAATAAGGGGCAATCATCTCTTTTTATAGGGACAGTTATACCTTTTTAGCATATCTATATTCCGAATTTGATAAAAATGCAAATTCCAACAATATGGATGTGCTTATTGCCCTTTATATTGATTGGTTTGGCGACTATCGGAGTTTGCGTTTTTTGTGCGTCTGCTTCGGTAGGCGCACTTTTTATTTTTAATCATTTTTTAAAGGAGGAATTTTCGTGAAAAGGGTTTTAAGCGTATTGTTAAGTGTAATTATCGTGTGCGGTTGCTTTGGCGGTTTAGCAATTCCAAGTGTCAATGCAGCAAGTAATTTAAAAATTTGCGGTGTTGATGTAGGTATAGCACCAAATTCATTTATGCAGTTTTCGACAGCTAATGGAAGTAATAGTAACAGTGGTTACTATTACAAAGAAAAGTATTTAGGTGCATCACAATGCTTCGGGTTTGCAAGATGGTGTCAGTATAAACTTTTTGGTACAATTAGTTTGGGAAATGTAGATGATAAATATATAGCAAACTCCAGTAAGGATTTTTATTGTGTGTCAGCTGATGGTATTTCAAGTGTTCCTGCTGGAAGTTTAACTGTAAGCAAACTTAAGGCTTTGATTAACGCTTCAAAGCCAGGTGCTCACCTTAGAACAAAAGGTTCTACTCAACATTCGATGGTTATTACAGAAATCACAGATAAAGGATTCTCTATTGCTCAATGTAACGGCTCGAACAATAACGAATATAGCGGATATAAGCAAAATTATGTAGGTACTTATACCTATACTTGGAGCAGTTATGTATCAAGTACATATGGTTCCAGAGGTATTGCATATATAGAGATGCCTTACAAGTATTCTTATGATAGTAAACCTAAAATAACTTCTGCAAATGGTGACAATCATACTGAAATTACAATAAAGTGGTCAGAGGTTAGTGGGGCAACAAAATATAAGGTTGAAAGAAGAAAAGCTGGTGATGATAACTATTCTACTGCCAAAGATTCTACAACAAACCTTTACTTTATAGATACAGGGTTAAGTAAAAATCAGCGTTATTATTATAAAGTGACGGCTTACAATGGCTCAACAAAGTTGGGCACATCAGAAGCGATTGGTGTATATACAAAATTTGATCCGCCAAAGGTTACAGCTGTAAGTGATACTAAAATGGAAATCACTTGGGATAGTGTTGCGAAAGCTGAAAGCTATACAATTATGAGAAAAAAATCAGGTGGTGAGTATTCCGAAATAAAGACTGTGACAGGTACATCGTACACTGATTCGGGATTGTCTGCTTCTACGCAATATTATTATTGGATAAAAGCCAACTGTAATGTTGACGGAACAGATATTACAGCTAAATCAACATCCAACGGTCAGTATACTTTTACCAAAGCTCCTGTAATTAAAGAGGTAGATGATATAAGCAAATCTGAGATTAAAATTACATGGGGTGCTGTTTCAGGTGCTGACTCCTACAGAATAGACAGACGAAAAGCCGGAGACAGTGCATATAAAACTGTAAAATCAGGATTAACAACTACATCATTCAATGACACAGGGTTGGAAACAGGTCAGAGATATTACTATGTTGTGTATGCAAAGAACAGTGCAGGAGAATCTGCAGCTTCAACTGCAGCAGGCGGTTATACCAAGTTTAATGCTCCTAATGTTACATCTAAGGATACATCGCAACTTTATTTGAGCTGGAGCGGTGTTTCGTATGCAGAAAACTATACTGTCAAAAGAAAAATATATAATGGTGAATATGGAATTATCAATATAGTAAACGGAACTAACTATACTGATATAGGGTTGCAAAGCGGAACACAATACTATTATTGGATTCAGGCAAATTGTAATGTAGACGGCACAGACCTTGTAGCAAAAACAGTTTCAAAAGGACAATATACCTTTATGGAAAGACCCGATGTTTTATCCACAAGCAGTACTTCTATTACGCTAGGTTGGGATGCAGTAAGAGGTAACACTACCTATAAATACGAGGTGTTAAGAAGTGCGGTGGGTGAAAATAACTTCAAGATTATTGCAACTACAACAAACACAATATATGCAGACAATAATTTGTCTCCTTCTAATGAGTATGTTTATAAAATAAAAGCTTTTGATAGCAATTCCAACTATTGTACAGAAACAATTGATCCTATATGTGTAGGGACAAAAGCTTGTTACCATAACTACACTTCAACAATAGTATCTCCCACTTGTACTTCAAATGGTACAACAACATATACTTGCGCGATTTGCGGTGACACATATACAGAATCAATATCTGCTACAGGACATACAGAAGTTATAGACAAGGTGGTTGCTCCAAGTTGCACTAAAACAGGTTTAACGGAAGGTAAGCATTGTTCTGTTTGTAACACAGTATTAATAGAGCAAACTGAGGTTATGGCGCTTGGTCATACAGAGGTTATAACAAAAGGTCATGAGGCTACTTGTACTGAAAACGGTTTAACCGATAGCGTGCATTGCTCAGTTTGTAAAGAAGTATTGACTAAAGCTGTAGTAATAGATGCGAAAGGCCATAGTGCTGAGAAGGATTGGACTACGATTTCATCATCGGATTCAGGAAAAATCACACAGGTTAAATATTGTATATATTGTGAAGATGTAATGGAATCAAGAGAACTAACACAGGATATCACAAATCCGAGCAATCCCTCTGAGCCTTCAACAGGAGATCAGGATAATCCTACCGACCCCACAGACCCTGTTATGACAGGTCTCCTTGGTGATGCGGATTGCGATGGTACTGTAAACATCAAGGATGCAACGGCTATTCAGAAGCACATCGCAAATATTGTTGTTCTTTCCGAGGATGGCTATGCAGTTTCAGATGTTGATGCTTCCGATGATATCAATATCAAGGACGCAACTGCAATTCAGAAACACATCGCAGGTATTGATACAGGTTTTCCTATTGGTTGATATAAATAATCAAGCCCAAAGTAAATAAAACTGAGTATCAAACAGTCAAAACACGGGTCGTCGTAGGCAACCACCCCTACAAAACATAAATCCTATACAAAAATCCCCGACTACGGAAGTAATCGGGGATTTATTATTGCGTTTCTGCCTTTATTTCATTAATAAAGATTACTGCAGGGCTTCGATTGCGGCCTTGATAAGGGCAATCTTCTCGCGCTCGCGCTGAGCCTGACCCTTAATCTTCTCAACAACAGCCTCGGGAGCCTTTGCCATAAAGCCTGCATTGTTCAGCTTGCCCTCGTCCTGAGCAAGAAGCTTCTCAACCTGAGCAAGTTCCTTCTGAAGTCGTGCAAGTTCTGCTTCCTTGTCTACAAGCTCGCTCATGGGAATGTAGATTTTTGCATCGGAAACAACGATTGTAACTGCACCGTCAAGGTCAAATTCCTTGTCAATCTCTACCTCTGTTGCAGATGCAAGAGATACAATGAACTTTGCACCAAGCTCGTAAGTCTCTTTATTCTCTGTTGCAATGTAAACCTTTGCCTTCTTTGAGGGAGGTACATTCATCTCGTTACGGCGTGTACGGATAGCGGTGATAGCCTCCATAATCTTCTGAGTTGTGAGCACCTCTGCAGGGAAGTGGAGGTCATCAGAAAATTCAGGATACTTACACAGCATAATTGTCTCGCCATCAGCCTCAGCATTGTGGGGCAGAGTCTGCCAGATTTCCTCAGTGATAAAGGGCATAAAGGGGTGGAGAAGTCTCAGTGTTCTCTCCAGTACCCAGACCAGTACCTGACGGGCGTTCTGAGCGGTCTCGCCCTCCTCGCGGAGTCTTGACTTGGTAAGCTCGATGTACCAGTCGCAGTAGCAATCCCAGATAAAGTCGTAGAGCTTCTGTACAGCAATACCAAGCTCGAACTTATCAAGGTTATCTGCAACTTCTTTTGCAACTGTGTTTACAGCGGAGATAATCCACTTATCCTCTGTTGTGAGCACCTCGGGGAGCTCACAGGGAACATTGTGGTCGTCAATGTTCATATGAACAAAACGGCTTGCGTTGTAAAGCTTATTTGCAAAGTTACGGCAGGACTCAACTCGCTTGTCGGAAAATCTCATATCGTTTCCGGGTGAGTTACCTGTTGCGAGGAAGAATCTCAGTGCGTCTGCGCCGTACTGGTCAATGAGAAGCAGAGGGTCAACGCCGTTGCCCAGAGACTTACTCATCTTTCTGCCCTGCTCGTCACGGATAATGCCGTGGATAAATACGGTATCAAAAGGCTGTGCACCCATATTCTCCATACCGCTGAAAATCATTCTGGCAACCCAGAAGAAGATAATATCGTAACCTGTTACCAGAGTGCTTGTGGGATAGAAGAAGTCAAGCTCGTCTGTCTTATTGGGCCAGCCAAGAGTTGAGAAAGGCCACAGTGCAGAGCTGAACCAGGTATCCAGAGTGTCCTCATCCTGATGAACATGAGTGCCGCCGCACTTGGGACATACAGTAACCTCATCCTTGGATACTGTCATCTCGCCGCAATCAGCACAGTAGTATGCAGGGATTCTGTGTCCCCACCAAAGCTGACGGGAGATACACCAGTCACGGATATTCTCCATCCAGTGGAAGTAAACCTTCTCGAATCTTTCGGGAACGAACTTTGTTTTGCCTGAGCGTACACAGTCGATTGCAGGCTCAGCCAGAGGCTGCATCTTAACAAACCACTGCATTGAAACTCTGGGCTCAACAGTAGTACCGCAACGGTAGCAGGTACCTACATTATGAGCGTGAGGCTCAATCTTTACAAGGAAGCCGCCTTCTTCAAGGTCTTTAACGATAGCCTTACGGCACTCGTAGCGGTCCATACCCTGATACTTCTCGCCTGCGTTCTCGTTCATATGAGCAGTATCGTCCATTACATTGATAATGGGCAGGTTGTGACGGAGTCCAACCTCGAAGTCGTTGGGGTCGTGTGCAGGAGTAATCTTAACAACACCTGTACCAAACTCCATATCAACATAGCTGTCTGCAACAACAGGAATCTCACGGCCCACAATGGGGAGGGTAACTGTCTTGCCAACGAATGCCTTGTATCTTTCATCATCGGGGTTTACTGCAATAGCAGTATCGCCGAGTAAGGTCTCAGGACGGGTAGTAGCAAGCTCAACAAAACCTGAGCCGTCTGTGAGAGGATAGCGGAGATGCCAGAAGAAGCCCTCCTGCTCCTCAAACTCAACCTCTGCATCAGAGATAGAAGTACAGCAGTGGGGACACCAGTTGATGATTCGCTCACCGCGGTAGATGAGGCCCTTCTCATACAGGCGTACAAATACCTCTTTAACTGCGTCGGAGCAACCCTCGTCCATAGTGAATCGCTCTCTTGACCAGTCACAGCTTGTACCAAGCTTCTTCAGCTGGTTGCAAATGCGTCCGCCGTATTCTTCCTTCCAAGCCCAAGCACGCTCAAGAAAAGCCTCTCTGCCGATATCTTCCTTGGTGATGCCTTCCTTCTTCATTGCCTCAACAATCTTTGCTTCAGTCGCAATGGATGCGTGGTCAGTACCGGGCAGCCAGAGAGCTGCATAGCCCTGCATTCTGCGGTAGCGGATAAGGATATCCTGCAGAGTGTTGTCCAGAGCGTGTCCGATGTGAAGCTGACCTGTAATGTTAGGCGGGGGCATAACTATAGTATAGGGCTTCTTGCTGCGGTCAACCTCCGCACGGAAGAAGCCACCCTTCATCCAGAAATCATATATTTTATCCTCAACCTCTTTTGGGTTATAGGACTTTGCCAGTTCCTTTGCCATAAACAATTCCTCCTGTCGCAAAGGGAATATACATTGTTATTATCGCATTTAGAGCCCGTTTTGTCAACGGATATACAATAAAAAACCGACCGCTCCACAAAAGAACGGTCGGATATTCTGTATTTTTTTCTTTTACTACACAGATTATCGGATAGAAGCTATCTCCTTACCGCTTATAAGCTTAGAGATATTGCTTATAATTGCAGAAATATCTGCGCTGTATACATAACCTGTTCTCTCACCGTTGACAAAGGGAATCACCTTCTGGGTGTCGGTCTCGCAGTATACTACTGTGTCGGACTCTCTGTCGGACAGGTAGTTGTAGGTTACTGTCAGAATCTTGTCCCCTGCTGTGGTTGTAGCATCAGCACCGCCATACTCCATAAGTGTTAAGTCCTGATACATAATATAGAACTGGTCAGAGTCTATTTCCTTGGAGTCAAGAGTAACCTTATACTCAACCTCTGTGGTCTCGTTGCCGTCCTCGTCGGTAGCAGGCACCTGCTCTGTTGCAAGCTTGAAGGTGTAAATATTGCCCTCTGCCTTTACTGTGACAGACTCAAGTGCTGTATACACAGGATTAAGCAGGTACTCGCTGCGAAGCTTATCCATAGAGGTGGTAGCCCAAGCAACGCTTGTTGCGGCAATCTTATAGATAAGTTTTCCGTCCTCCTCCATCAGGTACACATTACCCTCTGAGTCCGCCTCGGATGCCATAAGTGACATAGGCACCTTGACCTCCTCATTGAGGGTCTCGTTGCCTGCATCATCGTACTCGGTGTTTGTGTAGGTATAGGTGGTCTTGACTGTTGCAAAGGGAGTGCTCAGTCCGTAGTCCTTCAGATTCTGTGCATCGGGGTTGACGCATACAACCTCAGTAGCAGTCAGGTTTCTGATATTACCTACTATGTTACTGCCCTCAACAGTGTTTACAGGAACATTTCCGTGGGAGGTCATCAGATAATAACAATTAAGGTCGCCCTCTGTATTGGCAGTGATAACAACCTCCTCGCTCAGGTGTGAGCCGCCGAGAGTTATCTTATCAAAGCTGTCGTCAGATGCATTGTAAGCCGCTGTATTGACAGAGGTACTAAACAAATCGGTAATGCTCAGAAGCATAGGCTCCAGCTCAGACAGGTTTGCAACATACACAGTATCGTTGTCACCAAACTGAATATAGCAGGAGGTTCCGCCGGGAGCATCATCACCAAGTCGAAGCTCAGAATTTGTACCGTCGTTGTAGTAAACCTTAGCCACTGCACGGGGATTGTCAAAGCCGTACTCTGCGGCATTCTCACCTGTAACATCTGCAACCTGAGTAAACTCTACAAAGCACACTGCACTTGCAAGGAGAGAGGGGTTTGTAGCCTGAAGGCTGTAATCCTCAAAGCCCTCCAGTGTATATACGGTTGCCTCGGTTGTGCCGTCGGAATTCACGGGAGTTGTAAGCAGGAAGGTGTAGTTACCCTCCTGAGTGCTCATTGAGATTTTATCAATCTGAGCAGGCTTGTAGTTCAGGAGTGTGCCGTAGGAGTTATTCTCCAGCTCACCCTTATCGTTAGTCTTGACAGTTGCAGTGTGCATACCCTCATCAGTTACGCCGTAGGTAAGCTCTGTGCCGAGATCTATCTCAGAAAGTCCGCTGCCGCTCTCGCCCCAAGGTACAAGAACAACCACAAGAATCAGTGCTATAATAAGCACCAGTGCTACGCCTGCGATGATGATGTTTCTTTTCATATTCTTATTCATCAGCGGTGTCTCCTTTTATTCCATACGATGATACCGATTACTACCAGTGCCACAGGAATAATAATAACAAAGATAACAAACACAGCAATCTGCTGAGCAGAGGTTACAATAATAGAATCTCCGCCTACCTGCACGCTCTCGATAACAATCATTGCATCGTTATCTGTCAGGGTGTTCAGCAGGTTGATGAAATATGCAGTATTGTTGAAGTTTGAGCTGTATGAGGAGTAAGTCCACTGATTGCTCAGACCGTCATAGGAGCCCCAGACGATTACCTGAGAGGACTCGTCGTTGTCGTTTGTTTTGGTTGAGATTGCGGCGGCATTATGGGGTGTGCCGTCACTCTTGATGTACTGGTGTTCGGAGCCATCTGTGGAGGGAATGAGGATATCTGCTGTATCAGAGGACCGGAGCAGAGGTGTTGCCATCTCCTCATCCAGAATCTCTATGGGCAGACAGTAAGGCATCAGCACAGACAGAGACCTGTCGGTGAGCCCCTCTGTATAGGTCTCGTCATAATAGTCCATCATAGAGTTCACATTGCTGTCCTCGCCCATCATAGCAAGGCCCTTGTTAAGGTCGTTCTCGCTGATGTAGCCCTCGCCTACTTTAAGTCCCCACTGCTCCAAGAACAAATCAAGGTTGGGGGTCTCCTCTGCATAGTCAAAGGGAACATAGAACAGAGTCCTGCCATTGTTGCCATCGTTTGAAAGCCAAGCGGACAGATTATCTACTGCCTCTTTGGTCAAATCCACAGAGGGAGCCATCATAATGATAATATCTGTGTCATCACTTGGTGCCTGAGACAGGAGGTTCACCTCCTCAATCTCGTAGGCGTTATCCTCAAGGATAACAGGCAGGTATGTGCAGTAGGAATAAAGGTCGGAATTTTCATTGAAGAATTCACCGTTACCTGTGGAGAGTGCAATCTTTATCACCTTGTCAGCGGTAATTTTCTGGATAGAAGAAAGCACACATTGCTCAAGGTACTGACCTGAGATTACAACATTATAGCTTGAATCATAAGAGGGTGAGAACACATCATAAAGGGCAAGGCACTCGTACTTGCCTGTGTTTGCATCCTCAACGATTATCAGATTATCAGAGGAGGACCAGTCTACATCGGGGTACTTCTCTGACATAGACTTCATAGAGGTTGCCTCAATGTTCAGATACTCAAGGTTGACCTTATTATATCGGGACATTTCACGAAGGAGCTGATTCACCTGATAGCCGTAGGTTGAATCTACAGACAGGAGTGTCTCCTCCTCCATAAGCACCTTTACATTAACCTCTGTCTCCATATAATCCAGATATTCCTCTGTGGTTTTCTGCAGGGAATATGCACCGCCTGAGGTCAGGTCAAGCTCCAATGCAGGGAACTTGTTTACAAGGAAGGTAGCCAGCACATTCACACCTGCAAAGATAAGCAGGAAAATAATAATAAAGATAGAGTAGAACAGCTTGCGCTGTTTTGTAGTCATACGCTTGTAGGAGGTTTTCACAGCTTCTGTGGCTGTTTCTTTATTCTTGATATTTTCGTTATTCATCACAAACCCCTCCTTATGCCCAGCGCTTTTTGTCCAGGACTCTCACGGTCAGGAACATAAACAGTACCACCCAACTCAGGTAGAAAACAATGTCTGCAGGGTTGATAACACCCTTGACAAGATTCATATAGTGAGCGGTAAGTGACAGCTTATCAAGCACTACAAGCTCATATGAGGTAGAGAACAAAGTGTTGATAAAGCTGAGTATTGCACCAACAATTGAATCATAAAGCATAAGCACAAGTCCTGTACCCATACCGATAACTGCGGCGATAATCTGGTACTCTGTAAGGGATGAGTAGAACAGATTTACAGACAGCAGTGCTGCACCCAACAGCATAATTCCCAGCCAGCCTGAAATGAGCAGACCCCACTGGATTGTAATCTCGGGGATAGTGACAAGCATTACAAGTGCATAGAAAAAGTATACCATATTGCAGATACCGTAAAGTGCCAGAGCACTCAGGTACTTGCCCAGTACAATCTCCCACAGCTTTACGGGAGCAGTGAGCAATGCCTGGTCGGTACGCTGACGCTTT
This sequence comes from Ruminococcus sp., assembly GCA_017473775.1. Lineage (GTDB taxonomy): Bacteria > Bacillota > Clostridia > Oscillospirales > Acutalibacteraceae > Ruminococcoides. Next base: position 18,743 of record JAFUJH010000064.1, read on the forward strand.
TCCTCTGCAAAAGATTTCATAGTAATAAGGGGAACAAGGAAGAAAACAACATACAGCATATTGTTGATAACATCCACAAGGCTGTTATACTGGCTGAAATAGCAAATCATCCAGAAGAAGAAACCTGACAGAAGCAGGTACAGGGCAATTACTATGTAGCCCAGAGTAGATGTAAAGTAAGAGAAAAAGTCTCTTTTGAATATAGCACCCATCAGTTAGCTCCTCCTTTCTTCTTTGTGCGTTCAACCTTTGTTGAACCTGTAAGCTGCAGGAAGCTCTCCTCAAGGGACATACCTGCATCCTTCATTTCCAGTATGGGACAATCAGCCTTTGCAAGTGTTCGGAACACAGCACGGCGGATATCCACTGTCTTTTTATAATCAACTGTATAACTGTATACGCTGTCGCTCTCCTGAGCAATTCTTCTTGCCTTTACAACTCCGTCCAGGTCATTAAGAATAGACAGCACAGTTGCAGAATTGCCGTCAACTGTCAGGGAAAGCTTCTTTGTATCCTCGGTAATGTTTGAAATCTCCTCGGTTTTTGCATCAGCGGTAATCACGCCGTTAGAGATAACCACAATTCTGTCACATATAGCAGATACCTCAGAAAGCACATGAGATGAGAAGATAACAGTGTGCTTCTTACCAAGGCTCTTGATGATGGAGCGCATCTCGATAATCTGTCTGGGGTCAAGTCCTACTGTAGGCTCGTCCAGAATCAGCACAGGGGGATTGCCCACCAGTGCCTGTGCAAAGCCCACACGCTGTTTGTAACCCTTGGAAAGATTACGGATGACTCTGTCCTTGATGTCATAAATCTTGACAAGCTCCATAACCTCTTTCAGGTGTGCCTCCTTTGGAAGCTTCACCTTCTTCAGCTCATAGATAAACTGCAGGTACTTCTCCACCGTCATATCAAGATACAGAGGAGGAAGCTCGGGCAGATATCCGATTCTGGCTCGTGCCTCCATAGGATTGTCCAGAATATCGTAGCCGTCAATGGTCACTGTACCGCTTGTTGCAGACAGATAACCTGTAATAATGTTCATTGTGGTGGTTTTACCTGCACCGTTAGGGCCGAGGAATCCAAGAATCTCTCCCTTTTCGGCGGTAAAGCTGATATCCTTTACAGCGGCGACATCGCCGTAGTTTTTTCTCAGGTTTTTAACCTCTACCATTTATTTCACTCCTTGAGCTGTGAGTAATTGCGTTGCTCTCTACCATTTTCAGTAAACAACAACGCAATTTTAATTATATAACAAAGTCCCTGTGTTTTGCTACACTAAAATGCAAAAATCAGTATAACATCACACAATTTCATAAATTTGACACATTAAATAGCCATTAATGAGCGTTATACCCTGAACTGAGTAATACAGCCCTGAGGGCAAGCCTCAACGCAAAGGTTGCAGCCTGAGCACTTCTCGGCATCTACAACAGCCTTGAAGTTCACCACAGTAACTGCTCCTGCCTCACAGACCTTCTCGCACTTTTTGCAACCGATACAGGCAGACTTGCAGACCTTGCGAGCCAGAGCACCCTTGTCAAAGTTTGAGCATCTGACCACTGTCTGAGCCTTGTAGGAAACAACAGAGATAATGTGCTTGGGACAAGCGTTTACACACATTGAACATCCCTTGCACAAATCAGCGTTAATCCGTGCAACGCCGTTGCATACACTCACTGCACCGTAGGGACAAACTGCAACGCAGTCTCCAAAACCGATACAGCCGTATGCACAACTGCCCACGCCTCCGTGGAGTGACACCGCCGCCGCACAGGACTTGATACCCTGATACTCCATCTTTGTATCAGTGTTATCACAACTTCCCATACAGTGCACAAGGGCAACCTTTCTGTCAACAGCTCCTGCCTCAACGCCTAAAATCTCTGCAATAACCTTTGCACATTCCTCGCCGCCGGGAGCACAAGCACCAAGCTTTGCCTCTCCGTCTGCCAGTGCCTTTGCATAGCCACTACAGCCTGAGTAGCCGCAGGCACCGCAGTTAGCACCGGGCAGAGCCGAGGTTACCGCCTCTACCTTTTCGTCAACAGGTACAGCCATAATTGCAGATGCAATTGCAAGTATAAGTCCGATGATAAGTCCTATGCCTGCCACAATCGCCACGGCTATAAGAATCATTGTAAAATCCATAACCGCACCTCCATCAAGCCAGCATATTATCCACAAGTCCCGAGAAGCCTAAAAAGCTCAGGGATACAAGGGATGCCGCTACCAGAGTAATGGGCAGACCCCGAAGGGACTTGGGAATATCGCAGGCTTCAAGACGCTGTCTTACTCCTGCAAACATTACCATAGCCACAAGGAAGCCGATACCTGCACCCAGAGCATTTACCAGGGCGTGGATATAGCCAAACTCAGGGCCGCTCTTTTCAATTACCAGCATTGTAACGCCAAGCACAGCGCAGTTTGTGGTGATAAGGGGCAGATAGATGCCCAGTGAATTATACAGTGCAGGAATGTACTTTTTCAGCACAATCTCTACAAGCTGAACCAGACCTGCAATAACAAGAATAAATACTATAGTCTCCAGATACTCCATCTGAGACGGTACAAGTAGATACATATAAATAGGATAAGTAACTGCAGTTGCAAGCACCATAACAAAGGTAACTGCCGCACTCATACCCAGTGCTGTGTTTACTTTCTTTGAAACACCGAGGAAGGGGCATATACCTAAAAACTTGCTGAGAACATAGTTTTCTGTGAGGATTGCCGCAAGAAATACCGCAACTAAAGCTTTAATCATACAGCCTCTCCCCCTTTCTCAGTCTGAGAGTCCTCAGGCAAAGCACTGCAGGCACGGTCGATTCCCTCGTCCTTTGCAATAGAGCACTTGCCTGCCATGGGACAGCCTGCACAACCTGTAGCCTTGGGAGGCTTCTTGCCGCTTATCTTTGAGGCAAGGGCAATGAGCATTCCGAATACAAAGAAGCCTCCGGGAGGAAGCAGGAATATAATTATCTGCAGCTCACCGGGCAAATCTAAACCAAACCAAGTACCGTTGCCTAAAATCTCTCTGATAGAGCCCATAAGCAGTAAGGTTGCCGTAAAGCCGATTCCCATTCCCAAGCCGTCAAGCATAGAGGGCAGGACGGGATTCTTGCTTGCGTACATCTCAGCTCTGCCGAGGATGATACAGTTTACAACGATAAGAGGCAGGTAAATTCCCAGACTCTCGTCAATTGACGGAGCATACGCCTTAACTATCATCTGCACCAGCGTAACAAAAGCGGCAATAATGGTAATATAGGCAGGAATTCTGACCTTATCGGGAATAATCTTTCTCATAGCGGAGATAACCGCGTTGGAGCACACAAGAACGATAGTCGCCGCAACGCCCATTCCGATTGCGTTGGAAGCCGCAGTAGACACCGCCAGTGTGGGGCAGGTGCCGAGGACAAGGCAGAGCACGGGGTTTTCTTTAACTATACCCTTGGTGACTTCCTTTAAGTAGTTGTACTTTTTCTTTTCTGCCATCAGCCCTCGCCTCCTTCCAGTGAGTTGTATACATCGAGTGCCTTGTTCACAGCCTGAGTCACAGCGTCTGATGTAATAGTTGCACCTGTAAGAGCGTCGATTCTGCCGCCCTCGCCGCCTGTTGAGTCCTTCACAACAGAAAAGCTGTCAGTTACAGACTGCTTGAACATATCTGTGAACTCTTCTTTGGTACAGTTTGCACCAAGACCGGGAGTCTCTCCGTGGGACAGAATCTCTACTCCTGTAACCTCACCTGAGAGATTTATACCCACCATAATCTCAATGTCTCCGCCGTAGCCTTTGTAGGAGGAGGGGATTGCGTAGCCAACCAGCCCTCCTGCTGAGTCAAGACCCCTGTAAACCTCAATCTCCAGACCCTCTTTACCCTCGAAGGTCTCTGCATCACTGCAAACCGCCTTCATAGCCTCGGCGGCAGTCTGTGCCTGAATCTCAGCGATAGGGCCCTTTGTCAGCTCGTTGGTGCCTGCAAGCAGAACACTCACCACAATGCAGATAAGGAAAAGTGAAATTGTGGGAACAAATATATCCTTAAAATTTATCTTTTTCATTTTGCACCCTGCCTCTCTTTCTTCTCTCCGAAAGCTCTGGGAGCAGTTGCACTCTCAATCAGAGGTGTCAGGATGTTCATAATAAGAATGGAGAAGGACACACCCTCGGGCAGGTTTGCGTATGTTCTGATAAGCATTGTCAGCACACCGCAACCGATAGCATATATAACCTTGCCCCACTTTGTAATGGGAGATGTAGTGTAGTCGGTAGCCATAAACACAGCACCCAGCATAATACCGCCTGAGAGCACCTGCTCCAACGGGTCAAGTCCCAGAAGCAGTGCCATTACAGCCGATGTGCCTATATAAACCACGGGAATTGTGGGAACAATAACTTTTCTCAGCACAAGGTAGATACCGCCTAAAAGTATAGCCAGTGCACAGGTCTCACCCATAGAGCCGCCGTGATTACCAAGGAACAATTCCAGATATGAGAACGCACCTGACTCTGAGGCAAGAGGAGTCGCAGAGGTTACTGCGTCCACTCCCTGCAGTGAGGTAGGAATCCATGTGGTCATTGCTGTGGGGAAGGATACCGTCAGAATAATTCTTGCAGCCAAAGCAGGATTTACAAAGTTCATACCGATTCCGCCGAACATCTGCTTGACCACAACAATTGCGGCAACAGAGCCGAACACAGCCATCAGGGGATTAAGGTTTGCAGGCAAGTTAAGTGCAAGCAGTACACCTGTAACCACTGCCGACAAATCGCCGATGGTCTGCTCACGCTTCATAACAATTCTGCATATGTACTCGGTAAATACACAGGTGAGCACGCATACGCCCAAGAGCATCAGTGCACGCCAACCAAAATAAACAACAGCGGCAATGCATGAGGGCACAAGAGCAATGACTACATCCAGCATTATCTTTCTGGTACTTGCTGTAGACCGCAGATGAGGAGATGCTGATGCAAAGAATTTACTCATATCATTTATCTCCTTTCTTCTTCGCAAGCTCTGCTCGAAGCTGAGACTTGCCCAGACGGATGGTCTGTACTATATGTCTGTGTGCAGGACAGCTGTACGCACAGCTTCCGCACTCCATACAGGTCATAATCTGATGCTTGCGCATTGCATCAAAGTCTTTTAGCTTTACATCTGCACACAGTCTTGTAGGCATAAGCCTCATAGGACAAGCGGACACACATCGTCCACAACGGATGCAGTCTGTAGGCTCAGAGAGTCTTGCCTCTTTTTCGTCAAAAGCAAGAACTGCGTTATTCTGCTTGAGCACAGGCAAGGTATCGTCAATGAGGGCAATACCCATCATAGGGCCGCCCATAAGAATCTTTCCGGGCTCTGCCTTGTAACCGCCGCAGAATTCTATTACCTTATTAATAGGTGTGCCGATGGGCACAATAACATTCTGAGGCTCCTTTATAGCACTGCCGTCTACAGTGATACGCTTCTTTGTAAGAGGCATACCTGTCTTGAGGTAGTCGCTGATGAAGGCAATGGAGGTTACATTCATTACTATACAGCCTGCATCTGCAGGGAGCTTTCCTGTAGGTACCTCTCTGCCTGTACAAGCCTTAATGAGCACCTTCTCTGCACCCTGAGGGTAAGAGGCTTTAAGCGGAAGTACCCTCACTTTGTCCTCGGGGTCGTATTTTTCATTCTCTGCAATTTCTGTGAGGATTCTGATAGCCTCGGGCTTGTTGTTCTCTATACCGATAATTACCCTGTCAATACCGAGAAGCTCAAGCACTGAGTAAACGCCTGACATAACCGCCCATGAATTTTCTATAACTTCTCGGTTGTCGGCTGTAATATAAGGCTCACACTCTGCACAGTTGATGATAAGTGTGTCAATTTCTTTATCAGCAGGGACATTGAGCTTTACATGAGCAGGGAAGCCTGCACCGCCAAGTCCAACCAGACCGCTGGCTCTGACAGCACTGAGGAAGTCCTGCAGATTTTCCACCACAGGGGGCTTTATGTCAGGGTCTGCCGTGTCCTTGCCGTCAGACTCAATCACCACTGCATCTGTCACTGCACCCGAGGGCATAGTGAGCTTTGTGATACTCTTTACAGTACCGCTGACACTTGAGTGAATAGGTGCACACACAAAGGCGTCACTGTCACCGATAACTGTACCCACGCAAACCGCATCTCCCACAGCAACCTGTACCTTACAGGGTGCACCGATGTGCTGACTCATAGGGATAATAACCTCATCGGGTGTGGGCATAATCACGCTCTGCTTGTCTGCCGTATGCTTTCTGTGAGGTACCCTTGCACCACCCGGAGTACGGAAGGGGATTTTGGGGAACCTCAGATTCTTATCTTTCATATCTAAACCTCCCTGTAAAAAAAGTCGGATTTCTATGTACCGAAGCTTCGGTGCATATTTCACCATTTTACAGTTATGATAATTATATCATTCACACCTGTATTTTTCAATAGAAATTATACTCTGACCTTATAGCTCTCAAAAATCATAAGAAAATATTATAGATTTTAAACAATTAATACAAAGGATGGAAGACAATGGAATATCTCAACGCATTCTGGGTGGGCGGGGCCCTGTGCCTTTTGTGCCAATTGCTCATTGATTTTACAAAGCTTACCCCTGCCAGAATCCTCACAGGCTGTGTGGTACTTGGCCTTATACTCTCTGCAGTGGGTGTGTACAAGCCCTTGGCAGAATTTGCAGGAGCAGGCGCCACAGTACCCCTCTTAGGCTTTGGCAATATAATGGCAGAAGGTGTAAAAAAAGCCGTAGACGAACAGGGAGCTATGGGTATCCTCACAGGAGGGCTCACATCTGCCGCCGCAGGCATCACCGCCGCCATAGTGCTGGGAATAATCGCAAGCTTCATCGGAAAATCCCGATTTAAAAAGTAATTTTTACGCAAGTCCTTTTGCTACAAAACAGTATATTTTTTGCCATTTATGAGGAAAAAGCCCTGAATTTCACCCTTGAAAACTAAACTGTGCCGTTGTATAATTAGGGGTAGATTGTTTTTAAGTTTTAGCCAAAGGGGTATTTCTATGATAGCCAAGGGTTTTGACAATGATAAATATCTGAGAATGCAGTCCGAGCGTATCAAGCAGCGTATCGAGCAGTTCGGCGGTAAGCTGTACCTTGAGTTCGGCGGCAAGCTATATGACGATAACCACGCCTCCAGAGTCCTGCCGGGCTTTGAGCCTGACAGCAAGCTTCAGATGCTTATGCAGTTGAAGGACCAGGCGGAGATTGTTATTATCATCAACGCAGGTGATATTGAGAAGAACAAGGTTCGCGGTGACTTAGGCATCACCTATGACCTTGATACTCTCCGTCTGATTGATGTTTTCCGCGGAGTTGGTCTGTATGTAGGCTCGGTGGTACTCACCTGCTATGCAAACCAGCCCTCCGCAAATAAATTCCAGAAGCGTCTGGAGGACTTAGGCGTTAAGGTATACCGCCACTATCCCATTCCCGGCTACCCTGCTGACATCGACCTGATTGTAAGCGAGGAGGGTTTAGGCAAGAACGAATACATCGAGACTGACAAACAGCTTGTCGTCATCACCGCTCCCGGCCCCGGCTCAGGCAAGATGGCTACCTGTCTTTCTCAGCTTTATCACGACCACAAGCGCGGCGTCAAGGCAGGATATGCAAAGTTCGAGACCTTCCCCATATGGAATCTCCCCCTGAAGCATCCTGTGAATGTGGCTTACGAGGCCGCCACCGCAGACCTTAACGATGTAAATATGATAGACCCCTATCACTTTGAGGCTTACGGCGAGACCACCGTTAACTATAACAGAGATGTAGAGATTTTCCCTGTGCTCAGCGCTATGTTTGAGCAGATTCTGGGCGAGTCCCCCTACAAATCTCCCACAGATATGGGTGTTAATATGGCAGGACTGTGCATCTTTGACGACGATGCAGTATGCGCCGCCGCTCAGCAGGAGATTATCCGACGCTACTACTCAGCAATGTGCTCCTACCGTCAGGGCAACGGCGAGAAGGATGTGACCCTCAAGCTGGAGCTTCTGATGAAGCAGGCAGGACTCAGCGCAGAGCAAAGACCCGTCATCGGCGCATCCCTCAAAAAAGCCGAGGAAACAGGCGAGCCTGCGGCGGCAATTGAGATGCCCGACGGCACTATCATCACAGGCAAGACCTCAGCACTCTTAGGTGCTTCTTCTGCCGCAATCCTCAATGCACTCAAGTACTTAGGCGGCATTGACGACGAGATACACCTTATCTCTCCTACAATCATCGAGCCTATCCAGAAGCTGAAGGTAGGTCACTTAGGCAACCACAACCCCAGACTCCACATTGACGAGGTGCTCTTGGCACTTTCCATCTGTGCGGCTACAGACTCACTTGCACAGAGGGCACTGGACCAGCTCCACAAGCTCAAGGGACTGGAGGCACACGCAACGGTTATCCTTGCAAGCACCGACGAAAAGATGTTCAAGAAGCTTGGCATGAACCTGACCTGCGAGCCCACCTATCAGAGCAAAAAACTTTATCATCTGTAATTATAATCGATTTAATGCTGACAGCCGAAAACTGTCAGCATTTTTTGTTGTTTAATTTTGGATTTTTCAATTGAAAAGCACACCTTTTTATGGTATCTTTAATTTATAAAATATATGGAGGTTTCTTACTATGAACAGGAAAATCAAATTATTTCTTGCACTTATTCTGGTTTTATGCATTTTATTTGTTCCTATCACCTCATCTTCTCTGGAAATAAAGTTGATGAAAGGATCAACCGTTACCTACAAGGTAAACCTGTACTCTCCCTTCAAATTGTCTGACATTTATGCAAAAATTGATTACGATGCAGATGTCCTGAATTATGTCACTTGTTCTTCAGCACATCTTACCGACAACAACACATTACGTTGCGACAAAAGCACTGACCGATTGGATGTACGCTTTACCACAAAAAACATCGGACTGGATTTCACTCAGAAAAGCTGTGCGTTCCAGATAGAATTTAAACTTCTGAAAACCATCAAATATTCAGAACTTCCCCTGTCATTAACAATGGACACAATCACCGACACCTCCGGCTTTACTTACTTCAAAGACGGGGCTGCTCAGGGTATTCTGACCGATATAAGCTGGGACACTTCTCTTGATGTTTCAATGTTTTCTCCCGACTCTTCACCTGTTGCCCTCTCCGATTGCACCATCACTCTGGACCAGACCCACTTTGTCTATGACGGCAACGCAAAGACCCCTGTTGTTACCGTTAAAAACGGCTCAAAAACTTATGCAAACGGCACTGACTACACCTGTGTATATGAGAACAATGTTAATCTGGGACTTGCAAGCGTCTATGTAATGGGCACAGGCTCAGATTTAAGCGGTACAGAGGTTGTGGATTTCACCATAGGTCTCACAGAAACACCTCTCCGCTCAATCCTGGATTGTACCGTAATTATGGACAAAACCACTTACACCTACAACGGACAACCTCAGATTCCCGAAATAACAGTAAAAGACGGAGATAAAGTCCTTACCGACGGTATAGACTACATCCTGATTTTTGTCCCCGACAATGTCAATGTCGGCACCTGTGCCGTCCACATCAGCGGTTTCTTTAACTATTGCGGTACTGTTTCAAGAGAATTTGAAATCGTTCCTTCTGCAACCCAGAAGATATCCATCTCCGCCTGTACCATCTCTATGGACAAGAACTTCACCTACACAGGCTCCGCAATAACCCCTGCGGTCACTGTCACCTTCAACGGAAATCAGCTTGTAAAGGGAACCGACTACACAGTTACTTATTCAAACAACACAAACCCCGGTACAGCAACTGCTACCATCACAGGCAAAGGTACTTACACAGGCTCTGCAACAGTCAACTTCACAATCAAAGAAGCTGAAGCAAAGAAAATCCCTGTTACCGATTGTGCAGTCACACTGGATAAATCCGTCTACACCTACGACGGCACTGCCAAAAAGCCTGTTGTTACCGTTAAATACGGCTCAAAAACTCTTACAAACGGAACTGATTACACTGTTTCCTACTCAAACAACACAAATGTAGGAAATGCCTCTGTCACCATTACAGGCAAGGGCAACTACACAGGCTCTGTAACAAAGGTCTTTTCTATTCAGGCTCCTCAGAAAACAGAATTCACATGGGGTGTGGATAACTGGAACTTCAACAACTCTGCTCCCAAGTATTTCCCCAAAACTTCTTACAGATATCATATAAACGACACTTATCTTAACGCACTCAAGAGCAATCTGACAAACTCCGAGTACTATGCTATTTTTGAGTCAAGAAGTGCATGGCTTGACAGCCAGTTCGCAGGCTCCTGCTACGGAATGAGCTCCACCACTCTCCTTGCAAAGGAAGGTCTGCTTCCCTTTGCAAACTACCAGAGCGGTGCCACAAAACTCACAGACCTTGCCGCTCCTGTCAATAATATGGAAGTTAGTTCTCTGGTTACATACTATCAGATGCTTCAGGTTAAGGACATTATCCAGCAGCAGTACAGAACTGTTCCCTCTATGAGTAACGAACAGATAATCAATAACATCATCTCTACTCTCAACGAAAACACAACCTGTATCGTTGGCTTCAAAAAGGCAGGCTGGGGCGGTCACGCAATCCTTGCCTACGGTTACGAATACGGCAGCTGGACTTTTGACGGTATAACTTATGACGGTTGCATCAAAATCTGCGACCCCAACCGCTCAACAGGATACAGCACAGATGCCAACATCTACTTCAACACAAGAACCTACAGCTGGACAATCCCCCTGTACTCCTATGTTCCCATCAGTTCTTCATCAGGTGCCGTGTTCAACTATGTAGGTGCTAACATAGACGAAATCAACCAGGGCGGTTATCTGTCAGGCTCTTCCTCCAACAACGCCACAGACTATGTTGCCAGAATCGACGCTATAGCAATCGCCAACAACCGTGCAGTTTCCAAGGTTGTAGATGCAAGCGGACTTTATATGAACAACGCAGCAGGCCCCGGAGAAATCGTTGAGGATGTTTCCTACATTGCAGGCGGTACATCTCAGGGCACTACAGGCTATAACCTCTTTGACGCAGAATCTGCTTACAAGGTTATTCAGGGCACCCCTTCTGAACTTTCCCTTACTATGGACTACGAAGACTGCTACCTCACCGCAAGTTCAAAGGCAGGCACCTCCGTGCTCTTCGATAACGAAGGCTATGTAGAGGTAAACGGAGAAGCTGCAAACTTCAGTATGTCAATGACTCTTGACAACGACTACCCCACAAGCTGGTTTACATTGAGTGTTGAGGGAACAGGCGCAAACTTCGCTTCTCTTGACCTTGAGGAAAACGGATATATTCTCTCTTCCGACAACCTCACAGACATCAGCATAAAAGCCAACAACAAAGAAGTGGCTGCAACCGCAAGTTTCTCAACCAATTATGACTCTGTATTCATCTATGAAATCAACGAGAACACCATAGGTGTAAAGGTAGATACCGACGATAACGGCACCTACGAAACAGACCTGGATGTTGAGCACGGAAGCAGCTTCGCTCTTGGCGATGTAAACCTTGACAACGACATCAACATTAAGGATGCAACCGCTATCCAGAAGCATATCGCAAAACTTGAGGTACTCACAGGTGAGTCTGCTCTCCTTGCAGATTACGATGAGGACGGCGTAATCACAATCAAAGATGCTACTGCTATTCAGAAGAAAATTGCAGGTCTTATCTGATTCATTTCCTGCAATATAATCACACGCAAAACCAAAAGGACACCACCGCACAACCTGCGGTGATGTCCTTTTTATATTTAAACACATAAGCAATTCACACACATCGCAAAAATTCTCTCCTATGTGTGTATATATAACCTATACTATACTAACCTAACCTATCCTAACCTGTGTATCCAAATTGTATACACACCCATTATGCAGTAAAATCAAGGGCAAAAAAAAGCAGAGGGCATAGTACACCCTCTGCTTTCGGTCAGCAATTAAGATTCGCAAAAGAACAATCAGACAATAGCGTTATCGAGATACTCCTCGAGCTCCTCGTTGTCTTTCTCTTTCTTCTTCTTGACAACCATAATGGTGGTAACTGCTGCAGCAACTGCAACTGCGGCAGACAGCAGAGCAATAATCCAACCCCAAGAACTGTTCTTTTTCATACTTCGTACCTCCTGAGTGTTCTCATAAATATTCTGTGCAGAAAATCACAGATATTCTATACATTAAAATAATAACAGCCACACAAAAAAATGTCAACTAAATAATGGTAATTTACAGAAAAAATATCCAGTAAAAAACAAAAAAAGCAGAGAGAGCTCTGCTTTTAAGGTTTTTATTAAGAAAAAATTATGCTGTTGCATTCAGGCGCTTCACAAGATTAGACTTGCTTCTTGCGGCAGTGTTCTTATGCAGAATACCCTTTGCGGTAGCCTGATCAATTTTCTTAACAGCAAGACGAACCGCCTCAGCTTTGTTGTCGGCGTTGGTGTCGATAGCGTTGTAAGCTTTCTTGATAGCTGTTCTGAGAGCAGACTTAACGCTCTTGTTCTGAGCAGTTTTGGTTGCGATAACCTTAACGCGCTTCTTTGCTGATTTGATATTAGGCATTGTCCCACCTCCTTCAAAAAGCGATAACACGAATAACCGTGAGATTTATAAAACGGACTCCATAAAAGCCCTATTTTCACAATCGTGCTGATATATAATACCACTAACATCCGAAAAATGCAAGTATTTTCTTACATTTACGCAGAAAATTTTTTAATTTTTCCATCTGTCTCCAAACACCCACAATATATAGATGTTTCGTTTTCTGTGACATACTATAAATGTTAGAGTTTTGTCCCCTTATACTATTATAAATGTCACAATCCGCCCTTAAAATTCCCTTATACACAAATAATTCACAAATCCTTTTTACAAAATATACTTGACATTTCCATATATCAGGTGTAAATTAATAGTAGAGTTAGCACTCGGAAGTCGAGAGTGCTAACGAGCAATAAGGAGGCGATGGAATGGAGCTTGCACAAAGAAAACAGAAAATCCTCCGTGCCATCGTTGAGGGATATATCAGCACAGGCGAGCCTGTAGGCTCTAAGACTCTGCTTCAGGAAACAGGCATTTCTGTTTCTCCTGCTACAGTGCGTAACGATATGGCAGACATGACTCAGTGCGGATATCTGTATCAGCCTCATACCTCGGCAGGCAGAGCTCCTACACAGGCAGGCATCAGGTATTACATCAATAACCTGATGGAGCTTAAAGCTCCTAATCCCCGTGCCTGCGACTACATTGACCAGAAGCTGTCTGCGTCCGCAGACACTCCTGAGAATCTCCTGCGATGTGCCGCAGAGCTCTTGACAGACTACACAGGTTTCTGTGCTGTGACCACCACTCCGCCAAGCAGTGACGCCAGAATCCACAGGATTCACATTCTCGGTACAGGGCGGCACACAGCTATGGCAGTGCTTGTCACCACCACGGGTATGGTCAGGAACAAGCTGTTCCGTTGCAACTTTGTAGTTACATCAGAGATTACAGAGGTACTGCAGAAGGTGCTGAACAAAGCTCTGTCGGGTGTGCCCCTGAGCGAAATCACAAAGCCCTTTATGCAGTCTGTAGCATCGTCGCTTGGAGACCTTACACTCCTTGCTCCGCAGGCACTGGTTGCACTGATGGACATTGCACAGCAGGCACAGGAAATTCAGCTTTGCACAGCAGGACAGACAAGACTTTTGTTTATGCCTGATGTGGATGTGCTCACAGCAAGGGGACTGCTCAGCTTCCTGCAGAACACGGAGCAGGTATCAAAACTTCTATTCTCACATAAAAACGGGCTGAGAATTCTCATCGGTACAGAGTGCAGAAGCGCAGAGCTTCTCAGAAGTACCGTAATATCCGCAAGGTACGAAATCGCAGGAGGAGTAGCCGGTTCGGTGGCAATCTTCGGCCCCTTCCGTATGGACTACGCGGCAGCCGCAGGTGCTGTAGGCTACATTGCAAAATCAGTAGGAAATCTGCTTGATGAGATGGTGGATATATAAATCACACTTGCAGATTATACAATCAACATAAGGAGCTTATCATGAGCAAGAAAAAAGAAAATACAGAAAACTTAAACACTGAAGAAATTCTGGAAACTGCTGAAGCAGAAACAGCTCAGGAGACAGAATCAGTAAAAGAGCCTACCGAAGTTGAGAAGCTTCAGGAAGAACTGAAAACTCAGAAGGAAAACTACCTGAGACTTGCCGCAGAGTACGACAATTACAGAAAGCGTACTCAGGCAGAAAAACTCTCTATCTATGCTGATGCTACAGCAAAAGCAGTTGAGGAGCTCCTCCCTATGGCAGACTCCGTGACAGCCGCTCTGGAATCAACTCCCGAGGATGACGCACAGCGTAAGGGCATTGAGCTTATCGGCAATCAGCTTGCAAAGTGTCTTGAGAAGTTAGGCGTTACAGCCTTCGGCGAGGTAGGCGAAGCCTTTGACCCCATGTTCCACAATGCAGTTGCAAGAACAGAGAATCCCGACCTTCCTCAGAATGCCATTGCAATGGTGTTCCAGAAAGGTTTCAAAATCGGTGACAAGGTAATCCGCCCTGCAATGGTACAGGTTGCAAATTGCGGTTGACAAAAGCGCCGAGGTGCGTAGCCTTAAAAAGTCGAGGACGACACCGAATTTGCCGAACAGTGAGTAAATGCTGTGCATTTGCTTACAGGCAATATTTGGAGAGGACGACGACTTTTTAAGAGCAGCGGAGCACAACGAGGCGTGACATCACAACCTTTCAATCAATCAGTTATCAATCAATTAATATACAAATCAAATTCAATTTGGAGGAATTTATTATGGCAAAGACAATTGGTATCGATCTTGGTACAACAAACTCATGCGTAGCAGTTATCGAAGGCGGCGAGCCCGTAGTTATTGCTAACGCAGAAGGCGCAAGAACTACTCCTTCCGTTGTTGCTTTCTCAGCAAATGGCGAAAGACTGGTAGGTCAGTTTGCAAAGCGTCAGGCTATCACAAACCCCACAGGTACAATCTCTTCTATCAAGAGAGAGATGGGCACAGACTATAAGGTTACAGTTAACGGCAAGTCCTACACTCCTCAGGAGATTTCTGCTATGATTCTTCAAAAGCTGAAGGCTGACGCAGAGGCTTACCTTGGCGACACAGTAACTCAGGCAGTTATCACTGTTCCCGCATACTTCACAGATGCACAGCGTCAGGCTACAAAGGACGCAGGCAGAATCGCAGGTCTTGAGGTTAAGAGAATCATCAACGAGCCTACTGCCGCTGCTCTTTCCTACGGCATTGACAAAGAGTCCGACCAGAAGGTTATGGTTTATGACCTTGGCGGCGGTACCTTCGATGTATCCATCATTGAGATGGGCGACGGCGTTCAGGAGGTACTTGCAACTGCAGGTAACAACCGTCTCGGCGGCGACGACTTTGACCAGAGAATCATTGATTGGCTGGTACAGGGCTTCAAGGCAGAGGCAGGCATCGACCTGACTGCAGACAATATGGCAATGCAGAGACTCAAGGAAGCTGCAGAGAAGGCTAAGATTGAGCTCTCCGGTGTTACTTCCACAGACATCAACCTGCCCTACATCACAGCAGATGCAACAGGTCCCAAGCACCTTAATATGACTCTTACCCGTGCAAAGTTCAACGAGCTCACAGCAGACCTTGTTGAGAAGACTATTGCTCCCGTAAGACAGGCACTCAAGGACAGCGGTCTCCAGATAAACGAAATCGACAAAGTTCTTATGGTTGGCGGTTCTTCCCGTATTCCTGCTGTTCAGGAGGCTGTTAAATCCCTTATCGGCAAGGAGCCCTTCAAAGGCATCAACCCCGACGAGTGTGTTGCTATCGGTGCAGCCCTCCAGGCAGGTGTTCTCGGCGGTGAGGTTGAGGGACTTCTGCTTCTGGATGTTACTCCCCTTTCTCTCGGTGTTGAGACAATGGGCGGTGTAATGACAAAGATTATCGACAGAAACACAACCATCCCCACAAAGAAGAGCCAGATTTTCTCCACTGCCGCTGACAACCAGACACAGGTTGAAATCAATGTTCTTCAGGGTGAGAGAGAGTTCGCAAGAGACAACAAACAGCTTGGCCTCTTTGCTCTCACAGGCATTGCTCCTGCTCCCAGAGGAATCCCCCAGATTGAGGTTACGTTCGACATTGACGCTAACGGTATCGTTAATGTAAGTGCTAAGGACCTTGGCACAGGCAAGGAGCAGAACATCACAATCTCCTCCTCCACAAATATGTCCAAAGAGGACATCGACAAGGCTGTTAAGGAAGCAGAGCAGTTTGCCGCAGAGGATAAGGCTCGCCGCGAGGCAGTTGATGCCAAGAACGAGGCAGAGAATATGGCTTATCAGGCAGAGAAGCTGGTTGCTGAGAACGGCGACAAGCTGGACGAGGCTGATAAGTCTGCCCTGACAACAAAGGCTCAGGCTGTTAAGGATGCTATCCAGAAGGACGACAAGGCTCTCATTGATGCCGCTAAGGAGGACCTGCAGAAGACTCTGTACGAAATCTCCAGCAAGCTCTATCAGGCTGCACAGGCAGCAGGTGCCGCACCCGGTGCAGACCCCACAGCTGCCGCTCAGGGTCCTGAGGGCAATGTATACGATGCAGACTTCACAGATGTTGACGACAATCAGTAATATAAACTGTTGACGGATTGTGCAGTTACAGAGTATAATGTATCAGTAAAATCCATTAAAATAAACGGTGCTGTTCCGGGTAAGCCCTCCTCACTGAGGAGGGTGGCATTTGCACAGCAAATGACGGGAGGAGTAAAAGGAAAGGTTTCCATAACTCCCTCAGTCTTTGCCTTCGGCAAATCCAGCTCCCTCAAGGAGGGAGCCTACTCCTTATTTCCGGAGCAGCACCTTGCAGTGTTTTTATTAACTATCATACAAAGCAACTCTTGGCTCCCCTTGTGAGGGGAGCTGGCGGCGAAGCCGACTGAGGGGTAGTAAAACTATAACTTTTCTCTCCCTCCGTCTTTGCTTTCAGCAAAGCCACCTCCCTCGTCAGAGGGAGGCAAGTGATATATATTAATCATCATTAAAGAGGGTGAGAACTTGGCTGATAAAAGGGACTATTATGAGGTCATGGGTGTAAGCAAAGGCGCATCTGACGATGAAATCAAGAAAGCCTACAGACAGCTTGCAAAGAAATACCATCCCGACCTGAATCCCGGCAATGCAGAAGCCGAGGCAAAATTTAAGGAAGTAAACGAAGCATACGAGGTGCTCTCCGATAAGGATAAGCGTGCCAGATATGACCAGTTCGGCCACGCAGGCGTAGACCCTAACTACGGTGCAGGCGGCTACGGCGGAAGCCCCTTCGGTCAGGAAGTAGACTTCGGTGATATATTCAACAGTGTTTTCGGCGGATTCGGCGGTTTTGGCGGCAGACGCTCCTCAAACCCCAACGCACCCAGACGAGGTGCTGATGTTGAAACTACTGTTACTATCTCCTTTGACGAGGCAGCTAAGGGCTGTCGCAAGGAGGTAGTATATAACTGCGTTTCCACCTGCGAGGAATGTTCAGGCACTGGTGCACAGAAGGGTACATCCCCCAAGACCTGCCCCACCTGCTCTGGCCGCGGTCAGGTAAATGTTCAACAGCGGACACCCTTCGGTGTAGTGCAGACCTCCAGAGTCTGTGATGCTTGCCGAGGCACAGGTAAGATTATCGACAACCCCTGTAAGTCCTGTGGCGGCAACGGCAGAAAGAAAAAGCAGAGAAAAATCGAAATCAACATCCCTGCAGGCGTGAACACTGACCAGGTGCTCAATGTATCAGGTCAGGGTTCAAGCGGCACTAACGGCGGCCCTGCAGGTGATTTACATGTATACATCAATGTCCGTCCTCATCCCATCTTTGAGCGCAGAGGCGACGATGTGTGGTGTGAGTTCCCCCTTACCTTTACTCAGGCGGCTCTGGGTGCAGAGGTGGTTGTTCCTACCATTGACGGCAAGGTAAGCTACAGTGTTCACGACGGTACTCAGCCGGGAGATGTGTTCAAGCTCAAGGGCAAGGGTATTCCCCATATTAATGGCAGAGGACGAGGCGACCAGTATGTAAAGGTCACCATCGAAGTCCCCAGAAACCTGAGCTCCAAGCAGAAGGAGGCACTCAAACAGTTTGAGTCCTCCACAACAGAGAAGAACTACACAAAGCGTAAGAGCTTTATAGATGTAATCAAGAGTCTTTTTGACTGATAACATTTAAGTACAAAGCACAAAGACAGAGGTGTTTTTTATGGAATGGACCGAAATCATAATCTCTGTACACAGAGACAACCTTGAAACAGCAGAGGCTATTGCCCATATGATAGTCCCCTACGGCTTCTATGTAGAGGATTACGCCACTATGATGGAAGAGGTAATGGAGATTGCTCACATCGACCTTATCGACGAGGAGCTTCTCTCAAAGGACAAGGACAAAGCTCTCATCCATGTTTACATCAGCCCTGAGGAGAATCCTGCAGAATCCATCGCCTTCCTGCGTGAGAGGCTTTCTGCCGCAGGAGTAGATAACGAAATTGACACCACAGGCTGTAGTGAGATGGATTGGAGGAATAACTGGAAGCAGTACTTCTTCCCCATTCCTGTAGGTGAAAAACTCCTTATCCGTCCTACATGGCGTGATGAATATGACGCAGGAAACAGAAAGGTCATCAACATTGACCCGGGTATGGCATTCGGTACAGGCAACCACGAGACAACAAGACTCTGCCTTCAGTGTCTTGAAAAATATGTAAGCGACGGCGACAAGGTTCTGGATGTAGGCTGTGGCAGCGGTATACTCTCCATTGCGTCTATCCTTTTAGGTGCGCAGAGTGCTTTTGGTGTGGACATCGACCCCACCGCAGTACGCACTGCCCTTGAAAATGCAGAAATGAACTCCGTTTGTAACAAATGCACCTTCGTTGCAGGTAACCTGACCGATAAGGTTGAGGGTGTTTACGAGATTGTAGTTGCAAATATTGTAGCAGATGCTATAATTATGCTGTCAGCAGATGTGAAGCAGTTTATGCGTGAGGACTCTGTTTACATTATGAGCGGTATCATTGATAAACGCCACGAGGATGTGCTCGCTGCTATTGAGAAGGACTTTGAGGTTATAGAGACCTTCGAGGAAGCAGGCTGGGTGTGCATCGCCGCAAAGGTGAAGAAAGCATAAGCAAAACAACACTCAGGCATCACATTCACCTGTTATGCTGATAAAACTGAAATTTATTACACGGAGGTACTACCTATGAATAAACCCAACAAAAGAGACGGACTCAACCTTATTTTCTCCGCATTCCTGATTCTGGGCTACATTGTCTGTTGCTACTTTTTCCTTACAATGTCTGCTACAGTCGGCGGTGTGGAGCCCTATCTGAACACACTTGTGTTCGCAGTATTCGGTCTGGTTATCTTCTATGCAACCAGAGTCGGCGAGGGCAAGCCTGTTAAGCGTTTCAGTCTTGCAACACTGCTCATTGTTGACCTTCCCGCTTTGTATGTGATTCTGGCACAGCTTATTCCTGCTCTGCCCTTACATACCATTGTTGCAAACTTAGGCGGTACAACTCCCCTTGACTTCAGCCCCTTGTTTATTCTTGCCTGCGTAGCACTGGGTTACGGACTCCCCTACACCTTCTTCAGCGGCTTTGAGATGGTAGCAGAGGATACCAAAAACGCAGAGGATGACTGCGGCTGTGATTGCTGTGAGTGCATTGAGCTTAGCGGTGAGTTTGTTCTTTGCGAAGAAGGCGTTGACGGAGCACTGCTTGTAGTAGACGACTACGACTTAGAGTTTGACCCGGAGAAGGAAATCAAGCTTTCCGATGTTACTCCTGCAAACGAAGAAATAAAGATTGGCTCCTATGTAGTCTTTGTTACCTCTGAGGTTGAGATAGAAGCTGAGGCTTCCGAGGAAACAGAAGAAACAGAAGACGCAGAGGACACAGCAGACGCTGAGTAATAAAAATTATACTTGATGAATTCCCTTTAAAGGGGTACAATATAAAAGCACAGGGTGTACATCGCTGTACACCCTATTCATTTGGAAAAGAGGTATGTATTATGGGTTGCACACATAATTGTGAAACCTGCGGAGAAAATTGTGCATCTAAGGGCGAGAACACTATCCCCAAGGAAGCTCTCAATGCTCACAGCAGTGTCAAGAAGGTAATCGGCGTTGTATCAGGCAAGGGCGGCGTAGGCAAGAGCCTTGTTACCTCTGCTATGGCAGTTATGATGAACCGCCGCGGCTACAAGAGCGCAGTGCTTGATGCTGATATCACAGGTCCTTCTATTCCCAAGGCGTTCGGTCTTACTGACAAATGTCAGGGCAGTGAGTTCGGTATTCTGCCTGTTACCACCAAGACAGGCATTGATGTAGTATCTATCAACCTGCTTCTTGAGAACGAGACCGACCCTGTTGTATGGCGCGGTCCTGTCATTGCAGGCACAGTAAAGCAGTTCTGGACTGAGGTTGTATGGAACGATGTAGACTTCATGTTCATTGATATGCCTCCCGGAACAGGTGATGTTCCCCTGACAGTATTCCAAAGCCTGCCCATTGACGGCATAATTGTTGTGGCTTCTGTTCAGGAGCTGGTAGGAATGATTGTGGAGAAAGCGGCAAAAATGGCAAAGCTGATGAATGTTCCCATCATTGGTCTTGTTGAGAATATGAGCTACTTCAAGTGCCCCGATTGCGGTAAAGAGCACAAGATTTTCGGTGACAGCCACATTGAGGAGATTGCCGCAAA
Organism: Ruminococcus sp.; assembly: GCA_017473775.1. Lineage (GTDB taxonomy): Bacteria > Bacillota > Clostridia > Oscillospirales > Acutalibacteraceae > Ruminococcoides. The sequence goes on from JAFUJH010000064.1 coordinate 39,573, forward strand.
ATACGGCACACAGGTGCTTGCAAAGCTCCCCATTGACCCCGACCTTGCAAAATGCACAGACACAGGTACAATGGAGCTGTTTGTAGGCGATTACTTTGAGGCAGCCGCCGACGCAGTAGAAAAAATCTGATAATAATTCAACTTGACAGAAAATTCGTACTCGTGGCTCCCCTTGTCAGGGGAGCTGTCACCAAAGGTGACTGAGGGGTAGTAAAACTCTTATTAAATCTGAATTTTCTCTCCCTCCGTCTTTCGGATGTGTCGAAAGACACCTCCCTCATCAGAGGGAGGCAAGGGCTTTTTATACTGTAACCTCCGATTTTTGTCGGAGGTTTTTATTTTGCAAAAAATACACATACTATCATTGAATATTCATTGGCGGTGGGTGTATGGGCTTATCCCGAAGGGTTTTGTTATTATGGAATATCCGTGTTTTTTTGATTCTTGTGCTTCTGTTCCCTGTTTCTGATTATCTTTCTGTTGACAGGATTTGGAGGCTTCTGATTTTTCTGATAATCTTTGTGTGTATTCTTGTGTATTTTCTGTTCAGATACAAAAGCTGTGTCCTTGAGCTGAAAAAGGAAAGCCTCACCCTTCACACAGGTGTACTGATACGCAGAGCGCTCACTGTAAAATACAGGCACATAGTTGCAGTCAACGAAGTACACACGCCCCTGTCACATCACCTTAATCTCTGCAATCTTTTAATATACTTCGAGGGTGCCGCATTTCTGCTTCCACCCCTTGATAAAAAACTGACACAGCAGATTGAAAGCAACATAAAAGCAGAGGTCACAAAGAATGAAGCATAAATCTTCCCCCATATATATAGCCGTATTCCTGTACCGCTTTGCCTTTCTGCTTTTAGCACTGCCGCTGCAGGCAGTGCTTTTTGAAGGAACAGCTCCACAGGTTGCGGTGTATATGTACCGACTTGATATATTTATTCTTGGATTTCTGTGCATATGGGCAGCAGTGTGCTATGGCAGTATCAGGTACAGCACCCGTATCAACGCCTTAGTAACACAAAAAGGCGTCTTGTTTACACAAAAAAATCAGGTTTTCCTCAGTACCTTTGACACTCTGCGTATAACAGCAAACCCTGTTTTCCGACTGTTCAAGGTCTGCAAAATTCAGACAACAGCCTCAAGGAACATCAAAGCCTTATATCTTAACCGAAAAAGTGCAGAAACACTCATTAACTTTTTCTGTACCGACGCAACTAATAAATCGAAAAAGCTCAACTCCAACCTCTTTTCTGTGCTGATATTCTCCGCAGGCTTTTCGGGTGCACTGACAGGGCTTCTGTCGGCAATTCCTTTGCTTCGCAACATTGCCGGAATCTTGGGAGAAAGCAACACCCAGAACATCCTTGCAAGTGCCGACCTGTGGGTATATATAGGCTATACGGCTCTGCCGCCCTTTCTGCGTACACTCTCCACGCTTTTTCTGTGGGCTTGGGGCATTGGAACCTTTGCAGAGCTTAACCGCTATCTGGGTCTTACCGCTTACTTTCAAGGTGACCGTGTTATTGCTCGTCACGGACTGTTTACAAAACACCTGACTGTTCTTCGTACAGGTGCTGTGGCTTGCGTTGTCCTCAGACAAAGTATTCTTCTGTATTTTTTGGGACTTTTCACCGCAGAAGTTTATCTGCCGACAGGCAAAAGAGAAACAAAAGTCCCCCTGCTCCTTGCAAGCAAAAAAGAAAAGTGCAAAGACCTTTTACACGCTCTCGGTATGCAGACCTGTCACAGAACCTTACCCTATGCAAAACCGCCTGCAAGCACCCTGTGGGGCTATGTGTGGAAGCCTCTGTTGTTTTTATCCTTTGTATCTCTTTTAAGCATCGGGGTGGATATACTGACCCCATACCGTGTGGAAGTACACCTGATGGTTTTCATCACCCTGTGGGGCTGTGTGTGGTTTCTGTTTTCAGCTTTTGCTCACAAGCACAGTGCTTTATTTTATGACAGCAGCGGACTCATTATCCGCACAGCACAGGGGCTGAGCTTCACAACAGTACACATCCCCCGTAATAAAGTAAGAGCTATCAGAACAACTCAGAATATTTTTCAGAGAAGAAAAGGTGTCTGTAACCTGTATGTTTATGTCCGCTCTGCACGCAGGCAATACTTCCTGATTAAACACATTGACAAAAGCAAAACCGCACAGCTTACCTTGGGGTAAACTGTGCGGAAATTTATTGTGTATTATGGATTTTATGCTTCCTCAGTATAGGAATCAAAAAGCTCATCCTCAAGGGCATATTCGTCAACAAAGGGCTCTATGCCACGCTTTGCAAATACAGCCTGTGCATTGCTCTCAGGCAGGTTCATACTTACAAAGCCATTATCGAAAGACGCAAGATACTGATAGAATCCCTCTACCTGCTCACCCACGGTTTCGTAGTAGTCGCTGTAAAACTCCTCCTTGCCTTCCTGATACCAGTTCTCACAATAATATTGATACTCAGGGGCAATTTCGTTGACAGCCTTTGTCTCGTCATCAAAGAGCTCGTCAAGGTAAGGCACTGCACTGTGGTCAAGCTCGTAGAGAGCCTCCTCACCCATCCAGCCTATCTTGCCCTCTTTGTACCACTGCACATTGTACTTTGCAATGAGCATATCAACATTAGAAAGGCTCAACAATAAGAACATTACAAGGAAGATGCACATTGCACTTGACCAGAAGCTGACCTTGGGTGCAAGAATCTTCACAAACAGTACGGCAACCAACAGGAGCATAACCGCTGTAAGCCACAGGGTGTATATCCTCAGGTGTGTCAATCCGTAAGCAGAGGTATACATAATCATCTTGGCAACGGATATTGCCACCAGTGCCGCAGAGCACAGACACAGCACACAAACCATAAGCTTCACACCTGCTGAGTAGTGACCGTTTTCTTTCTTCTTGCAAAGGAGCATTGTAAGCACAACCATCAGAATATTGATTGCAACTACTGCACAAAGCTCAAAGAAGCCCTGCCGAGCATACTCAGCATATGTAAACTCCTCGGGCAGAATGCTCTGGAATGCATTTGTAAAGTATGCAAACTGAGAAATAAAGAAAGCACCGTATAAAAGAATCACAGGTATAAAGGCAGTCACAAAAACAATGTGATTCATCCTGCCGTTTGGTGCCTTGCCCTTCTTAGCCTTAACATAGTCCTTGTCACGGGTTGATGTAATCAGCACGCTGAAAATTATCATAGCAACAGGAATTGCAAAGATAAATCTTACTATAAACTCGCCGATTTCATCAGCAAGATTCTCAATTCCGATAAGGTTGCGGAATGCCTCATCCGAGGACAGAAGCAGTGCCGCAATAACAGCAGTAAAGGGGATAGTTACCAGAAGTCCTATGAGCACATAGCGGAGCACCTTGGTCTTTGCGTTCTTTGCAGGCTTAAAAACTGCCACAGGCAGTGCTACAAAGTTCTTGAAGGGGTTTACAAACACTGAACGCAGAGCATCGCCAAGGAAGCTCTGTCTGAAATTCCTGAGCCCTGCAGAGGCTGAGTACATCCAGTACATATAAAGCAAAATCTCAAACAATGCTCCGAAGCCTTTTATCACATCATTGTCGCTGAGGATAAAGCTTACAGGATACAGCAGGAGCACCACAGCAAGGCATATACTTATGCCGTTAAGCTTAGCACCTTGTCTGAGAAGATACACCATACCGCAGACAAGGGCAGTCTCAAAGAAGATAAGTGCGCCAAGTCCGGGGGCGAAATCGCTGAACAAAAAGCGGTTGAAAAGATAACCCAGCACCAATGCTACAAGGGCAAAGCCCTTCTCAAAGGCTGTAAACTCAAACCTGCCTGATTTGGCGACGGGAGGAGTCACAGGAGACACAGGTGTATGCTGTGGTCTGTATGGGTCACGGGGAATCTCATATGGGGATTCATAGGGAGCCTGCACAGGAGCAGTTACCTGTGCCGTGGGTGTATAAGGGCAATTACCTTCAGCGGTATTTACCACAGGGTTGTCAGTCATAAAGGTCACTCCTTGTATTCAAGAATGTCTGACGGTTGACAATCGAGAGCCTTGCACAGCTTCTCGAGAGTTGAAAAGCGAATAGCCTTCGCCTTTCCTGTTTTCAGAATTGACAGATTGGGGGGAGTGATGTCAATCATTTCAGCAAGCTCGTTAGAGGAAATCTTGCGTTTTGCCATCATCACATCCAAATTTACGATTATTGGCATTTGTAAAAAATCCTCCTTATTAAATTGTGTAGTCGTTTTCTTCTTTAATGTCGATAACACGCAGAAGAAGATGCTTCATCACCTTGCAGAAGCCAAAGAGCATCAGACACACAAAGGCAACAAGGAAAAGTATAAATACAAAGCTGGGGTGCGCCTCCATCAGCCAGATAGCCAGTACAATAAAGCCGATCATATAGGCAATAAGCTCGCCCATAGCAACCACAGCTATTGTGTCAAAGAGCTTCACTGTGCTGAATGTAAACGCCTTGTCCGACTGAACATTACTGCATATATTGAACACAAGTATAATTATGTAGTAAAATCCAATCAGTGTAGCCCATACAAATATAAGCATGGGATACTCAAGGTATGCAATCTCCGGGAAACGCCATGCAGCCCAACTGGCCATCTCGGGCAGAAGCGTAACGGAGAGGACGAAGGTACTGCCGCCGATAATAAGCAACAGCCATTTGAACATCCGGATGTATTTGTCCATAATTTTTATTCACCTCGTATCGGATATTACCACCATATACACCAAATGTCAAGAAAAAATTTCCGAAAAACGATAATTTATTTTTGAATTTTGAAAAAATAATGCTGTTTTTCTGATTTTACAGTATCAAAAAACTCACATATAACACCCACAGCTTCAATAAACCTGCAGACAAGAGCCGTACAATAATTGATTTTATATTGACATTTTGCGTCTATTTTTGTAGAATGTCGTTATAATAATTTGCAATTATAACATAGAAATGAGGTTTTGATTATGGCGAAAATCTGCAGTCATTGCGGTGAACAAGCAAGAGACGAAAGCAAATTCTGCTCAAACTGCGGAGGAAGCAACTTCACCACTACAGAGGACTCCCTCAACTCCCCTGCATATACACTCAACGGAGCTTTGGGCGGAATGCCCGAGACCCCTGAAAAAGAGCGGGTGTTCCTTGGAATACTGGGAGCATTTCTGTTTTCTCTGGCCGGCGGTGTAATTTATGTAATTTTATACCAGCTGGGTATTCTCGCGGCTGTCTGCGGTTGGGTCACCTTTACACTGGCCGGAGTCGGCTACAGAAAATTCTCTAAGACAAAGGAACGCTTCTCGCTCAAGAGCATCATTGTTTCTCTTGTAATGCTGGTGGTAGTAATCCTCCTTGCAGAGTATGTCTGCATTGCCATTGAGATTTACAAGGAGCTGGTTAACGATTACTACATAACCTTCCTTGATGCATTTTTGTTTGTGCCCACACTGCTTACCGACAGCGAAGCACTGAGGGCAACTCTGGGTGACCTTGGTTTCTCCTATCTGTTCGGCTTCATTGCTGTTATCGGCAATATCACTAACTTCTTCAAAGGCAGAAAAGCCGAGAAGCAGGGTGTTGAGGTCGGCAGTCAGGCTACCCCTGCACAGGAAGAAAACACTCCCCCTACAGAAGAATAAACGCACACAAGCAAATCACCGAGCTCTCATATAAAAGCTCGGTGATTTTTATTTATCTTCTTTTTTCTTTTGTTCAGACACAGTTTCTTCCATTTGTGATGTGGGCAAACTCCAATGGTAGTGTGCCGCCAAGAGCCTGAGCACTATGATAACCACTGTGCCTCCTGCCATACCTGCAAAGCTTCCCAAAAATTGCCACAGCAGTATACACACCACTGCACCTATGAGGGATGCACATGCGTAAAAATGCTTTACAAGTATAAAGGGTGTGTTGCCTGCCAACAAATCACGGATAACTCCGCCGCCCACTCCTGTTATCATACCAACGAACAACAGCAGGAATGCATTGTGCTGTGCCTCGGCAGTATATGCCACCTGAATTCCCACCACGGTGAATATACCAAGCCCCAGTGAATCCATAATAAGCATAGATATCTCGTACACTTTCGGCTTGTGGAACAAAACTCTGCGTACAGCAGGGATAAACATTATCAGGGATACAGCAATTGCCACCAAGGCATACAGGGGATTCTGAAATGTTGCAGGAGGAGTGTTACCCAGTATCAGGTCACGGATGACTCCGCCGCCCACTGCGGTCACAACACCCAAAGTAGCAACGCCGAATATATCCATTTTCTTGGAAAGAGCGGTAATTGCGCCCGATGCCGCAAAGGCAACCGTACCAATCAGCTCAAATATAAGCAGTATTGTAGAGGACATTCTATCAACCCCCGAAGCTGTCAGAATTTATGTATTACTTCAGCACCTGAGACAGCACATCAACAGTTTTCTTTGCCGCCATAACCTTGAACTCGTCAAAGCTCATAGATGTGTTATTTGTCAAATCATCAGATATTGAACGAAGTATTGCAAAGGGAGTCTGCGCTCTGTAGCACACCTGTGCTATGGCACCACCCTCCATCTCGCAGGCAAGAGCAGAGAATTCCCCACCTATTGCAAGGCGTCTTGCTGTAGCGTGTACAAACTCGTCACCTGTGGCAATTACCCCTCGGAATACCTTTGTATCAGGTAAATTCTCAGCCGCCTCAAAGAGCTTTGCAGACAGCTCCTCGTCAGCAGGGAAGTTAATAATATTCTCGCCTGCACAGGTAATCATTCCCTTTGGCTCACCTAAGCCTGTGGTATCGTAATCGTGCTGTACAGCAGAGGTTGCAATCACAACATCACCAACAGAAACCTCTGTGGAGAGTGCTCCTGCCACGCCGCTGTTGATAACACAGTCAACCTCAAACATATCAATCATCATTCTGGTACAGATTGCAGCATTGACCTTGCCTACACCGCACTCTACAGCCACAACCTCAGTATTACCGATGTTACCCTTGTAAAAGGTAACTCCGTCACGGGTTATATCCTCTGTGTTATTCATAAGAGCAATGATACCCTCAACCTCTAAATTCATTGCACAAATAATACCTGTCATTTTTATGTCTCCTCTTCCTCTGATTTCTGCTCCTTGCCTCCCCTTGTCAGGAAACTCCCTTATCAAGGGAGATGGCACGAAGTGCCAAAGGGTTTGCTGTTCCTGCAAGGAAAGGTGGGTTTTGTAAAACAAAACTCGGAGGGGTAGTAAATTTTCTCTCCCTCAGTCACCTTTGGTGACAGCTCCCTCATCAGAGGGAGCCATGTGCTATTTTCTCTGTATTCATCAATCAAAATTTCCGCTGAGGCACATAATTGCAGATATACCTGCAAGCGGTGCTGTCTCTGCACGGAGTATCCGTTTGCCCAGTGTTGCAGGGATAACTCCTGCTTCCTTTGCAAGCTCAACCTCAGATATATCAAAGCCACCCTCACAGCCTACAAAGACCGCCACAGACTTTATGTCCTTATTAATAAGTGCAGACAGAGATTCTCCGCCACCCTCATAAAAGATAAGGCTCAGGTCATTTTCTGATGCCTCCTGCACTGCCTGAGCAAAGCTCATCGTCTCTGACACCTCAGGCACAATTCCTCTGCAGGACTGCTGTGCCGCACCTGTGGCTATCTTCTGCCACCGCTCGGTTTTCTTGCGGAGGGATTTTTCGTCAGGACGGGACACGCATCGGGAGGTCACAACAGGCACTATCCTGTGCACTCCAAGCTCCACTGCCTTCTGGACTATCATATCCATCTTATCCCCTTTGGTCAGGGATTGGTACAGGGTAACCTGCACTGACGCCTCCTGCTCACAGGGCTTTGAGCTGATAACTCTTGCTTCGACACCCTCTGAGCTGAAATCTGAAATCTCACATTTATGCTCTGTAAGGTCAGGGGATACAAGGGTCAGCGCCTCACCCTTTTTCATTCTCAGGGATTTTTCTATGTGCTTTGCATCCTCACCTGTAATCAGATAGTCTGTACCGCTTATGTTCTCCTTAGAAAAAAACCAAGCCATAACCATACTCCTCAGCTAAAACTCATATATATAAAATATATCAAAAATCTCTCTCCATTGCAATAATCATCTTGCAATGGTACAATATAAATCGTATGGAAATTTATATTTTGGCAATATTAGTAAGTGAATATATGATAAATTCTACGGAGGAATACAAATGAACTATACCACAATAACCGAGGATGATTTCTGCAGAATTCTTGAAGCAAAAGGCATAGACCAAAAGGAGCTGCCCAGACTTCTTATCAGCAAGCTTGAGGATAAGGGTATGAAGATTGCTACCTCAGAAAGCTGTACAGGAGGACTTATCAGCAAGCTTCTCACCGACGAGCCGGGAGTATCGGAGGTTTTTGACTGCGGAGTGTGCTCCTATGCTAATTGTATCAAAGAAAAGCTCCTTGGTGTAAAGAGCGAAACTCTTGAATCCTTTGGTGCTGTGTCCCCCCAGACAGCCTCTGAGATGGCACAGGGTATCAGAAAACTTGCGTCCTCTCACATAGGTATCAGCACCACAGGCATCGCAGGGCCCTCGGGCGGCAGTGATAAAAAGCCTGTGGGGACCGTGTTTATAGGCATTTCCTCAGAGAGCGAAACAAAGATAATAAAAGCCGATTTTACTGCAAAAAACAACAATCGAGATAAAATACGCCAACTCTCCGCTCATTTAGCCATTTATTGTGCAATTGCCAGTATTTAAGCCGTTTCTGCCCTGTAAAGACTTGCCAAAACCGTTTCTTTGTGCTACAATCTTAATATCTATTGTAGTCAAATTATGAGTTTTTTCGAGCAAATTGAACTACAACCACCGAATGTTGTCGGTGGGGTATAGACCGCACACTATATATCGGAAGATATCCAAATAAAACATAATATTTTCAGGAGATGATTTTATGTCAAGAGCAGCCGGCATCCTTATGCCCATCACTTCTCTGCCCTCTCCTTACGGAATCGGCACCATCGGTAAAGAAGCTTACAAGTTCGCAGACTTTCTGAAAAAAGCAGGTCAGACCATCTGGCAGATTCTCCCTGTAGGACCTACCAGCTACGGTGACTCTCCTTATCAGTCTTTCTCTACTTATGCAGGCAATCCTTATATGATTGACCTGGATATGCTTATTGAGGAAGGACTCCTTCAGGCATCTGACATTGAAGGCTACGAATACGGCTCAAACCCCGGTTATGTTGATTATGAGAAAATCTACAACTACCGCTTCGAGGTTCTCCGCAAGGCTTATGATAACTTCAAGGCTTTAGACAAGGACTCCGACGCTCAGAAGGCTTTCCGTTCCTTCAAGCGTAAAAACAGCGGTTGGCTCAAGAACTACGCACTCTATATGTCCGTTAAAAAGGCTAACGGTATGAAGGCTTGGACAGAGTGGGAGGATGAGAGCATCCGCGTAAGAGACGAAAAGGCAGTAGCTCGCTACACCAGAAAGTTCGCAGACGAGATTGGTTTCTGGAGCTTTGTTCAGTTTAAGTTCTACGAGCAGTGGGATAAGTTCCGCGCTTATGTTAATTCCCTCGGCATCAAGATTCTCGGCGATATGCCTATCTATGTTGCTATGGACTCTGCAGACACATGGGCTAACCCCGAGGTGTTCTGGCTCACAGAGGAAAGAAATCCTGTTTGCGTTGCAGGCTGTCCCCCCGACTACTTCTCCGCTACAGGTCAGCTTTGGGGCAACCCCCTGTATAACTGGGATTACCTGAAGAGCACCAGCTACGCTTGGTGGTTTGAGCGTATCAAGGCGGCAACTGCTCTCTTTGATATCACTCGTATCGACCACTTCCGTGCATTTGACAGCTACTATGCAATTCCCTTCCCTGCTGAGAACGCAGTCGACGGCAGTTGGATGGTAGGCCCCGGCATTGAGTTCTTCAACCTGATGAACGAGCAGATTGAGGATGTTGAGATTGTTGCTGAGGACCTTGGCGACCTGACTCCCGGCGTTAAGCAGCTTCTTCTTGACTGCGGCTACCCCGGCATGAAGGTTCTGGAGTTCGCATTTGACAGCGGCGAGGCTAACGATTACCTGCCTCACAACTATCCTGAGAACTGCGTAGTATACTCAGGCACACACGATAACGATACCCTCATGGGCTGGAAGGCTCAGGCTAAGGAGAGCGACATCCAGTATGCAGAGAACTACTGCGGAATCTCTCCTGAGGAAGGCTTCAACTGGGGTATCATCCGCACCGCTTACGCAAGCGTTGCAAAGTACGCCATCATCCAGATGCAGGACATCCTGGGTCTTGGTACTGAAGCAAGAATCAACACCCCCTCTACCCTTGGCGGTAACTGGGAGTGGAGAATAGATGCTGCTGCTCTCACTGATGAGCTGGCCGCAAAACTTAACGATATGGTAACCAACCACAACAGAAAGAATGGTTAACACCTACAATAGACTGGAGGACTAAATAATGAGTACCATTATGGAAAATCTTGAGCTTATTGCTAAAAGTGCTTATTGTAAAAAGCCTAAGGAACTGACAAAAGAGCAGCTTCACCAGGCTCTGGGTAAAGCCGTTATGGGCGACATCGCAGACCGCTGGGAGAAATCAAAGAAGGCTCACGCAAAGAAGCGCAGAGCTTACTACTTCTCTGCTGAGTTCCTTATGGGTAGAATGATTTACAACAACCTGTACTGCCTTGGCGCACTTGATGAGGTTAAAGACCTTCTCAAGTCAAAGGGTATGAACATCAACCAGTTCGAGGATATCGACGACGCCGCTCTTGGTAACGGCGGTCTGGGCAGACTTGCTGCTTGTTTCCTTGACTCTGCCGCTACACAGGAAGTTCCCCTTGACGGCTACGGCATCCGTTACAAGTACGGTCTGTTCAAGCAGAGCATCGAGAACGGCTATCAGGTTGAGACTGCAGACGATTGGCAGAAGTTCGGCGATCCTTGGAGCATCCGTTGCATCGAGGACGCTGTAACAGTTAAGTTTGCTGACCAGACAGTTGTTGCTGTTCCCTATGATATGGCTATCATCGGCTACGGCACAAAGAATATCAACACTCTCCGTCTGTGGCAGGCAGAGGCTCTTAATGAGTTCAACTTCCTCCAGTTCAACGAGGGCAGATACGACGAGTCTATTAAGGCTAAGAATGACGCAGAGAACATCTCCAAGGTTCTCTATCCCAACGACAACTCCCGTGAGGGTAAGGTTCTCAGACTCAAGCAGCAGTATTTCTTCTGCTCCGCTTCTCTGCAGGATATCCTCAAGAAGTACAAGGCTAAGTACGGCAATGATTTCTCTCATTTCGCAGAGATGAACGCTTGCCAGCTTAACGATACACACCCCATCTGCTGTATCCCCGAGCTTATCCGTCTTCTCGGTCTAGAGGGCGTAGGCTTTGATGAGGCTTTCGCAATTGCTCAGAAGACATTTGCATACACCAACCACACAGTTATGGCAGAGGCTCTGGAGAAGTGGAGCATCTCCCTTATGCGCGAGGTTATCCCCGAGATTTACTCCATCATTGAGAGAATCAATGAGAAGGAAATCTGCGATCTGAGAGGCATGGGCCTTGAGGAGTGGAAGGTTAACGAGATGCGCATCATCGACGGCGAGAGAGTTCACATGGCTCGCCTCGGTATCTATGCTTCCAGCTATGTAAACGGCGTTGCATGGATTCACACAGAAATCCTCAAGAACGATGTTCTCAAGGATTGGTATGCTATCTATCCCGACCGTTTCCAGAACAAGACAAACGGTATCACTCAGAGACGCTGGCTGGGTCTTTGCAACCCCGAGCTCTCCGACTTCATCACTGCAAGAGTAGGCGACGGCTGGCAGAGAGACCTCAGTAAGCTCTCCGCACTTAACGATATGCTGGACGACAAGACCGTTCGCGAGTTCAACAAGATTAAGGCTAAGAAGAAAAAGCAGCTGGCTGCTTATGTTAAGAAGATGGACAACTTCGACCTTAACCCTGACTTCATCTTTGACATTCAGGTTAAGCGTCTCCACGAGTATAAGAGACAGCTCCTCAACGCTTTCTCCATTCTTTACATCTACTTCCTCATCAAGGACGGCAAACTTCCCAACTGGAATCCCACAGCTTACATCTTCGGTGCTAAGGCTGCTCCCGGTTACCGCCGTGCAAAGGCAATCATCAAGTACATCAACGAGATTGCAAACCTTGTAAACAACGACCCCGATACAAAGGACAAGCTCCAGGTTGTATTCGTTTCCAACTACAATGTTTCCTATGCAGAGAAGATTGTTGTTGCTGCTGATTTCTCTGAGCAGATTTCCACAGCAGGTACAGAGGCTTCAGGTACAGGTAACATGAAGTTTATGCTCAACGGTGCAGTGACACTGGGTACTTACGACGGTGCTAATGTTGAGATTGCACAGAAGGCAGGCGAAGAGAACGAGTATATCTTCGGTGCACGAGTTGAAGAAATCGACAGACTCAAGAGAGAGGGTTACTGGCCCCGCGGTATCTACGAGAGCAACGAGTACATCAGACGCGTTGTTGACACACTGGTTAACGGTATGTTCAACGATGACGGTGCTCAGGGCGAGGGTAGCTTCCGTGAGCTCTGGGAGGGTATCCTTGACGGCAAGTGCTGGCACGCACCTGACCACTACTTCCTCCTCCTTGACCTTCAGGATTATGTTGATACAAAGATTCGTGCTAATGCTGAGTACGCAGACCGCGTATCCTTCGGCAGAAAGTGCCTCAAGAATGTAGCAAACGCAGGCGAGTTCAGCTCTGACAGAACTATCCTCCAGTATGCTAAGGAGCTCTGGCATGTTAAGTAATTTTTAATTACGGACAAGCTATATAAATAAACGGCACATCCGATTTGGATGTGCCGTTTTTGAATGCCTTGATGAAACCCCACCTGTTAGGTGAGATGTTATATCGTAGGGGTCGGCGCCACGACGACCCGTTCCTCAATATAAATCGTATCTTCCCAGCGTAGGGGCGGTTCATGAATCGCCCCTACAATGTAAGCTTTCCTCTTATTGTAGGGACCGGCGTCCCCGACGGTCCAAACCTCTCCTAGACATCGAAACTTTCGGACGGACACATTCGTGTCCTACACCTCATCGGTCACCTTCGGTGACAGCTTCCCTCTTTGAGGGAAGTGGCATTGGCTGAAAGCCAATGACGAAGGGAGTAAAAAGGAAAGCTCTCAATAACTCCCTCAGTCTTTCGGCTTTGCCGAAATCCAGCTCCCTCAAAGAGGGAGCCATTTTTCAATCGCCCCTACAATGTAGCATCACACCCCAAGGAGACTTTTTCTGATTATAAAAATAGCATATGTAGTGCCAAAAAATATTTTTACTCAGTTATTGAGTAAAAGCCCATCCTTCGCTTTCAACTATGCTATTATTAGCAGGGCAACATAGCCAATACTAACTGCAAGAAATTAGGAAACAAAAATGTCTATACTTGAAGAACTGTACAACGGAAATATAACACCCTGTGAGATGTTCGTAAAAAAGGGCAGTGAATACCAAAAGCTCAGCACACAACTCACGGAATATATTGATGACCTCCTGCCCTTACTGACTAAAGAAGAAAGAGAACTCTACGAAAAGATAGAAGAAACCATATCTGAACGAAGCTGTATATCTGAGCGAGAGCACTTTATTCAGGGCTTCCGCTTAGGTGCAGGGCTTATCCGAGAGCTTGAGCATTACAAAAGCAGTAACTTCAGGTCATAAAGAACAGATATTTTTATTATTTTCAGAGTGTGAGGTTTTGCTTATCTTCACCGTCTAAGTAATGCAAAGAATAAAAATTGAGTTGACAGCCAAGTTTTATTGGATTAGAATTTAAGTAATAAACAATCCTCCTTCCTCGAGGATTCTACAGGAAGGCGGTACACAATATTCTTACGAGGTGACTAACTATTAAAAGTCAACCCCTAAAAGTAGAAAATTATTCTGCTGAAAAATAGGCGCACTGAAGTAAGCCCTCTTTCGAGCGCCGAAAAATTAAATTACAGTAGTTAGCGGATCAAGGTTGGATCATAGGAAA